>JBIIAI010000185.1:0-5606 GCA_044239965.1 Akkermansiaceae bacterium
GTGATCGCGACAAACGCAAACGTCCGCTGATGGGCGAAGTCGCCTCGCGCCTCAGCGATTATTGTGTCGTCACCTCGGACAATCCGCGCAGTGAAAAACCTGCCACCATTTTGCAAGAAATCATCAGCGGCATGAACGGCAACCATCACATCGGCATCGAAGATCGTGCCGAAGCCATCTTCAAAACCATCGAGGCCACGAAGGCGGGAGACATCGTCCTCATCGCCGGCAAAGGTCACGAGACCTATCAGCAATTCGCTGATCGCACGATCGAATTCGATGACAAAAAAGAAGCGCAAAAAGCCCTGCGAGCCCGCGTCGTCGCCGCCGCGAAATTCCGGGAATCTCTACCACCGCGCAAAACGCACAAACCTCGTCGCAAAGATCCCTGATTTATGAAAACACTCACCGCAGCACAATTGGCCCAGATCCTCGGCGCGACCATCCTCGCCGGAGATGCTGAGGCTTTGGCGCACGCGGGCGTCTGCACCGATACCCGCAGGCTCGTTCCTGGCTGCGTATTTTTTGCGTTGCGCGGAGAAAATTTCGATGCGAATGCCTTCGCCCCTCAAGCTCTTGCTCAAGGTGCCGCTGTTGTGATCGTCAGCGAGTGGAATGGCGAAGCCAAACAAGGTGCCGTCATTCTCGTTCCCGATACCTTGCTCGCACTGCAAAAGCTAGCTAGTTGGTGGCGTGAGCAGCTGCGCATCCATGTCGTCGCCCTCACAGGATCTAACGGAAAAACCAGCACCAAGGATTTTACCGCCTCGGTTCTCTCACAAAAATTCCCCACCTGCGCCACGCGTGGAAATTTGAACAATCACATCGGCCTCCCGCTCACGGTGTTAGAAACAACCCTAGAGCATGCCGCAGCAGTGTATGAAATGGGCATGAACCATCCGGGGGAGATCGCTCCGCTCGCCGCCATCGGCAAGCCTGGCATCGCCATCATCACCAACATCGGCACCTCACACATTGAGTTCATGGGCTCACGCGAGGGAATTGCTCGGGAAAAAGCCGCCATCGCGGCGAATCTCACCGCAGAGCAAACACTGATCATTCCTCACAACTGCGATTTTCTCGATCTGATCCGCACGCTCACCAAAGCACGCATTTTCACCACTGGTGGCGCCACTGATGTGGTGCGCGCCGAGAACATCCGCGAGGATGATGGCTGTGCCTGTTTCGATCTGCTCATTTCTGGCCAAGCTGCCGTTGCTGTTCGTCTGCCCGTAGCAGGACACCACATGGTAGCCAATGCCTTACTCGCCGCAGCGGCTGGACATCTGTTAGGGATTCCGAGCGAAAAAATCGCCATCGGCTTGAGTCAAGCCACTCTCACCAGTGGTCGCCTTCGTCGCTTCGTGAGTCAAGGCGTCACAGTATTCGACGATACCTACAATGCCAATCCCGAGTCAATGATCGCTGGGCTAGAAACCCTCGCGCAATTTTCCGTTAGCCCTACCAATCAACGCTACGCCGTCCTCGGTCGCATGGCCGAGCTTGGTGATCACGCTGCCGAGGGCGCACAGCGCGTTGGCGAAAAAGCTGCTAGCCTCAATCTCCAACTCATCACCGCAGGCGATGGCGCTGAGGCGATTCATGCTCACGCGGGTCCACATGCTCGACATTTCGCCACGCGTGAAGAAGCCGCCGCCTACTTGCAATCAATCATTACTCCCGGCGATGCCGTGCTTTTCAAAGGCAGCCGCACCTCCGCCATGGAGATGGTCATGAAACTCGTTTTCCCTCAATAGTCATGTTATACTGGATCTATCAACTCTGGAAAGAAGCACACGCAGCAGAAATCGCCTCCGGCACCCCCGGTTGGGCACACACGTATGACGTGCTAAATTTGTTTGGCTACATCACCTTCCGCGCCGCTGTCGCTTGCTTCTTGGCATTCGCCATCAGCATCGCCGCAGGTCCTCGAGTGATCCGCAAATTGATCTCGATGAAACTCGGCCAGCCGATCCGCACCGCAGCTGAGGTTCACAAACTTGCTGAACTCCACGGCGGAAAAATCGGCACACCCACCATGGGCGGCGTCTTGATCCTCGGCTCCGTCCTAATCGCCACCCTCCTCTGTGCCAATCCGCTCAACCCCTTCGTCGCCGTTTGCGCTTGCACCATGGGCGCTTGCGGACTGCTCGGCTTTTGTGATGACTTCAAAAAGGTCAAAGAGAAAAAGTCCGATGGTGTCAGCAGCCGCACCAAACTCTTCTGGCAGCTAATCATCGCGCTGATCGCCGCCGCATTCTTTTTCTATAAAAAAGAAATATCAGGCTTCGGAGATGCCGCACACGGTTTTTTGTTAGGCGATCAAAAAATGTCCATCGACGCCATTTGTTTCCCCTTGTTTAAAGAACCGATCATCCATCTCGGCTGGCTGGTAATCCCCTTTTTCGCACTCATTATCATCGGCTGCTCGAATGCCGTGAACCTAACAGATGGTCTCGATGGCCTCGCCACCGGCTGCACCATCACCACCGCACTTGCCTATGCGATCCTCGCCTACCTTGCTGGCCACTTTTTCATCGCCACCGATTATTTGAAAATCCCGCACAACCAATACATCGGCGAGCTCACCGTGTTCCTCATGGCTCTCGTCGGCGCGGGCTTCGGCTTCCTTTGGTTCAACTGCCACCCCGCCAAGGTTTTCATGGGCGATACGGGATCGCTGGCCATTGGCGGCGCACTCGGCTCGGTCGCCATCGCCACCAAGCAAGAACTGCTGCTAGTCATCATTGGCGGAGTGTTCGTGATGGAAGCCATGTCGGTCATCCTCCAAGTCGGCAGTTTCAAGCTACGCAAAAAGCGCATTTTCCGGATGTCGCCCATCCATCATCACTTCGAGCTCGGCGGTTGGCATGAGAGCCAAGTCATCATCCGCTTCTGGCTACTCTCCATGATCTTCGCCCTGATTGGCCTTGCACTTTTGAAAATCCGATGAATCTCACAGGAAAACATATCGTCATCCTTGGCGCAGGCCGCAGTGGTCGCGCCGCCGCCGCTCTCGCCTTGCGCGAAGGTGCTAGCGTGGCCGTGTACGACGAAGCAGAATCCATCACAGGCTTCGCGCCCGAGGTTTCTTTGCATCCTCTTGCTACTACAGATATAGGAGTTCAGGTAAAATCAGATCTCCTCGTGGTCAGCCCAGGCATCGACACCTACGGACCACTCGTCACAGCATTTTCCCAACAAGCGGACAAAGTTGTCGGCGAGATGGAATTTGCCTGGGGCTACTATGATGGCTATACCGTGGCAATTACGGGCACCAACGGCAAGACCACGACCACCGAGGTAATCGCCCGCATTTTCAATGCCAGCGATGTCTCCTGTGTGCCTTGTGGCAATTACGGCAAACCACTCGCAGAGGTTGTGATGGAGCATCCCATGCCAGAAGTCATCGCCTTAGAAGCTAGCTCGTTTCAACTCGAAACGATCCACACCTTCCGTCCGCACGCAGCAGTATGGCTCAACTTCGCCCCGGACCACATGGATCGCTACCCGACCGTCGATAGCTACCGCCAGGCCAAATGGCGCATTTTTGAAAATCAAGATGCCGCCTGCACCGCGATCATCCGCACTGGCGAATTCCTGCCACCGCTCCAAGCCAAGACCGTTACTTTTTCCACCGAAACCGATGAGGCAGACTGGTTTTCTCAAGGCATCACCATCGAGCACGCTGGCGAGACTGTATTGAACATGGATCAAGACACCAGCCTGCGCGGGTTGCACAATGCAGAAAACATCATGGCCGCCATCGCCGCCTGCCGCTGTTACGGAAAACCGCTCGATCTGAAAAAAGCATTTGCGGGCTATGTTCCCCCACCCCATCGTTGCGAACTCGTGCGCACACTCGATGGTGTCGAGTATCTCAATGACTCCAAAGCCACCAACCTGCATGCCCTCGAAAGTGCCCTACGCTCGCAAACCCGCCCTGTAGTGCTCATCGCCGGCGGCAAGGAAAAAGGCCTCGACTACCAACCCGTCGTGCCCTTGCTCCAGCAAAAAGCAATCGCTGCCGTGACCTTCGGTCAGATTGCTGAGCCTCTCGGTGCCATACTCGGCCAAGCCGTTTCCACTACCATCGTTCACTCGCTCGAAGAAGCCATCAACACCGCTCGCTCACTTGCCCCACGCGGCTCGACCATTCTCTTTTCCCCCGGAACCTCCTCCTTTGACATGTTCACCGGATATGAGCAACGGGGCACCGCTTTCCGCAACTACGTTAACAACCTCCGCTAATCCATCTCCTCATGAAACCACGCAACCTTCCCATCAAACGCAAGCCTCTTCAGCGTAGCGTCTTTCGCAAAATCTACGCCAAAGTCACAGGACAAGTGAAACGTCCCGCCGCTACCACGGCAGACCCTGCGGACATCGAAGGCGATATACCGAACATGAATGTTGGTCGCGCCTTGATCGTCATCGCGCTCCTTCACGTCTTCGGCATCGGTGGCATTTTTGCACAGAAATATTTCGGAGCTAATAACCCCGAGGCAAGCAATAACTCTCCCTCGAATGGTAGCTCTCCCAGCTCAAGCCAAAAACCAATCGCCGCAGCAGCTGCCGCCGCTGGCAGTGCCGTCGCCGAGCGGCCTGATACCTCCGCTGCCATCACCAGCATGACGGATCTGCCGCAAATTCAGCCTGGCGACCAGCGCATCCCCGTCAATAATGGCGACACCTACCTCTCCATTGCACGCAAACAAGGCATCAGCGAACAAGCCCTACGCGATGCCAACGGCGACGTAAAGCTCTGTGCCGGATTGGTGCTCCGCATCCCTCAAAACGAAATTCGCGGCATCGTTCCTGATGAAATCCGTGAACTACGTGGCGATCTTGCCCAGGCACCGCGCCCCGTTCGCGTAAGCCCAAATCAGAATCTCGAAAGTGCACCGCGCGCCATTCCCGTCAGTGAAACCTCCAGCAATGAGTTCACGAGCTACACTGTTCGTAAAGGCGACACCTTCTACTCGATCGGAAAAAAATACAACATCAGCCCACAGAAGCTGATGAGCTCGAACAACATCCGCAACGAGCGCGCGCTCAACATCGGCCTCGTGCTCAAAGTTCCTGCTCAACAGTAACGCTCCCATGCTCCGCATCGCCACCATTTTGATCTCCTGCTCCGTCGCACTCCTCGTCGCGATCGGGATGGTCATGCTGGCGAGCACCAGCTTTTGGGTAGCCAGTCCGGAGAATCCCTTGTCATTGTTCAACAAACAGGTCGGCATTCTCATCGCAGCTCTCGCCAGTGGCTTTCTACTCATGCTGCTTTCGCCCAGCCAAATTCGCGCATTCGCCATTCCGCTATTCTGCATCGGACTATTCTTCTTGATCTGCTGTTACATTCCCGGCATCGGAGTGAATCGTGGTGGCGCCACACGTTGGGTTGATTTCCGAGTGATCCCGCAGTTCCAGGCATCCGAAATCGGAAAAATTACCACCCTCATCGGCCTCGCCGCCTTTTTCGCCTCACATACCGCCGAGATTGGACGCTTTTTCCGCGGCTTCGTCCTGCCCAGCATCATCGTCTGCGTTCCCGTGATGCTGATCTTTTTCGAAGAAGACATGGACACGGCCCTCGCACTCGGGCT
>JBIIAI010000188.1:0-5570 GCA_044239965.1 Akkermansiaceae bacterium
GCCAATTTAGGGAATCGCCCCACAGTCGATGGACTCACCCGCGTTTTTGAAGTGCATCTCTTCGATCACGATTCCGATCTTTACGGGAAAATGTTAGAGGTCGAATTCGTCAAGCACCTCCGTCCCGAACAGAAATTTCCCTCAGTCGATGCCCTGCGTGAGCAAATTGCCATCGATGCCGCGAACGCACGCGAGGTGTTTTCCTCATTCCGAGGGTGCAACTGAAAGTGGTGGGCAGGTCAGAAACTCTCCGCAATTTGCTCGGTTCAGAGCAACGGGCTTTGTCAACAACTGAAACCACTGAAATCCACTGATAGAACTGATCGTTGAAAACAATATGACTCGCGCAGAGACGCGGAGACGCAGAGATTTCCCTGATGAACCAATTACAGATAACCTAGTAACTCCTGATTTTTTAAAGAGAGAAAATGAAATGCCTTCAAAAGTTCTTCCTATCAACGATTCACCGCGTTTGCGCCTGTTGCAATACGTGGAAGAAGAACAGGAAGACCACCCCGAATATGTCCCTCATCGTTGGTCCCATCTCACGTAGTATGAGCGCAAAGTGATCCGGTAGCACGATTAAAATCATTATTCGTAAAAAACTACCTACAATGGTAAATTGATTGACAAGTTGGCTTATTATTTATCGTATAAAATGCGTGAAACACATCAAACATCAAATTGAGTCGCTCTCAATCGTGTAACCCCCGGAGAGGATGTGCGACAACGGCGCTATCCCGTAGCTACCACACTACTCATTTGTTTTTATAAAAATAAAAGGCTCATCCGCAGAATCTGTGGGTGGATTGAGGTTCGGGAAGGGCACCTAGTTGGTGGTAGAGGGCTATGCTCAAATGCTCGAAATTCCTGTAACCAAAGGCTTTGCGGATCGCGTTGCCCACTTTCAAGTTAAACCCTTCTACCATCCCTGAGTGGTATTGTTTTTTGGCTCGAAAATAGTTCAGTAGCAATTCCTCATGCGATCGTAGGGTTTTGACGAATTTTTTCATCGGCGCTAAGCGGCTTTTCATCGTTCGTGTGCTCCAGGCTCTCAGGTATTTGCGCGCATGGTGCACGCTGACGCAACTCCAAA
Source organism: Akkermansiaceae bacterium (assembly GCA_044239965.1). Taxonomy (GTDB): domain Bacteria; phylum Verrucomicrobiota; class Verrucomicrobiia; order Verrucomicrobiales; family Akkermansiaceae; genus UBA956. The sequence goes on from JBIIAI010000188.1 coordinate 1,097, forward strand.
ATACATCGAAGCTTTCTTTGATCTGATACGCTCTTACGGTTTTGAGGTTGTAGCTTAGCAGGTCTTTGAGTCGGATTTTTTGGTTGTCTGTTAGGTTGTTGCCGCGCTTGAGAAAGCAGTAGCGCGATTTTTTGAGCACGGGCTCGTAGCCTTTTTGCGCGAGTTCTTTGGTTTCTTGTTTGCGCACTTCGTCTACTGCTTCATTGAGTTTTTTGGCGATGTGGAAGCGATCTAGGATGTTGAGGGCTGCGGGCAATACTTCGCGTATTACTTTGAGGTAAGGCCGCCACATGTCGGAGCAGACATGTTGGATGACGTCGCGCTGGTCTTGGCTCAGGGTATTGGTCAGCCAGTGACTTAGTCCTTTTTCGTCGCGGTCTTTGACGATGCCGATCAAGCGGCGCGCGCCGTCGTTGATTTGGTAGATGAGGGTCATGTAGTGGTGGCCTTTGGTGTAGGCGACTTCATCGACTCCGATGGCGGTGATGTCGTCCAGTTTACGGTGGGCGAGGCCGTGTGCGACGACCCATTGGACGCTGCGAAACACGCTGTCCCATTTGGCGTGAAACATTTTCGCGCAGTCTTTCCAACTCAGCAGGCGTGCCCATTGGGCTAGGAAAATTCGGAGGTCGTTGGTGTGGCGGTGTTTGCCGCTGGCCCAGGGGATGGATTCGGTGATGACGCGGTTGCAGTGGCGGCAATCAACGCGCCGCATGCAGTAGTAAAAGCGCACGGGGATGTTCCAGAGGGGGATGTAGTCGAAGGCGCGTGGCTGTTTTTGGGTGTCGTAGGTGGGGCCGGGCTTGCCGCAGCAGGAACAGACGGCGCGGCTGTTTTTGCGGGGCTCGACGGTGACTTTGATGAGCTTGCTTGGTGAGCTGGCTAGCAGGGTGCGGCGCCCGACGATTTCGGCGGAACGATAAAGAAAGCCCTTGATCGGGGACAACAAGCGGAGTAAATTTTCGAGCGTGATGGCGAGTGTCGTGGTTGTTTTGTTTAGACCACCTGACTTTACCACTGACGCTCGTCATCACAAATGTTTGTTCTTCTCCTGATCGGGCGTTTTACCCATAGATTTTGCGGAAGAGGCTTAATAATTTTTGAATAATGAAATATATACTATGCATCGATATAGGTGGAACGCGCATTAAATCAGCAGTGGTTCCTGAGTTTCCAACTTTAGAGCAAATGAAAAATGCACCGGCCATGGTAGTGCGCACGCTCGGATGGCTGAATCACAGCTTGCCACAATTGGTCGATCCAAATCACTGGGCCAGCCTCTCTGGGCATTATCGCAATAAAGGAGTAAAGTATGACGCTATCGCGTTATCTGTTCCTGGAGTAATCGATTCCGAAGGATTTTTCCATCGACCCGATCTGACGGATGGACCTGCCAAAGTTCCGAAAGAGTTGATTAAAAGCTTGTCAAAAGCTGCTGGTTGCCCGGTCAGCATCGTAAAAGATGCTGACTCGTGGATGATGGGGTATCAGGCATACGCCATGCAAAAACCTTTAGAAGCAAAATTTCCTGCGGTGTTGTTGGCGTTTGGCACTGGACTGGGTATTTCTGCATCCGTTTCCATGGATGCCGTCATTAGCATCGAGGCTTCGGCAAGACCCGCCGAATCATGGAGACAACTCAAGCAAATTTCCGGTTACAATATCACGGAAGGATGGCACGTGCATCATATTGTGGGTCGCCAATTCTTTGAATATGTTGATCGGGATCATAAGGAATGGGATCATTTGAAAATCCGTGAGGAATACACAAAACGAGTTAAGGCAGTTCTTCTTGATATTTTGCCATGGATAGAAAAATCTACCGGTCCAATCCGGACTGTAGTTCTGGCCGGCGGGAATGCCGAATACGTTTCAGTTCGAGGTTTGTCCGATACCGGCAAAACCATAATAAGCCTTGCTGATCGACAATGTGATCTAGAGTCAGATTTGATAACTGTAATGGGCGTGGAAGCTTCGGCGCGAAAATCTCTCACTATTACTTTGCAGTAGCCAATAAAGAGACGGTTCATCATCCATTTACCGGAATGCATAAATGGGGTCGTGAATGAATGGGGGCCTTGGATGTGCTTATTTTCGATTTGCGTTAGACTAACAGAAAAAGAAAATATTCTGCATTAATCGCTTCCTTCATGATGCCTTGCACCCTAACGGTGCGGTAGGATTTTTTTTGTGGGGGATTATTCCCAGGGTAGCCCCGGAACGGGCCACCCTGGGCTATCAACGATTCACCAATAACCCTGTATTTCTCAATCAACCCCATCTTGGAATCTTGAAAATCCTGTAAATCCTGTCTCAATTAACACTCAAAATCATGGGCCAACAGGTCGCCTACTACGGATCAGGCAACGAAGATCCTGCCATTTCCACTCAAGCCATTCAGCTCACCGACCCCACAGGTCGCACAGGCTGGTTCAGCTTCAACTTCTCAGCAACCGAACACCTCAAAGGGAAAAACATTCCATCCTTTGGGTGGTGAGAATTAAAATCGGAAAATACGTTGCTACCCATAACCATACCCATCATTGTCCTTGCTTCAAAACCTAATTCCCTCTAAACATAACTCCGCATGAGTCCGAACTTCCAGCCCATCGTTCGCAAATGCGCCAGCTATGAGGAAATGCGGGACATTGCCGTTCATGACTGGCAAAAGCGTTCCGCAGAGGAACGTGCGGATGCCGCTTGGGAAATGGTAAAAGAAGCATGGGTCCTAAAAAACCGCAACCCCGATGAACTCAGACTTCAAAGAACTCTTACAGTCATTAGCAAAGCATAAGGTAAAATCCCTGATCGTTGGAGGTTACGCTGTGATCCACTATTCGCAACCACGCTACACCAAAAACCTCAATTTATGGATTGAACCATCACTGAAAAATGCTCGTAACGTAGCAAAAGCTTTTGCGGAATTTGGCATACCGCTGATCGAAATCACAGAAAGTGATCTAGCAAAAGAAGACACCCAATTTGTGCTTGGCGTAGCACCAGTGATGTTAGATTTCCTCACAAGCATACCTCCACTCGGATTCGCTACTTCTTGGCAGCGTCGCAAAAGAGTGAAGAATGGCAATGACATTCATTACTATCTCCATATTGATGACTTACGCATCGCCAAGAAACATGCAGCAAGAGCCCAAGACCTCGCCGATTTGGAAGAACTATCGAGAAAACATAAAAGAACAAAATAAGCCGTCGCTCCACCCCATCACAGCGCAACGAATGAGGGAAAACGAGCAAAACAATCCCATCGACATACCAAGCCAATCAACGATTCCTGCGTGTCATGCGGAGATTTTTTTGGAAGAAAGTGTGGTCAGTGCTACGTAAAAGATGTAGTCCTTTCGCCCCAACTGCCCATGGAACGCTTTGATTTCCCCATTTCTGTGCCTTTTACTCATCGTGTGTGCTTCACACGCGATGCCTTTGCTGTGAGCAATTCTCTCGTGCAGGATCTACTCGTTGAAGGTGGGGGAAGACGCGCTTTGGTGTATCTGGAACGCTCGGTGGCCGATGCTTGGCCGATGTTAGAGGGGCAAATCAGTGCCTACTTTGCGCAAGCGAACCTGGAGCTTTGCGGCATCGAGATCAAAGACGGTGGTGAAGCGGCGAAGGCGGATGACTCGCTTGTGCGAGCCGTGTGGGATAAGATCGAGAAAGAAAAAATCGACCGCCATTCCTACGTGCTTTGCATTGGTGGTGGTGCATTTCTCGATGCGATTGGTTTCGGAGCCGCTACCGCGCATCGCGGTGTGCGCTTGATGCGTTTTCCCACCACGACTTTATCTCAGGACGACAGTGGCGTCGGGGTAAAAAATGGTATCAATGCTTTTGGCAAAAAAAACTGGGTTGGTTCGTTTGCCGTGCCCTATGCCGTGGTCAACGATTTCCTTTTCCTGCGCACGCAAGACCCCGAAATCAGTCGCCAAGGATTGATTGAGGCCATCAAGGTGGCACTCGTCAAAGACGGAAATTTTTTCGCATGGATCGAAGAACACGCCGCAGAACTGGCTCAACTCGAAAGCGATGCCCTCGAAGAATGCGTCAAGCGTTCTGCACTGCTGCATGCACGCCACATCGCCCTCGGCGGCGACCCCTATGAAATGGGCAGCAGCCGCCCGCTCGACTTCGGCCACTGGGCCGCGCACAAGATGGAGCAACTCAGCGGCTTTGCTCTCAGCCACGCAGCAGCAGTTTCCGTAGGTCTGTGGCTCGATGTTAACTACTCAGTCAAAGCTGGCCTGCTCGATGCCTCATCGGCCGCACGCATCGGTGAAGTGTTAGAGATCATGGAGCTGCCGATGTTCCACGAAACCTTATTGCAGCGCGATGCCCAAGGAAAACTCAAAGTGCTCACCGGTTTGGAAGAATTCCGCGAGCACTTGGGTGGTCGCTTGACCGTGTTGCTCCTGCGCGCTCCTGGTATCGGCGTCGATGTTCACGAAATGGACGCGATGTTGGT
>JBIIAI010000189.1:0-5567 GCA_044239965.1 Akkermansiaceae bacterium
GCCGTGAAGTTGGAGGTGTTAGAGCCGACGGGATTGATCCAAGTCGCACCAGAACAGTTTCCCTTGCCTGCGAAAAATTTGCGCCAAGCTTTCGTCTATCGTTTTCCCGCAGCAGAGTATTCGTATCAAGTTCTTGCCGATCACGTGCTGCCCGAGACGATGGTGTTAGAACAAACGATCTATGAATTGGCGGAAACGGATCGACGCATGATCTCGGAAATCGAACTCGATATTCGCGAGGCTCCACTGCGTGAGTGGGAGATTGACATTCCTTCCGACTTCACCGTTGTCGCATGCACGGGTGCTGCGGTGGCTGATTTTTTGTTAGCCACGCAAGTGATCGATGGACGCAAACGCCTAAAAATTCTCTTTTCCTCAGCCGTGAAAGATCGGCAGTTGGTGCAATTGCGCTTGGAAAAAAATGAAGCCGCCAAGGCGGGCGACTGGGTGTTGTTGCCCTTGCTTTATCCACAGGCGAAATCCCAACGTGGATTGATTGGCGTCGTCGCGACCGCAGGGTATCGTGTGGCTGCAAAGTCGAACGACAAGCTGATCGAAATTCCGTTGTCCTATTTCCCCAAGCAAACCCTGGGCCTGCAACAGGCGTATCGGACGAGAGAGGGCGCATGGTCGGCAACGATGAATGTGGAAGCACTGGGCCAAAGTGTGCAGGCCGATGTGTTTCATCTCTATTCGATCAAAGAAGGTGCGGTCTATGGATCGGTGCTGTTCAATTATTTTGTCGTCGGTGCACCTGCCAGTGAGTGGCGTGTGGAAGTGCCAGAGGGTGTCGGCAATATCGACATTACGGGACAAAACATCAGTCATGAGTGGCGTCGTGATGGCAATCAACTAATCATTCCGCTATCACGCCCCTTGCTTGGTTCAGGAACGATGTTGTTGAGTTTTGAGCAACCAATAGCAGCGAGTGGTGGCACGATTTCTCCCGGAGAAATTCGACCACTCAATGTGCAGAGTGAGCGTGGCTACATGCAGGTGGTCAGTCCTTTGCAGGTGAATCATGAAGAAGTTGCGAAGAGTGGATCGCTACTGCCTCTGCAAGCCAATGAACTACCAACAGAATATCGCATGCTAAGCACTGCGCCAACTCTCGGAGCATGGCAATACACCGCGCGAGATTTTACGTTAGGCGTGAAATTTTCCTGGTATCAGGCCGGCGAAACCGTGGAGCAAGTGGTGGACTTTGTGAAGCTCGCGAGCACGGTATCGCGCGATGGTCAATGGGTGACCGAGGCGAAATTTTTTGTGAAATCGAAACGTCGTGAAGCCTTGCGGATGAAGTTGCCTCAGGGGGCGGTGTTATGGGAAACAAAGGTGCAGGGAGAGACGGCTAATCCGCGAGAAGATCAGGGCGAAATTGTCATTCCCTTGCCGCAGAAAAATGATCTAAATCAAGCGGTAGAGATCGCTCTGCGCTATGGTCAACAATCGGAAAAAGCATCGCTTGTGCGCTTGGTTGCACCGATTCTTCAGGCTCCTACTGTCATGGGTGAATGGACGATCAGTGGTGATGAAGGCCGTGTGCTGACGCCGACGAATCGGACGGTAGAGCAAGTGAATGCAGTGCCTCGCGAAACAGGATTTTTGTGGTTGGCGGCACATCCGATGCATGCCTTGGGCTTGGTGTTTTTGATGGCCCTCGCATGGTTGTGCGCTTCCCGAGGGAAATTCGCTTGGCTTGCTTTTGCCGCGGTGTTAGGCACTGCCGTAGCGCTCGCGATCAACAGTGTGCCAGCGGTGCATGTGTCATCATCGATGTTAGAATTTGCTGCGCCAGTGGTGAATGCGGGTGCGGAGATGGTCGTCGAGCTGCGCAATGAAGGTGCACTTTTTTCCAACGTCGGCTGGGGATTGTGGATTCTGGGAATTTTCGGACTGGCAATAGTAGTTCGTGGTGGAATGTTGCGCGATCGTTGGTGGATTTTCTGCGGATTGATTGCACTAGCCTATGTGCTCTTGTCGCTACACTTTGGTGCACCATGGTTCTTTGCGGTCATCGCTCTATACTCGTTAGTCATGTTGATCAAGTCAATCAAGCGCAGCAAACCGAGCATTGAGGAGGGTTCCGTTGCGGCTTTTTTGTTAGTCGGGGCAATGCTGACGATGCAACCCTTGGATGCGCAAGTCGCAGGCGTTTCGAAAACCGCAGATGCGATGATGGTGGATGCCTCGCTCAAAGAGAATCGCTTGTATGGAAGCATCGATGTCACGGTGCGTGCGGAAGTCGGTGATCGTTTCGCCTTTCTTCAAGCTCCTGCTGTGCTTGGTGAATTTACGGGCACAGGATTGCGCGTGGTGCGTGAAAAACAAGGCGATGCGTTTTCTTACCAACTGGTTGCCGAGCAAGCAGGTATGTTGACCGGAAAGGCGCGCTTTGAAATGCCCATCGCCGATCCCCAACAACCGTGGACCTTGCCTTGTGCTGTTGCCACCATGCGCAAGCTCAGTGTGCGCTGGGATCGCGCTGGGTGGGAGTTTGTTTCCTCTGCCGCAGCGCAAGTGCAAGCACTTGCGGGCCTCGGCGAGCAGGAGAGTGGAGCCGTGATGATGCTCAAACCGGCGTCGTCGGTGGAGATCGTTTCGCGGCCGAAACAGCGTGACCTCGCTGCGGAGAAGTCAGTGTATTTTGTCGAAGCCTCACATCTATTTATGCCGCTACCAGGTGTGATCAATGGCCGACATTCGTTTCAAGTGCGGCCCTCGCAAGGTCGCGTGACGGAATTGTTTCTCACTGTTCCGAAAGGTTTCACCGTCAGTGATGTCAGCGCTGGTCCCGTTGGTGTGTGGCGTTTTGATCCGAAAAAATCGGAACTTCGTGTAGCCATAGAACCCGCACAGAGCAAGGCGTTTTCCTTTGTGGTCGAGACGCAGCAAGGAAGCGCGGCCTTGCCACTGGATGTCACTCTCGAACCATTGCGAGTGAATGCTGCTGCTGGGGAAGTCGGACTGATGGCGATCGCTTTTGGCGATGATGCACAGGCTGAGAAAGCTACGCCGAAGGGACTTTCGTTAGTCAATCCAGATGATTTTGACGCGGAGCTTTTGCCTCGCGATGCGAAAGGTGAAGCGCTAGCTTTGGTGCAACAAGTCTATCGCTACGGCAGTGCTGCGGCATCGTTGCAACTGCGCGTTGCTCCTGTGGCGGCGGAACTCCGTGCCGATTCTTGGCAAATCCTTTCGTTAGGCGATGACCGCATGTTGCTCGCAGCTGACCTCAAAGTTACGATCACGCGCTCGGGCATTTTCCGACTTTTGTTAGAAATTCCCGCGGGCATGGAAATGGAAAGCGTTTCTGGTGCATCGTTGAGTCACTGGACGGAATCCGAGGTCGAGAAAAAGCGCTTGCTCACACTGCATTTGAATGGTCGCACGATGGGCGAGCAAGAATTTCATTTATCACTCACGGGAGCCGCCACGGGAGCGAACAAAAAATGGCAAGTTCCTCGATTGATGCTTCGTGAGGCAACCCGTGAATCGGGAATCCTCACGATCGTGCCGGAACAAGGCATGCGCGTGGGTGTCGTCGAGCGTGAACATGTTTCGCCGATGGATCCGCGCGAATTGGGTGACGCCCCCGGCAAGCACGCCACGGAAGCATTGCGCAATGGTGCTTTATCGTTTCGCTTGCTGCAAAACGATTGGAAGCTGGGACTTAGCATTGACAAGCTCGATCCTTGGGTGACGGCACAGGTCTTTCATGAAGTGGTCTTGCGCGAAGGTCAGATGAGTAGCTCGGTGGGCCTCGTCTATCAGATTGAAAATGCTAGCATGAAAAACATGCGTGTGCGCATCCCTGGATTGACCGAAGCGGGCGCGGCTACGGTGCGAGCTACCGGTGACGAGGTTGCTGATTTTGTCAAAGTCGAGGGCGAGGCAGATCTCTGGGAGATTCGTTGCAAACACAGTGTTTCCGGCACTCATTCGGTGCAAATCGAGTTTCAACAACAACTCACGGATGCCAATGCCACTTCCGTGCGTGCCTTGCAATTGGAAGACGCCCAGCAAGTCGCCTACTATGTGGCCGTGCGTTCGGGGGGGCGCTTGGAATTGCAAGTGGACGCAGCCATGCCCGAGGGCTGGACGCGCAGTGATTGGGCGGTCTTGCAGTCGGCGATGCCGAAACTGCGCAGCACACCTGCTCCCGCGCTTTCCTTCAAAGTCAATGCCGCAACGAATCCGTTAGATATCCGCTTTCAACGGCATCAACTCGCGAACGTGCAAAAAATGCGCGTGACCAATGGCACTCTCACCACATTGATTTCAGCGAAAGGTCAGGCGCTGACAGCGGTCAACCTGCAAGTGCAAGTGGCCGAAAAAGGTCCGCTGAGTTTGCGATTGCCGAAAAATGCGCAGCTCTACAACGTGCTCGTCAATGATGAAGGCGTGAGTCTTGTGCGCGAAGGCGATGCGTGGCTATTCCATGTATTTCCTTCTCCCGATGCGACTCGGCCCGCCAGTCTGCGCTTCGTTTATGCCTCCTCCGCCGGAGATGATCTTGCACTGGAAGGTCCATCATTGAGCATCCCGATGGAATCGTTGAGTTGGAGTGTGCTGATTCCTGAAGGCTGGAAATTGAAGAGTCACGAAGGAGATTTTGATCTCAAAGAGCGCAGTGATGCTGGTTCATTCCGCTTGGAAAACTATCAACAATATGTCAACGAGCGCAAGGCGAGTAGCTCTGCCGATGCGGTAGCTTTGTTAGATCAGGCAAACGTCTGGCTCGCGAGTGGCGATCAAGAAAAGGCGAGCATTGCGTTAGGTAATGCGGCACGCAATGGTTTGCTCGATGCTGCATCCAACGAAGATGCGCGCGTGCAATTGCGCGAACTGAAAACGCAACAGGCCGTGCTCGGATTGAACACCAGACGTCAGCGGGTATTTTTGGACAATCGCAGTGAATCGCAAGTTGGCAACCAACAACTCGAACAAGCGGCGACGATCAATCCTGTTCTGCAAGGTCGCTACAACTACGATCCGAAGCAGTTTGACCGTTTCATTGAGGGCAACACTGCCGAAGAAAATGCGGCACTTAAGGCCATTGCGAATCGCATCGTCAATCAACAGCTTGCTGCGGAACCTGTTCCCTTAGGTTTGGAAATCGCGGTGCCCGAGCGCGGAACAATGCTGACATTTGGTCGCAGCATTCAGGTAAACGGCGATCGTCCGATGACATTGCAGTTGGATCTGGAACGCACGCAACGCAACACTCAATGGGTTGGGTTGTTACTCTCGGCAGTCGTTGCCGGAGCGGTCGTGCGCTTGCGTATGGTCAAGCGTTGAGGCATCGCACGTGATTTTCTAACAAAAAGAGTCTCTCATTGTTTCGTTGGTGCAACGTTTTGATCGAGAGGCTCTTTTTCGTAATCACTCGGTAGCACCCAACCGGTTTGCAGTTTTTCGCCTTTCATGAAGCGCTCGTAAAAGCCGACATGGCCGTTGTTGGCATGCTGGTATTCATCGAATACATGACCTTTGCCAAGCATGCGAGGGTCACCTTGTTCGGTGAGTTCTGCGATCATGGTCTCACGCATTTTTTTCATCACAGC
>JBIIAI010000001.1:0-65888 GCA_044239965.1 Akkermansiaceae bacterium
GCACTTGATCGACAGGTCCTTCACAAAGCACGTGGCCTTGGTGCAGGACGGTGACTTTTCTACCTTGTGAAATTTGTCGCACGAAGGTCATGTCGTGCTCGATGACGATGATGGTATGTTTTCCTGCGAGAGACAAAAGAAGCTCACCCGTGCGATAGGTTTCTTCATCGGTCATGCCAGCGGCGGGTTCATCGACTAATAACAAGCGCGCTTCTTGAGCAAGTAACATGCCGATTTCCAGCCATTGCTTTTGTCCGTGAGCAAGGGTGCCAGCCTTGCGTTGTGCGTGATCGGTGAGCTTGATGGTGGCCAAAATGTCGGCCATGCGATCGCGTTGCTCCGAAGTGATTTTTCCAAAAAGGCTATGCCAAATGCCCCGCGACCCTGCGAGCGAAAGGATCAGATTTTCGGTCACCGTGTGATCGTTGTAGACCGTCGGTGTCTGAAATTTCCGACCGATCCCGAGACGATAGATTTGATATTCGTTGAGCTTGAGAAGATCATGTTTGGCATCATCCCACAGCAAGGTTCCTTCATCTGGTTTGGTGCGGCCCGTGATCAAATCGAGAAAGGTTGTTTTGCCAGCACCATTCGGGCCGATGACCGTGCGCAACTCTCCTTCATCGAGATAAAAATTCAGATCGTTGATGGCTTTGTAACCATCGAAGTTTTTGTTCAGTCCCTCGGCGGCGAGGAGAAATGGTTTCTGGCTCATGGGTCGATGATGGGTGGAGTCGGTGATGCTTTCTTGAGTTCTGCGGCGACTTTGGCTTCGTCTTTTGCTGCTGATCGATTACGGATGCGAGTGATGATTCCGCTGATCTGTGATGGAATGCCGACGATGCCTTTGGGCATAAACATGACCACTAGCACAAAAGCGCCGCCGAGAATGATCAGCCAAAGATCGGGGTAAGCGCGGGTGGCCCAGCTTTTCAGCGCATTGACCGATACCGCTCCCACAACGGGCCCAACCAAAGTGCCGCGGCCGCCGAGCGCCACCCAGACTACGGCTTCGAGCGATTTGTCTGGCGTCATTTCGCTTGGATTGATGATGCCGACTTGAGGCACATACAAAGCACCGGCGACGGCTGCAATCATCGCGCTGATGACGAAGATGAAGAGCTTGAAACTGGCCGTGGCGTAGCCCGAAAAGAGCACGCGGTTTTCGGAGTCGCGGATCGCCCGCTGAATCAGTCCGAAACGCGATGCCGTGAGCCATTTGCAACCCGCGATCACACCGACTAACAGCAACGCTGTGGCGATGTAGAGAATCCGTTGCGTGCCTGGATCGCGAAGATTTGCGCCGAGCATCGAGCGGAAATCAGTGAAGCCATTGTTTCCTCCCATCAGCATGTCGTTGCGGAAAAACAACAAGGCGGCACCGTAGGTGAGCGCTTGGGTGAGGATCGAAAAATACACGCCCTTGATGCGCGAACGAAACGCGAGATACCCGAAGATGAAAGCGATCAGGCCTGGTATGAGTAGCACCATTGCCGCGGCAAAGGGGAAGGAATAGAATGGCTCCCAGAACGATGGCAATTTTGTGTGGCCGAGGAAGACCATGAAGTCCGGAAGATCACTTTTGTATTGGCCGAGCTTGCCAATCATCAGCATCAAATGCATGCCCATCATGTAGCCGCCAAGCGTGAAGAAAAGCGCTTGTCCGAGACATAACAATCCGGTGTAGCCCCAAAGCAAATCGATGGAAATCGCGAGGATGCCGTAGCACAAATATTTCCCCCAAAGATTCAGCGTGAAGTTCTCGATCACGCCAAACGCATTGAGCGCAGGCATGATGATTACGAGAAATATGGCAGTGGCGATGAGCAGCGAGACATTGATGCGGCTGCTGATGGGTGACGTAGTCATTGGTTTAGTCGAGGCTGCGTGAGCGGGTTACAAAAAGTCCGGCGGGACGCCATTGCAGGAAGAGGATGATGGCTCCGAGAACGAGTATTTTTCCGATCACAGGATTGCCGAGATATTGTTGCAGCGTCTGATCGGCGATGCCGATGCCGAGTGCGCTGATGACTGTGCCGAGAATGTTGCCGACACCACCGACGACCACCGTCATGAAGGCATCGACGATGTAGTTTTGCCCGAGCGAAGGCCCGACGTTGCCAATCTGCGAGAGAAAAGCGCCGGCGAGTCCTGCAAGTCCGCAGCCAAAAGCAAAAGTCATCATGTTGACGCGCTCGGTGCGAATGCCCATGCACGCGGCCATGTTGCGATTTTGCATCACCGCACGAATCAACAACCCGAGCTGTGTTTTGTTGATCACCAGCCAAGTCACGACGATGATCAACACCGCAAAACCGATCACGAAAACGCGGTTCCAACCGAAAATCACATCGTTAAAGGTCCAGTTGCCGGAGAGCCAATCGGGGCTCGATACCTGCACATTGTTCGCTCCAAAAATCAGGCGGAAAAGTTGCTGCATCACCAGCGAAATGCCCCATGTGGCAAGCAGAGATTCAAGAGGTCGGCGATAGAGGAAACGAATGATTGAGCGCTCTAACAAAAGTCCCACCAAAGCGGCCGCGAGAAAGGACGCAGGCAGTGCAATGATGAAATACAGATTGCTGCCCGAGGCAAGATTCATTCCTGGGATCGAGATGGACATACCAAAGGGCGAAAGTTGCAGCCCAGCGGCGAAAATGTTTTGAATCATGTATGTGGTATAAGCACCCACAGCAATCAGTTCGCCGTGAGCCATGTTGATGATGCCCATCAACCCAAAGGTGATGGCAAGTCCGATGGCAACAACGAGCAGCACCGATCCAAGAGATAGCCCGCGAAAGGCGGTGCCCACGGCATTGATCGAGGAAATATGGCTGTCGATCGCAACGATGGCCTTTTGCGCCGCGTCAACGAGTTCGGCATCTTTGCTTTTTTCGGCCTCGGCTTTCAGTGATTTGATGATGTCATGTGAAGCCAGAGACTTGATGCTTGCCAGCGTATTGCAAGCGGCAATGCGCTCTTGGCGGTCGGGGGATTTCAGTTGAATGATCGCGATCGATTCCTTCAAGGCTCGCACCGCTTTGGGATGCGTTTCGCTTTGCTGCAGAGCAAGCAAAGCCGGAAGTTTTTGTTGATTTTGCCCGATCGAGGAATCCTGGATGGCGCGTAGCCGTTTTGCGAGATCGGGATTAGCCAAGGCCGCGAGATCAGAAACTTCTTTCATCGCGCGGCGCAATCCCGAGGTGGTGTCAGCGAAATCGGTGGTTTTGGGATTGATGCGAACGGCTGCGCCTGAGGCATCGAGAAGCGGTGTGCCATCGGCGACTTGCAATGTGGCGAGCGTGCCATCCGCCCCGGCCTCTCCAGTTAGGGTAACTGCTGTGAGCTTCCCGTCGGGAGCTTCATAGAGATAAATCGCACCTTCCTTCCATTGATTCAGCCACGATACGACCTCGGGTGATGGTTTGGTTTTGAGGCTAAGGATGATTTCCTGTTGCTCTGCGGGAGTGGGTGCTTCAATCGCCGAGGCTATGATTTTGCGAAGCTCGGAACTGCCAGTGCCAGATTCATCAGCACGAGTGAAAAACGCAGAGGCGAGCAAAAGGCTCAGGCTCAGTCCTCGCTTCGCGTGTTGAATCAGCAAATTGGCTCGAAGGAATGGCATAATGGATTTCGTCTAAGCATTTGCCGTGCCATGCAAAATGATAAATCGAGGCGGACTATCGATGCATTATAATCAGGCGATGATTTGAGATCATAAAAATCAATAAACCCGAGGTAAAAGTTTCCGTGGATTTCTCTTGTCAAACTGCTAGGAAATTGCTTTGGTTTGCTTAGTTATGAAGTTTCTAATGCTCCCCGCGATTGGCCTGGTCTTACTAACGAGTCTGTCGTCTTGCAAAAAAGATCAAACCGCGCTTGAGATTGAAATCTTGCGCGATCAAGCTCGCAGCGTGGAGTTGAGCCAAAAAGTGCGCCTTCTGGAAATGCGTTGGGAGCGTCTTGGCCCCAGCCACGAGCTAGCGGAACTCGCATCTGCTAATGTGGAGAAATCCACCCAATTGTTGACGGATATGCGTCTGGAGCGCGAGCAGCTTACCGTGGACATCGCCAAGATCGAAAAAGACCTCGCGCTTGCGGAGCAAAAGCACAAAAACCATCTGCGCATGACATCGATCGGCAAGGAGTATCCAAAATTTGCAGCCAAGCACCGCGTATACGAAGACGTGACGGTGGTGGAAGTTGATCACATGGGAATTCAGATCCGCCACAAGGATGGGTTGTCTCGGGTTACCGCAAGCAAATTGACCTTGGATCAAATGATGGACTTTGGGATTGATCCAGAAATTGCTCACAAAGCACAGCTTGATGAAGCCAAGCAAATCGCTGCTTACAACAAAATGGTCGACACAGAGCTGGCCAAACGCAAGGCGCAGGAGCGCATCGCTGCGGCGTATGCGCCCTCGGTTCCTGCTCCCGTGGTTGCATCTACCTCGCGCAGCACGCGCCCTTCCAATTTCGGTAAAATGTCATCGAGCTATTCCAGTTACGGAACGAGCAGCCGCACGCGCCGCTACCGCAGTTCTTATTACTCTGGCCCGACGATTTACTACTACAATGCTGGAAACAGCGGCTCCAGCAGCAATTACTCCAGCAACAGTTCGACTTTTTATCAACGTGTCACTCCGAAGAGCATTTTTCCGCAACGTGTCACGCCTCAGACAAGCTCGCCTACGGTCTGCCCCTAAGCCTACCAATTTCAGATTTTTTGCTGATCACTTTTTTCTCTATTTACCAACATGAAATACCGTTCGATTACCCTACTCATGGTGCTGTGTGCCTTCTCTCTCAACTCCTGTAAAGATGATCCCGCTCTGGTCAAGCAGCGCGAGGAGCAGAAAGCAGAGATCGCTCGCCTCGAGGGGGAAATGAACATTCTAAGCGAGAAAATCGATGCATTGCCGGCGGATCGCAGCGATGAGCTGGCCGATACCAAGAAAAAAGTAGAGCTCCAGAACGAAGAAATGGCCAAGCTGGAAAAGGATATCACCACACTTCAGGCGAAAAAGCGTGGTCTCGAAGATGAATTTGCGCAATATCAGCGGAAATATCCGGTAAATCGCTAATCTCGAAGCGAATTTTTACTCTAACACTTTTACTACTTACTTTTTTACCTGATTTACGATTATGGGAATGTTTGATGATATGTTTTCAAGTTCCCGTGGCCCGGGAGTGATTGGCACTGGCCTCGCACTGGTTGTGCTCGTGGGCTTTGGCTCACTCTACTTGCTGGTTTTTGATGAGGAAATGCAAGGTGGCGACAAGACCATCGAGTCGATCATCCGCGATCAAGGCGGTCAGATCGAGAGTTATGAAAAGTCCATCATCATGCAAAAGGACACCATCGAGAAAAGCAAAGAGCGCGTGAAGCTCTCCGATGAAGTCGTAGGACTTGAGCGCCAAATTGCTCTGCGCCAGACGCGCATTGATGAAATGAAAGCCGAAATTTCCGAGGCCGAAACGAGCATCGCAACGTTACAAAGTGAGTGGGAAAAATACAAAACATCGTACCGTGCTGCTGAGCGCGGGCGTGCCATCGGTGAGAAAATTCCGGAACTGACCACGAAGTCAGGTGCTACCTTCAAAGATGTAAAAATCAATAGAATCGATGACCTGCGCACCAACATCGGCCACGCCGATGGCAGCAAAGCCATCGCATGGGATGATATGCCCGACGATCTCGCCGATCGATTTCAGTTTACGAAAGAGTTGGCGGCTGCGCTTTACAAAAAAGAGCATGAAGTGGTTGAAGGTCTAGGGGCCGCCGCGGACATGACAGAAATCCGCGGCAGCATTGATTACATCAACTCGAAAATCCGTGAATCCGAGAGTTTCTACAATAGCAAAGCGCAAGACAATAGCCAAGCGCAGGCCCGCATTCAGGGATTGGAAAACAAAATCCAAGGCCTGCAAAACGCCATCGCTGCTGAGGTCAACAAATCGGGCTTGCGGCAGACACCGCGATACCGCTCTCAGATCCAAGATTGTGAAGACGCCATCAATGCGGAACGTGCTAAAATACGAAGCTTTCCTGAGTATCAAACCCAGTATCGGGCGGAGCGTGCCAAGCGTGAGGCGGATGTGAAAGCCTTGCAACTGCGCTTGCGCACTTTGGAGATGGAAGCACAGAAAAAGCCGAAATAATCGATCGGACTCAATGAGAAAATTGCATGCTCGGAAGTGATAATGAAGCTGGAGTTTTTGGCATCCTGTTTGGGATCGTCATGCTTGTGCTTTTCACTGTCGCCATGGGCGTGATGGCGGACAAACGGATGGGATTTTCCTCCCGCAAGACGGATTTGATCCAAGATATCGCCTACCAAGCCGAGCAGATTGCTGATCTGGAAGATCGCAAGGAATTGCTGGAGCAGCGCTATACTGATCAACGCAAGCAAGTGGAATCGTTTGACTCTACACAAGCTCGTTTGCTCAAGGAGGCCCAACTCAATCAGGAAATCATCGCAGAAAAGCGCGCGGTGATTCCCGGTTTGATGGCGAGCATTTCGAAGGTGGAGTCGGAGATTTCGCAATACCGCAAAAAATATCAGCTTACTGTCTGGAACCAAGCCATCGGCGAGGAAATGCCGCGTCTCGAAACCATTGGCGGCAAGAAATATGATGATGTGGTGATCAAAAAAGTCACAGCTTACCACCTTGAAATCACGCACAAAGATGGCATCAGCCGCATCCCGCGCTCGCAACTCGGCCCATCTTGGCGTGAGCGCTTCCAGTGGCCTAAGTGATTTTTTCGTCGAGAGGACTGATCTTTTAGCCTAGTGACCAGAACTTTTTCAGTGCCATGATCACGGAAAAGCTATGCTGTAGAATGCTTCCGTTAGTATGATATGTCTCTCGGTAATGCTTGCGCAAAAACACAAGTGTTGTGCGCAAAATCTCATTGACATCGGGTTCCCGGCTTGGTAGGTTAGCCGAGTAATGAATGCTATACCTAAGCATTCATGCAAGTAACGTTTTACCAACCCAAAACCCATGATTCAGTCTATCCTTGTGTTAGGATCGGGCAGTGCTGGCTTAATCGCGGCATTAACGATCAAGAGAAAGATCCCGCAGGTGCGTGTCACGATTGTGCGCAGTCCTGAGATTGGGATCATTGGTGTGGGCGAGGGCACGACACCGAATTTCCCGCGTCATTTGTTTGACTATTTGGGCATCAGTCGCAAGGAGTTTTACGCGATTGCCAAACCCACATGGAAGTTGGGCATTCGCTTTCTCTGGGGCGAGCGCAAGGAATTTTACTATGGGTTTTCCCAGCAGTTAGATGCACAATGGAGCGCTCTGCCAAAGCCTAACGGCTACTACTGCGACGATGATTTCTCTGCGGTGGATGTTCCTGTGGCAATGATGGAGCAAGGCAAAGTATTTGCTCGCCAAGCGAATGGCGCTCCCGATGTGCAACCATGGCATGCTTTTCACATTGAGAATGTGAATTTGGTGGAATGCTTGGAGCGCTACGCTCGAGCGATTGGCGTGGAAATCATCGATGGCAAAGTCGTCGGGGCAGAGCGCGGGCCAAAGGGGATTTCGGCAGTTTTCACGGAAGATGGCAGAAAGTTTGAAGCGGATTTTTATGTCGATTCCAGCGGCTTTCACAGCGAGTTGTTAGGCAAAACATTGGAAGAGCCATTTGTGAGCTTTGATAAATCATTGTTCTGTGATCGTGCGGTAGTCGGTGGCTGGGAGCGCGGGGCAGACGAACCAATTTTGCCCTACACGACGGCGGAAACCATGGATTCAGGCTGGGCTTGGCAGATCGAGCACGAGCATCATGTCAACCGTGGCTATGTGTATTCGTCTCATTTCATCTCGGATGATCAAGCGGCTGAGGAATTTACCCGCAAAAACCCGAAAGCGCCGAAGTCACCGCGGGTGGTAAAATTCCGCTCGGGTTGCTACAAGCGCATGTGGGTGGACAATGTCGTGGCCATTGGCAATGCCGGTGGATTTGTGGAGCCGCTCGAAGCCACGGCCTTGATGATTGTCTGCTCGGAGTCACAGACCTTGGTGGAATTTTTGCTGCATTCGAACTTAAAGCCAACGGAAACGTTCCGCAACTTGTTTAACAAAGCGCTATGGAATACATGGGAGGAGATCCGCAATTTCCTCGCGCTGCACTACTATGCGAATACGCGCATGGATACGCCGTATTGGAAAGCTTGTCGTGAGGAAACTGATATCTCTGGATTGCAGGAACTGCTCGCATTTTATCGCGAAAATGGTCCGACGGGATTCGGTCGTCACACCTTGCCGCATACGGGAACGGACTTTGGCATGGAAGGCTATCTTGTCATGATGGTCGGCAACAAAGTGCCCTACCAAAACCGTAGCACTCCAACCGAGGCAGAGTGGAACATTTGGCGCAGCGCGCAGGCTCAAAATCGCGCCATTGCCTCACAGGCGATGACTGTCAAAGAAGCCCTCTATTTTGTCCACCATCCTGGATGGCAATGGAATTCCGATGCGCAGCCTCTCATCCCTCAATGAAATTTTTCGCAACCAAATCTCTCCCGTCAACATTAGATAACTGATACAAAACCCATAGAATAAAACCCAAGTACAATCATGAAACTCAAAAAATCTCTCATTTATTCGTTCGTGGCTTCGGCCGTGACTTTGCAATATTCCGCAACCGCCGTTGATATCGTGTGGAACGGTTCGGTAAGCCAGGACATCAATGTTGGCGGCAACTGGAATGGTGGAATCGTGCCACCGGGAGCAGGCGCTCCTGCCGATGGTGATGCATTAGTCAATGTCGCAACTGGGAACTTTCCTTCCGTGACTGCCGGCGAATCGTTCGCGAACCGCGACTGGAAAATCGGCATGGGACCTGGAAATGCGGGTCGTTTGGATCAAAATGCGGGCACAATCTCTACGGCCAATGGTTCATGGATTTTCCTTGGCACTGATGGTGCAAATGGCACCTACAACCTTGCTGACAGTTCCGCTTCCGGCGGCACTCTGACGGGAATGGCGCAAGGCACTGGCAGTGCTACCTGCGGTGATATGTATGTGGGTGTGGGTGGATACCCTTGGGCAGCTAACACAAATCCAGCGAATCGTGGTGTCGGCACTCTCCGCCTCAATACGACGGGTAGCTTGGCGGCAACGGGCCTTGTAAACATTGCTCGCAATGGAGAAGGAACGATGCTGATCGACTCAGGAACTTTTTCCTGCAACGAGTTATGGATTGGTCAAGGCGCTTCCGCAACAGGAATTACCTCCATCAGTGGCGGTGCGATTGTCACTAACAACTGGACGATCATTGGTCGTGAGAGCGGCAATGGCACATTGAACATGACGGGGGGCTCCCTGACCAAAAACGGTGGTGGCCGTTTCGTCGTGGCAGATAATGCAACGGGAGCGATGAACATGAGTGCCGGCACAGTCTCGGTGAATGATGAATTCTGGGTGGGTCAAGGTGGCTCTTCAAATGGGATCGTCACGCAGTCGGGTGGCACGATTTCGTGCAACAGCTGGATAGCCATCGGCCGCGACGGTGGCACAGGTGTCTATAACATGACGGGTGGCACCTTCAACAAAACGGGTGGTGGCTCCAATTTCATCGTAGGCGCAAGTGGACCTGGCACGATGACAATGTCTGGAAACAGCTTGCTCAATGTGTCTGGTGGCATCACTTGGATTGGAGAAAACAATGCAGCTACATTCACCATGAGTGCGGGCAGCAACGCAGAAGTGCGCACGGCACAATTTGTTATGGGCACCTATGGTGGCGGCAATGCGAACGTTAATCTCAGTGGTGGTACATTGAAAACAGGTTTGATCGATGGGGGTGATGGAACGGCCAATGTTACTTTCAATGGCACACAGGTAATTGCCACAGCCACGGCCCTGCCCTTCATTTCGGACCTCGATACGGCGGTGGTTGATGCGGGCGGCTTGAAGATCGATAGCGCTGGTTTCAACTTAGCATCAGCCCAAGCATTTTCTGGAACGGGCGGAGTCACCAAAACAGGTGCAGGCGTGTTGAGTTTAACCGGAGCAAGTTCCTATGCCGGCGACAATGTTCTTAGTGCTGGCACTTTGAATTTGACCACTGCGTTCACTGGTGGTGGTGCTCTCTCTGTGAGTGGCAATACAACTCTTGGAGTGAAGGTTAATTCTCTCGATGAAGGCATCGTCCCCAGCGCAGTGACCTTATCTTCTGCTGATCCAAAGACCATCAACTTATCGTTGGCTACTGGCGGTAATCCATCAAGTTCGGGAGCTCCGATCCGCACGACGGGTGCTCTCGATGTGAGTGGGGTGACGACGATCAATGTTGCGGCGACAGGTCTGACAGTGGGACAATTTCCGCTCATTGCTTATGGCAGTAAGACAGGCAGTGGTTCGTTCCAACTCGGCACCTTGCCTCCGGGCGTAGTCGCAACGATTGTTGACACGGGCACTTCGATCGATCTCAACATCACCAGTGCCTCCAGCTATGAATGGGAGGGCACGGTTGCGGGCCAAGTATGGGATGTCAATACGACGGCCAACTGGTATAATGCTGTGACAGCCGCTACAGCTCAAGTGTATGTGGATGGAGGCTTGGTCACATTCAACAATACCGCGACAGGCTATGATCCCGTGCTGAATGTAGCTGTAGCCCCTTCGTCGACGGTATTCAATCATGATGCCATCAACTCGTACTCTTTGACAGGCACTGGCTCGATTGGCGGAATCGGTAGCTTGAAAAAGCAAGGTGGTGGCACTCTGACCATGGGGTTGGTGAACACCTACACGGGAGCAACCATCTTGGAAGGCGGCACCTTGACCGTCGATGCGCTTGCCAATGGCGGCATCGCCAGCGCGATCGGAGCTTCCTCGGCAAGTTCTAACAATCTGGTTTTTGCGGGTGGCACCTTGGACTATACTGGTCCTGCTACTTCGATCAATCGTGGCTACACCGTAGATGCTGCCACGGACCTGATTCTGAGCACCCTCAGCATTGACAATGATCTCACTCTTAGTGGTCAGGTCACAATGACTTCCGTAGGTCGTTTTCAAAAAACTGGCGCTGGCGTGCTCACCTTGACTTACCCCGGTGCAAACGTGTTGGCAATGACTGGTGACAATGATGCTACCCCGGGCTATGTGATCTCGCAAGGTGGCCTAGTGCTTGCAGGTGCTGGTGCGCAAACGAATGCCATCACTGGTCAGTTCCGTTTGGGGACCACTGCTAGTAACACCACAGCGCTGACCTTGGATAGCAGCACACTCACCGTGAACGGCCCGTCGATGGCGTCACTGGGCGATGATACGATTTCAACGATTACGATCGGTGGAACTGCTGTCTACCAATCCAATGGACGTTTTAACGTGGCTTATGGCGCGAATTCCGTAGCGAATGTGATCGTCGAAGGTAGCGGCATGCTCAACAAAGTCGCTGGCTGGTTGTCTGTGGGCAACAGTAGCAATGCTGCAGGCTTCATGACAGTTAAGGAAAATGGCGTGGTGAATAACTCCAATGGCGACTTCAACGTCAGCGATGTAGGAACCTCGTCAGGCACCCTAACGATTGAAGGTGCTGGAACCGTCAATAGCTCGGGTCCGATGTTCATCGGGAAAAATGGTGGCACTACGGGCACGCTGAATCTATCGAGCGGAACTCTCAATGTTACAGCAAACTTCTATTTGGCTCGCGAAGCTACATCGACAGGAACTGCGACGCAAACTGGAGGTTCTTCCACGATGGGTGGAACGGGTGAAGTATTCATCGGCGCTAACGGTTCAGGGACCTATACTCTAAGCGGTGGCACAATGGTAACCAATGGCTGGCTTGCGGTGGGGCGTTACATTGCCGGCGTGGGTGTTCTGAACGTCTCGGGCGGAACCTTTACCCATAACTCTACGGATCGTAACTTTATGGTCGGAGAGGAAGGCAATGGCACGTTGAATGTTTCGAATACAGGTGTGGTCGATTCGAGAGGGTTCTTCAGCATCGGCCACGCTGGTTCAGGAACTGGTGTTGTCAATCTGAATGGGGGCAAGCTGATGGTGAATCAAGTGGATTCGGGTAATGCCGCATCGAGCAGTGCTTTCAACTTCAATGGTGGTGAGCTGGAAGCGAAGCGCAATGAAGTGAACTTCTTCCGCAATATTGATAATGCCGTCATTTTGTCGGGTGGCGCTTTCATTGACAGCAATGGTTTTGATATTGTTGCTGCACAAGCATTCTCTGGCGAGGGTAATCTCACGAAGCAGGGTAATGGTAAATTGACGCTGTCGGCTTTCCATTCCTACACGGGTGACACCATTGTTTCTGCAGGAACATTGTCGCTGAGTCAGGATTACCTAGACAACGCATCCGATGTGGTGATTGCTACGGGTGCGACCCTAGAGCTGACACACAATCAGACTGATGTGGTGGAAACGCTGACGATCAATGGAGTCGCAGTCACTGGTGAATGGGGTGCAGTCGGTTCTGGTGCACAGAACGAGTCCGCCTCGATTACCGGAAGTGGAAGATTGCGCGTGGGTGCTGCTCTGCCATACATTGATTGGGCAGAGGGCAAGGCCTTGGATAATAGCAACAATGGCTTAGGTGCAGATCCTGATGCTGACGGTATCGCCAACTTGCTGGAGTATTTCCTCGATGGAGATCCGAAGTTCTCGGATGCTACGATATTGCCTTCTGTGGCAGACAGCACTGCAACGGATTTCGTGATGAAATTCAAGCGTCGTGATGATGCCAATGGTGATGTGACTGTGCAAAAATTCCAGTATGGTTCCGACCTAACAACTTGGAGTGATTTGTCGATTCCTGCTGCTGCTGGAACCTACAATGTAGGCGCTGTGACAATCACGGTAGCGGCCAATGGCGCGAATCCAGATGATATCACCGTAAGCGTGCCGAAGGGCGCAAACACCACAATGTTCGGACGCATTTCGGTGGAAGATTAATTTTTCTGAGAAACCAAAAACAAACGCACCTGCCACAATGCCTTCTTGCGCGTTGTGGCAGGTTTATGTATAGGAGTGAGCAACGTGACGTATGAGTGAACAGATTCAGAGTATCTTGGTTTTGGGTGGTGGCAGTGCAGGCTTGATTGCTGCGATCTCGCTGAAGCGAAAAATTCCTCATGTGAACGTGACTTTGTTGCGCAGTTCGGACATTGGAATCATTGGTGTGGGAGAGGGGACTACGCCGAATTTTCCCGCGCACATGTTTGATTATCTGGGCATCAAACGAAAAACGTTTTTTGCGATCGCCAAGCCGACGTGGAAACTCGGCATCCGCTTTTTGTGGGGCAAACGTGGACGATTTGACTACACCTTTGATCGTCAGATGGATCATCAGTTTGCCGACTTATCGATGCCGAGCGGGTACTATTGCGATGAGGACTTTTCGTGCGCAAGTTATCCAGCGGCCTTGATGCGACATGACAAGGTATTTCCGCGTCAGGAAAACGGATGTCCTGATGTCAAGGGTTGGCATGCGTTTCACATTGAGAATGAAAATTTGGTCGATCTGTTAGAGCGGGTGGCGCGCGAGATTGGAGTCGATTTTGTGGAGGGGAAATTGCAGGGTGCTGAGGCGGCAGCGGATGGGAAATTGCGGTCAATTTTGTTAGAGGATGATAGAAAGTTGACTGCTGATTTTTTTGTCGATGCGAGTGGTTTCCGTAGCGAGTTGTTAGGTGGATTCTATCAAGAGGAATTTGTTTCCTTTCGCAATTCGCTCTTCTGTGATCGGGCGGTGGCTGGCGGATGGAAGCGGACTAATGAACCAATTTTGCCCTACACCACGGCCGAGACGATGAATGCAGGTTGGGCGTGGCAGATCGAACATGAGCACCATATCAATCGGGGTTATGTGTATTCTTCGGAGTCGATTTCTGATGAGCAAGCGGTGGAAGAATTTTGTCGAAAAAACCCGCTTGCTCCGCGTGAGCCGCGCTTGATCAAGTTCCGCTCAGGATACTATCGTAGGCAGTGGCGAGAAAATGTGGTGGCGATCGGCAATGCTGGTGGATTCGTGGAGCCGCTGGAGGCTACGGCTTTGATGATTGTTTGTGGCAATGTGCAGATGCTGGTGGAGATGCTGCAACGCAGTTATCTTCAGCCATCGCCGACGATGCGCAGTTTGTTCAATCGGATGGCGGAAAAAACGTGGCTAGATATCCGCGATTTTTTGGCGCTGCATTATAAGTTTAACACATTGGTTGATACGGAGTTCTGGCGGCGTTGTCATGAGCAGACAGATGTGAGTGGGATTCAAGATCTCATTGACTACTACCGTGAAAATGGGCCGACGGGATTTTGTCGGTATTTGCTCTCGGGCACACAGAATGATTTCGGCTTGGAAGGATACTTAGTGATGTTGGTTGGCATGGGTGTGCCCTATGACCGTCAATCCAAACTTTCGGAAGCGGAGCGACTGCGATGGCTGCAATACCAGCGGAACTTTTCCAGCCAGGCGATGCAGGCGATGGATGTCAAAGAAGCTCTGGGCTATGTGCACCATCCGCAATGGCAATGGAATGGCGATTGATCTTTCAGTGCTCCGTCATCCGGTAGCGCTGGCGATATTGCAGCGGAGTCTCGCCCATTTCGCGGCGAAACAATTGCACAAACGAGCTAGCATCGGCAAAGCCGCAGCTTTGTGAGACGGTGGCAATTTTCTCGTCGTTCTGGCTGAGCATGCGGCAAGCAGCGCTCATGCGAGTTTTGAGGATGAATGCTTGTGGGCTACAGGCGAAGGCTTGATTGAAACGGCGGAGAAATTGGCGCTCGGACAGCCCAACAGTTTTGGCAAGATCAGTGACGTTGATTTTTTCGCGAAAGGAGGAGCGGATGATCTCGACGGCCTTGTCGATAAGCAGATAAGGCGTGATGATTTCCTTGGCTCCGGTGTAGCTCTGGGTGGTGCCCATGAGGCCGATGGCTTGCCCATTGACGTCGAGGATGGGGAATTTATTGGTGATATACCAATCAGGAATGCCGTGTCGATTGAAAAACAGCTCGACGATCTGGACCTTGGGGCATTTGCTGAGCATGACTTCTTTGTCATCGGCGCGAAAATGCTCGGCCATGTGAATGGGGAAAAAATCGAAGTCCGTTTTGCCGAGCATTTGCTCCTCTTTGGTGTAGCCAAGTCGCTCGTAGAAGGATCGACTTCCTGCGAGCAATATGGAATCGAGGCTTTTGACGAAAAAAGTGATTCCGGGAAGATTGTCGAAAAGCATTGTCAACATGCTGTGCTGTGTCAACGCGCTCAACACTTGCTCCTTTAGGGCTAGGAGTGATGTGTCGGATTTCATATAAAAAAAGACATAGCGTGTGAGCTAAGTCTTGTCCACAGTAATCGTTACCCAAAACCACTGAAACCCATTATGAAAAAGAATTCCCGTAATATTCTGCTGGCTGCGCTTTTGCTCGGACAATCCCAAGCCGCATCTCTCTACTGGGATGGTGGTAATGGTAACTGGCTCAACAATGCTGCTTGGTCCACGGATTCTGCGGCGATCACTCCAGATCCAGTGGTGGCTCCCGTAGCAGCGGACGATGCATTTTTTAACATCAGCACAGCGAATCTTGCCTCAACAGTAACCTTGAATGGGAACTATGCAGCAAGGTCTTTGACCTTTACAAATACAGCGGCGACGAATCTCTCTGCCGACGGCATAAACCGCGCCCTCAGCGTTGGTGCTGGCGGTATGACGATGGCATCGGGTGCAGGCACAGCGACGATAGGCAGTGCCACGACTAACCAAAACGTTCCTGTGACCTTTACTGCGTCACAAACATGGGTGAACAATTCGACGAACAACATCGTATTAGCGAACATTTTCGCCACGAGCGCTGCGGTGAATATCACCAAGCAAGGAACTGGGAATGTATGGTACTCCAATACGGGCGGAGCCACGATTAGTGGGAACTTGGACATTCAAGCAGGCAAGTTGCTGGTTTCTGGCGACTTGACTTGGAACGGTGTGCTCAGCGGTGCTGGGACTTTGGAAAATGGTGGTCCTAGCAGCAAATGGATATTCCAACGGGGCGCGGGAGACTCGGTGTTCTCGGGCTCGATCAAAGATCAATCACCGACAGTCCGTCTGGGCTTTGTTAAAGGCAACAATGAGGGCACATTGACGATGTCCGGCGCTAATCAATTGGGTGATCGTTTTGCCGTGGAGCGTGGCACGGTTCGTTTGACGGGATCAATTGCAGCAGGGTTTGCTGCGGGTACGGGCGGCAACATGGTAATTGTTGGCAATACGGCTAGCGTCAACGCACGGTTGCTAGTGGAAGGTGGAACATTGAGCTCGGCTCGGACGGGAGATATCGCGGTAGACATTGGAACTGCTGCGAACGCCAATGGTTTGGTGAGCATGACATCGGGCACGATTACCTCAGGAAATGCCTATGGCATTGGTCGGGCGGGCTATGGTGCACATGTACAAACCAGTGGCTCACTTACCTCGGGCAGCTGGCTTGTGGTTGGGGCGAATGCTGGTCGCGGAGTCTTGAGTCAATCGGGTGGAACGATCACGGTCACCGCGAACCGTATGACGGTGGGAGCTGGTTCGAATGCATCGATCGGTGTTGTCAATCTTTCGGGCGGATCCTTTACCGCGAACGCCGGTATTTTCCTCGGTGAAAACGGCAGGGGGATTCTCAATATTTCAGGAACGCACTCCTACAGCACAGGTGCCGCGGGAACGACCCAGTTTGCAGGCAATGCATCATCGCTAGAAGGTCACTTGAACCTGAATGGCGGCACGATGGCGACGAATTCGATCACCAAAGGTGCTAGCACGGGCACGGGGATCTATCGCTTCAATTTCAATGGTGGTAAATTGAAGGCAACAGCCAATTCGGCGAACTTTTTTAGTGATTTAGCGCTGACGGATGCCTATGTCAATGCGGGCGGCGGCACCATTGACAATAGTGGTTTCGGCATCACACTGACGGAAGCCTTGAAGGCTCCGACTGGAAATGGTGTATCGGCCACGGGCCTTGCGACAACGGGTGGCGGCCTGATTGGCACACCGGTTGTCACGATTACTGGCGGCGGCGGCACAGGTGCCACGGCGGTTGCTAACATCGATGGCTCAGGAAATCTCACGGGAATCACGATGACCAATCCTGGCATTGGTTATACCTCTGCGCCGACCTTCGCACTCTCAGGTGGTGGCTTTGGAAGCACCGGCGCTATTACCGGTGCTGCAACCCTAGTTGCCAATACCTCGGGCGCAATGACCTTTGAGGGCACAGGCACGACGACAATCAAATCCGCATTTACCTATACAGGCGGCACGACACTCGCAGCTGGTAAGTTGGATTGGAATTTCACCAGTGGCGCGAGTCTGGGTGCTTTAACAATTGCTGATTCGGCGGCACTGCTGGTGACACCTCCGGTGAAAGGCAATACCTTTACGGTCACGAATGCTACCTTTGGCTCCTCAGGCGCCACATCTCTTACCGCGAACGTGGGTGATCAGGTTGGTGTTAACATCACTGCAGCACCGTTGAATGTGACGGGTAATCTTTCCTTGAATAGCAATCTCACGATCAACGTTGCAGGCACGAAGTTTGCTGTTGGTGTATTGCCTCTGGTTTCCTATGCTGCTAAGTCTGGCAGCGGTTCACTCACCTTGGGCACAGTGCCATCGGGTGTTGTTGCGACCTTGGTTGATAATGGTAGCGGTTTGATTTATCTCAACATCACGCAAGTGGCTCTTCCTCGTTGGGATGGCACGGTGGACACGATTTGGGATACCACTACGGCAAACTGGGTGGATCAGGTGCTGAACACAGCGTCCGTTTATGTCGATCCCAATCCGGTAATGTTTGATGACTTGGCAACGGGTGTTGGAGGCACGACGGTCACCTTGAACAGCACGGTAGCACCGAAGGAGGTGATTTACAATAACACCACTGCGAAACCTTACACCTTGAGTGGCTCTGGGAAAATTTCTGGCTCTGGTACATTGACCAAGCGCAATACGGGAACGGCGACGATTTCCGGAATCTTGAACGACTATACTGGCGTCACTCGCATCGAGGGTGGAACCTTGAGTGTCGACGTAATCTCCAATGGTGGTGTTGCAAGTCCTCTCGGTGCAGCGACATCTGCTTCGTCCAACTTAGTGCTTGCTGGTGGCACTTTGACCTACACAGGAGCAACAACTACGACAGATCGTGGTTTCTTGATCGACGCGAACAATTCGATCTTCAATACGGCCAATGATCTCACTGTCACAGGCACAGTAAGTTCGGGCTTAGTAGCCAACTTCAACAAAGCCGGCGCAGGAAAATTGACCATTGCCGGTGTGGGCTCCAATACGATTGGTTCCGTTGGCGCAGTGAACCGCGTTTCTGCGGGCACCTTGGCATTTGACGGCACTTCTGGTGCGCAAACAAATACGGTTCTGGCAGAATTGTGGGTCGCAGAAACACCCGATGTTCCTGCTAAGCTCAGTTTGCTTAACACTAGTGTCACGATGCCAGGCTGGTTGGCCGTGGGACGTGGCAATGGCGACAATGGGGTTTGCAACATTGACCTGATCAATTCCTCCTTGAGCGTAGGAAATTTCAGTACTGGTTTCAACAACGGCTTAGCCAACAATGCATCCGAAACGTTTATCGTCCAAAACAATTCAACGTTCACCAATACGGGGACTACGAACGTCGCAGAAAGCAATGCTAGCGCCGCGACATGGGAGATGATCAATGGCTCGGTTTACACTGCGGGTAATACTCTCAACATTGGCGGCGTGGGAACAGCTACTGGTGTGATTACGGTGAAAGATACCAGTTCGATCATCAAAAATGGTGCTGGCACCATGGTGATTGGCAATGCTGGTATCGGCACATTGAATCTTGAAAATTCTGCGACACTCACGGTGGGCAATAACGAAACGTACATCGGCAACGCAGGTGCCACGACGCAAGGTTTCCTGAATGTGAAAGATAATGCCACAGTGAACTTTGGCGCCACGACATTCGTCGGCAAAAGCGATGTGGCAGGCACAGGTTTCTCACAAGGAACACTCAATCAAACGGGTGGCACGGTGAATGCCGCGACTTGGTTGGTGGTTGGCCGATATGTCGGTGCGCAAGGTTTTTACAATATCAGCGCAGGCACAACCAATCAGGTGGGAGCGGCGCAAGCGATGATCATCGGAGAAGCTGGCGCGGGCACTCTAACCGTATCGGGTGCTGGCGTTTTGAATGTGCAGGGTAGTTTCCTTTCCATTGCGAAACTTTCTACTGCTGTTGGCACGGTCAATCTCAATGGCGGTTCGATTTCTGCGAAGCGAGTGATCGAAGAAGCCGCCGGCGGCACAAGTACACTGAACTTCAATGGTGGTGTTCTCAAAGCTACTGCGGCATCGGCTGACTTCGTCTCGGTTGATACCGTAGATGTAAAAACGGGTGGTGCGATTTTTGACAGCAATGGTTTTGACATCACCGTGCTAGAGGATCTGGCCGGTGTGGGTGGCGTCACCAAGCAAGGAGCGGGGACGTTGCAGCTTTCTGGTGCACTTACGTATGTTGGAGCCACGACAGTCAATGGTGGCACGCTAGCTCTTGGTTCTGCGACGGACCTGCCTGCGGCAACTAATCTTGCAATCAACAACGGAACCTTTGATGTGCGTAACGGTTCATCGAGTCGTCTCGCTACAGTTGCAGATCTCAGCCTTGATGGCGCTACTTTGAGCTTTGGCGGAAATGGCACCAGCACAGACAAACTCACTGCTACTGGAGCGGTAACAACGAGTGGTAGCAATACGATTAAACTAACAGGTGTGCTCGATAACGGTACTTACACGTTGATCGAGGCTTCAGCTCCACTTTCTGGCAGCTTCACGCTGGATACCAGTGCATTACCGCCGAGCTTTACCAATTACGTCGGCAGTGTTTCCGGAAATACTTACATTGTCACCGTGACTGGTTCTCCCGTTCCAGGTGAGGCTTATTGGATGGGTGACATCAGTGCGGTTTGGAACACGACTGCTTCTGCTCCAAACAGCAACTGGGCCACTTCTGCAGCTGGCACCACAGATGCCAATCAAATGCCCGGAGCGATTACCGATGTGTATTTCTCTGCGACTGGCGCGACAAATACCACTACTACCCTTGGTGCTGATTCGACAATCAACAGCCTGACGTTTAGCAGCGGCGCGGCATCAATCGGTGGAGCGAATGCGCTGACAATCAATGCCACGAATCCGAATTCCTATGGATTGGAAGTGGCAAGTGGTGCCAGTGTGACGATAGCGCTTTCGAATTTGATTTATGCAAATGACACCAAAGTGAATGCAGGTGGCACACTTACCGTCACGGGAAGTAGCCTCGGTAGCGCGACGGAAGGTTCGCTCTATCTTGATGGTGTCTTGAATGTGGACAGCAATCTAGCAAAAGCTGAACTCAATGGTGCTGGAACGGTGAGACGCAGTGTTGCTGGTCTCAGCATCCTTACCATTGGTGGAGGTTTCGATTCTGCCTTCAGCGGTCTGATCGAGAACGGGACAGGTACACTAATTCTCACAAAAGCTGGCAATGGTAAACTGACCCTCTCCGGTGCAAATACCTACACGGGTGGCACGAACCTGCAAGCGGGTGGCTTGGAAATCGGCAATGCGGCAGCTCTCGGAACGGGCTCGCTCACTCTCTCGGGTGGCACGCTCTACAATGGAACAGGTTCAGCATTGAATCTTAGCAATCCAGTGGTTCTGGGTGGTGCTTGGACCTTCGACGGTCCAGACAATCTCACATTGTCGGGTGCTAAGACATCGTTCTCTCAGCCCATAGTCAATGTGCTGAGTGGTGAGTTAACTCTGCCTGGCGTCATTGCTGGTGACTATGGACTCATTAAAAACGGCGATGGAGTTTTGAATGTCACGGGTACTGTAACGAGCGCTGCGACCAATGCACTTGGTGTTATTTCATTTGCGGATGGAATCACCAACTCAAGCGCTACCTTGAATTCAACAGGTGCGGAAATTTGGGTGGGCAACGGCGCAGGAAATAATGCTACGATGAACATGTCGGGCGGCGCGATCAATTGCGTCAATTGGCTGGCCATTGGTCGCAGTGGTGGCAGTGGCACACTTAACATGCTTGGAGGTTCGATCACCAAGACAACGATTACGGGCAATATCGTTATTTCCGGTGGTAGCGCATCGGGACAGACGGGCTTGCTGAACCAGAGTGGTGGAACGGTAACGAATCTGGATAGCCAAACATGGGTTGGTGAATCTGGCACTGGAACGTATACCATCAGTGGTAGTGCTGTTGCTGATTTAGGACTTGTCAATGTGGGCACACTGAACGCTGTCAATTCGGTCGGCATTGTAAACCTTGACGGCGGCACTTTTGCTGCGAAGCAAATCATCAAGGGTGGTGCTGCAGCTAGTGGCACTCTCAACTTCAATGGCGGCACGCTCAAGGCGAATGCGGCAGCGACGGCTGCTACCTTCCTGCAAGGCATCAGTGCAGCCAATGTCCGCGATGGTGGTGCCATCATCGATACCAACGCTCAAGATATCACGATTGCTCAGCTTCTTCAGCATTCCGTAATCGATGGCGATGCTGCGGTCGACGGTGGCCTGACGAAAAATGGAGCGGGCAAGTTAACGCTCTCCGCGTCCAATACTTACACAGGTGACACCACCGTCAGCGCAGGAACGCTTTCCCTAGCTGCCGCTGCGCTTGCTGATACTTCCGACGTAATCATTGCATCGGGTGCCACATTGGACCTCACTCATGCTAGCACTGACATCGTTGATAGTCTCACGATCAATGGCGTCGCGATGGCTAATGGGGTTTATGGAGCTATCGGCTCTGGTGCTCAGTTTGAAAATGCTGCGATCACGGGCTCAGGCAAGTTGCAAGTGGGTACTAATCCTTACGATTCTTGGGCTACGTCCAAAGGTTTAACGGGTGGCGATGCCTTGAGTAGCGCAGATCCGGACAATGATGGCATGGTCAACTTGATGGAGTTCTTCCTTGATGGTTCTCCGACATCGTTCACTTCCGCCCCTGCTGCATCAGCGGATGGGTCGAATCTATCGATCAGCTTCAAACGTCGTGATGATGCAGAGGCCAATGTTGCTTCGCAATTCGTGCGCGTCAGCACCGACTTGGTGAACTGGACCGATGTGGCCATTCCTACAGCCAGTGGCACAGTTAGCGGCGTAACCTTTACCATTGTCGAAAATGGTACAGATGCCGATGATGTCACCGCTTCTGTGCCGATGGGTGCCGACGTGAAAAAATTCCTCGGTGTGAAAGTCACCGAAAACTAATATTCCCTTCGCCCCTCTGCGCATCGTGCGCTGAGGGGCTGTTTGGCTTTTTCCATTACTTCTTGTTTAACTTAGTAGCTTGTAGCTACCTCCCTCCTATCGTCCCATGAAAGTCAAAAATCAATTATTTCTTCGTGCCGTCACAGGTTCCACCTTACTTCTTTCACTAACACAAGCCGCTACTGTGGTTTGGGATGGTGGTGCAGCAGGCACTGGAACAACCCTAGAAACTGCTAGCAACTGGGTAGGTGATGCCTTGCCGTCAGTAGCTGCTGACACCATCCAATGGAATGGCACGGTAGCGGGTCCATTGAGCTTGAGCTATGCTTCAGGATTAGGAGGTGCGGCTGGCAACATCGGTCTCAATGTTAATTTGACGAGCGCACAAACCAGTGCTGTGAGCATTGATTCGGCAACGAACACAGCGATCCGCTTGAATAACGTGACATTGGACAGCGGCGCGGGAGCTTTTACTTTGGGAAACGGCACGGGTAGTGGCGCTTCTGCTTTTGCGATCACACTCGGTGGAGCGACGAACCAAACGCACACTTGGTCGAACAACTCCACGAATACGGCTACCATCAACAATGATGTGTTGTTTGGTTTGGGCGGTGGTGGCATTCACGCATTGCAGTTTACTGGATCAGGAAATTGGGATGTGAAAAACAACCTTACCGTCAGTAATGCTGCGACGACCGGTGTTCAGTTTTCTTTGCAAAAAACCGGAGCAGGAACGCTTACTTTGTCGGGTGGAGGTAGCCTCAAAGCAGGGCCAGTCGCATTTGGATCTGGGACTACAGGATTTGGTGCTGTCTTTAAGGCAGGGATTACCAACATCACGGGCGGTAATTACGCGTTCAATTCGAGCGAATTGGTGGTCGGTGGTTTGGACGTTGCTGGAACTAATACACAACTCAACTTAAGCAATGCTGGGGCCATTACTGGTGTGTCATGGTTGAGTATTGGACGCGGCAACGGTGCCGGCGCGGTTTCTTCGAACCTAACTCTGAACAATACGTCATCTGTCGCCGCCAATGATATGAGCGGGGGCTTCAATGCTGGCAATACGAGTACAGCACCGAAGGGTGTGGTGACTTTGAACGATTCCTCTACTTTGACGGTAGTATCGAACGTGCAGTTGGGTGAGTCGGTGAATTCTGATATCACGCTGAACATCAACGGCACATCGACATTTTCGCAAACGAGCACCACTGGCGGAAGCACGAGACTGGGGATGGCGAATGGAGCCAAAGGCACCATTAACGTGGGCGGTGGCACGGCAAATTTTCAACGGGATTTGGTTCTTGGCTCTGGAGGCACAGGATCAGGGAAATTGGTGCTGAATTCAGGAATAGTGAATATGGCATCGACCGTAGAACGCTGGCTGATCGTCGGCAATGCGGCCGGTGCGAGTGGTCAGATCGACGTCAATGGCGGGGAACTGCGATTGAATACGAACACGGACATTCGTATGGGCGTGGGAACAGTTGCTACTACGGGTGTAGTAAATCTGAACGCTGGTGCGATCACCGGATACGTGGGCAATGGAACAGGTGGATTTAGTACTACAAGTGTAGTAGATATGCAAAACCAAGGTGCTGCATCATCGAACAATACTTTCAACTTGAATGGTGGAACCTTGACGATCGGGCAAGTGATTTCAACCGCCACGACAGGCACACGGACATTCAATTTCAATGGTGGCAGCCTGAAAGCCGCGGGCGCGAATGTGAACTTTTTCAACATCGGAACTGGCAGCGCGACTGCATCGGTGAAAAGTGGTGGAGCGATCATTGACTCGAATGGTTTTGATGTGACCGTTGTCAACTCTCTCGTCGATGGCACGGGCGGCGGTGGCCTCACAAAAAATGGCGCAGGCACGCTGACCCTTTCTGGAGCAGCGAGCACATATACAGGTGCGACCAATGTGAACGTCGGCACGCTGAGAGTGAATGGGAATCTCACCTCGAACATTAGTGTCGCCAATGCGGCCACACTGAGTGGCAATGGCTCGACTACGGGAACCGCTTCATTTGCAACTGGTGCGACTTTATCGGTCGATCCAGTAGCAGGTGACTTTGCGGCAGCAGGAGTGAATTTCGCAGGCTCGACCACGCTATTTTTCAGTTCTGCGTTGACCACAGGAAACACCTACGACGTCATTACTTACGCTGGTGGCACACTCTCGGGCACATCGAACTTGGTGAAAACAAGTCGTGGCAATTTTGCTGACACGGGGACAAAGCTTACCTTCACAGCAGGCGGTGTATTGACTGATACATGGAATGCGGTTTCGGGCACCTGGCAGATTGGTGTTAGCACACCGTGGAGCAATGGCTTTGACGGTGAGTTTTGGAATAGCGATACCGTTGTGTTTGACGATACTCCGGGCGTGGATTCTACAGCCACGATCGTAGGCAATGTGGTACCAGCAGCGGTGAATGTTTCTGGTGCGACCAATCACTCCTTCGCAGGAAGTGGCGCAATTTCTGGATCCGCTGCGATCAATAAAACGGGCTCGGGCACCTTGACGATCGGCAACGTTAACACCCACACTGGTGCCTTAACGATTTCAGAAGGCACGGTCGTCTCCACCGTTAGCGGAGGATTGAGCACTGCCGCTGCGACCGTCCTTGCTGGTGGTACTTTGAACCTTGGTGGTATTAGCCAAACCTCGGGAGCCTTTTCGATTGCCGCCGCTGCGGCCTCGGGTGACACTGTTTCTAACGGCACGTTGAATCCGACATCGACAGACGTCAGCAACGCCTCGGGCAATGCGATTGTTTCTGCAGCGATTGGATCCGGACCCTTGGTGAAAACTGGTGCGGGCACACTGACCATGAGTGGTGGTGCGAACTTTAATGGTGGTATCAATGCTTTCGGCGGCTCCTTTGTTTCCGTTCTAAAAGAAGGTCAAACGGAGATTACAGCCGGCACTTATAGTTACAACAATGGCGAACTTGTCGTTGGCGGACTTGATGCAGTGGGCACCAACACAGAATTAAAAATTTCCAATGCGGGTGCTCTGACCAACATGTCATGGTTGAGCATCGGCCGTGGCAATGGCACCGGCGCGACCTCCTCTAACGTAAGTCTCTACGATACATCAAGCATCTCTGCAGCGAACATGTCGGCGGGTTTCAATGGAGGCAACGCCGCGACTGCTCCGAAAAGTGTCATCTCGTTGAACAATAGTTCCTCCTTGAACATTGGTTCAGGTGGCGGTTTCTTCGTTGCCGAAAGTCCTGGCTCACATGTGACGATGAACCTCAGTGGTAGTTCGGCCGTTACGATCAATGGCAATGGCACTGCGATTAACCGCAGCATTGGTCATCTCGGCACCGGGATTTTGAATGTCAGTGGCTCCGCCAACTTCACAGATCAAAGCAATCAGGCGCTAAACATTGGTTTCCAAGGTGGCGTTGGCGAAGTTAACATCAATGGTGCGACGGCTCAGTTCAATCATCCGAACGGTGAAGTGCGCGTGGGTGCCGCGAATGCGAACGGAGCTTTTACTGGAGGCTCTGGCACGATTACGATCACCGAGGGCAATGCCGTGGTGGGTGCCTTGACTTTGGCGCGCGGGAATAACAGTGCTGCGCAGATCAATGGCACGGTGAATGTGAACGGTGGTACATTTACCTCGACGGGTGATGTGGTTCTCGGCTTCGCAGGTGCGGGCAATGTGGGACGTCTCAACGTCAACGGTGGTACTTTCAACGTCGGCACAACGGCGTCCAAGTGGTTGCAAGTGGGAGGTTACGATACTGCGATTGCTGAAGTCGTAATCGGTTCGGGTAACCTGAACTTGAATACCAATTCTGCGATCAAGATGAGCCGACAAAATGGAACAGGGGCTCATACATTTACCATGAATGGTGGCAATGTTACGTATTTCAGTGACAATGCGACAACGGTTGGCGGAACGGGAGATCTCGACTTGCAATACGTTGGTGCCGCGACGACGAACAATACCTTCCATTTGAATGGCGGTGTGCTGACGGTCCCGAAAATCATCACCACGACTGATTCGGGAACGGTTGCCCTGAATTTGAATGGTGGCACGATCAAGGCAACAAACAACGAGGCCAATTTCCTCACCTTGGGTGGAGCAAATCAAAAGGTCTACGTCAAGAGCGGCGGAGCGGTGATCGATACCAACGGCTATGACATCACGATTGCCGAAGGGCTCGTTGATGGAGGAGGTAACGGTGGTCTAACGAAAAATGGCGAAGGCACTTTGACATTGTCGGGCACTAGCACCTACACAGGAACAACTACCGTCAATGCTGGTACGCTCTATATCACGGGTGCTCTGGCCTCTACGAATTTTGTTGTTGAAGCAGGAGCAACCGTTGCAGGAAATGGCACCATCAGCAGCGATGTAACTTTGGATGCAGGTGCAGAACTGAATCTCACGGGAGCAACGATCGATCTCGCAGGTAGTTCGAACATCCTCACCGTTGGCCTGAGCAATTCCATTACTCTTACAGACTTCGGTTTTGCGAACATCGTCGGTTGGGACGCGGCTTCGGCAGCAGATGGCACTTATACCTTGATCAATGGTGCAAGTTCCGTGACTTTCAACGGCACGACTCCGACTGCCGCAACTCCATTCTGGTTTGTTCCCGATGTGAAAAAAGGCTACTTCCAGCAAGGTAGTTTGCAGGCAGTGATCGTCACCGTTCCTGAGACAAGCAGTGCGCTTCTTGGCGTGTTGGGTGCTTCTTGTGTATTCTTACGCCGCAGAAGGAATGCGAACTGATTTCGTTCGTAGCTATCAAAATTGAATGATTGAAGATGGGGGCGGTTCGAAAAAAATCGCCCTCTTCTTAGTTAAAACAAAACCCATGAATGCAACTCGATCGATAGTTTTCGCCACGCTTGCTTGTCTGTTTTTCTCGCTTTGCGCTCAAGCGGGCATCGTGTCGTTTACTGCCTCGCGCGAGACGTTTTTACCGGGGCAACAGGTGGTCTTGTCTTGGGATGTAACCGCGGGAGATGCCATTTCGATCAGTCCGAGCGTAGGAACGGTATCGGGCACAACTGGATCGGTGACGGTGGTGCCGACGGCAGATACCACCTACTTGTTGACGAATGCCACCAGTGGCACAACTGCTTCGGTGTCGTTGAGCATGCACAAAGCTGCAACGTTAAAACATCGTTGGTCCTTCAATGAGGGATCGGGAAATACAGTAATCGATTCCGTCGCAGCAGTAAATGGCGTGATCGTTCCGTCATCGTCTACTATTCCAGCGAATCAGCATTCGCGCTCGGCATCGATGGTGACATTGCCCGGTGGAAGCTCGGGAACACGACCCTATATTGATTTGCCGAATACGAGTATGTCTGGTCTTGAAGAAGTCACTATCGAGGGCTGGATGACGCCGATTCAGCCCAGTGGGACGAATACGCGAATATGGCAGCGAGTTTTTGATTTTGGTACGGGAACCGCAGGGGAGGTGAACTCACGTGGCGGAACATTTAGCGGCGTATCGTATCTTTTTCTCGCGTTGCAAAATGGCACAAACACGGGAGTGAAAGTGCCTGGTATTCGTGATGATTCGACGGAGCAGAACATTTCGATCGCTGATGCGATTGGCTACGGTGCAGAATTTCATTTCGCCTATGTCTATGATCTCGATGGCAATGCGGGATCACCACAGATCCGTTATTATAAAAATGGTGTCTTAATGACTTCGCTCAACACGCCACATTTACTCACGGGCATCCCTTTTGACAATGTGTGGTTGGGGCGATCGAATTGGTCTGCTGACTCGAATACGCAGGCAAGCTACAACGAGTTTCGGATCTGGAATCGTTCGATGAGCGCGGAGCGAGTGGCGGACAATGCCGCGGCGGGAGCTGATGCTTTTCCCACATCTGTTAGCATCGATTCCTTGACGGCCTTTCCTGCGCTCACGATCGAGTCGGGCCAAACGGCTCGTCTTTCATATGTGATCGCGAATCCCTCGGGTGGGAGTTTTACGGCATCGATCAATCAAGGCGTCGGCGCGGTCACGGGCACGGAAGGATTTGTCTCCGTCACGCCAACTGCAACGACAACTTACACGCTTAGCGTCACAGCGGGTGCGATCACGCGCACGGCAAACGTCACGGTGACAGTAACGCCAGGTTCGCATCCTGCGGCGGAAAATCTGAGTTATCAAATTCCGCATAACACAACGACGGCCGCACGGATGGTCGCTAATGATTATCAAACAAATTCGCTCAGCT
Organism: Akkermansiaceae bacterium; assembly: GCA_044239965.1. Taxonomy (GTDB): domain Bacteria; phylum Verrucomicrobiota; class Verrucomicrobiia; order Verrucomicrobiales; family Akkermansiaceae; genus UBA956. Next base: position 28,533 of record JBIIAI010000001.1, read on the forward strand.
ATAGCATCGTGACGCCACCTGCCAATGGTGTGCTTTCGGGAACGGCACCATTTTATTTTTACACACCGAACGCCGGATTTGCGGGAGTTGATAGCTTTACTTACAAAGCGAACGATGGTGGGCTCGACTCAAATACGGCCACAGTCACGCTCACGGTGTTACCTGCACCCGTAGCGCCGACAGCGGTCACGGCGAGCGATTCGGTGATCTACACAGATGCAGTGAATGGTTCGTTCATTACCCGATTGCGCACCACCGATGGCAATCCCGATGATACGTTTAGCTATGCGTTGGTGAACGGCGTGGGTGATACGCACAATGCTTGGTTTATACTTAATCAGCATCAATTGCTGAGTGCTCGTAATTTTTCGTTAGATAGTGGTGTCGCGGTTTCGATTCGTGTGCGGGTGACAGATTCTGCGTCGAACAGCTTTGAGCAAGTGCTAACATTTTCTGTTAGCCCGCGACCACAGACAGTGATGATTCATGAGATCAACTACAATCCCTCGCGTAATACCCAAGCGAGCGAGTTCATTGAATTGTTCAATCCTACGTCAGCAGCGATCGACCTCAGCAGTTGGCGTTTGGCAAATGCGGTGGATTATTTATTCCCTGTCGGCACCACCATTCCTGCCAATGGCTATCTGGTGATTGCAGAAAATCCAGCAGTGATCCAGAGCATGTATGTGGTTGCCTCGTTAGGTCCATGGACCGGCGGATTGAGTTCGCAAGGGGAATCGATCGAGCTGAGGAATGCCTTGGGCAATGTAGTGGATAGCGTGGATTTTGGAAATTCCGCACCATGGCCGACGGCACCGAATGGCGACGGTGCTTCGTTAGAGTTAGTCAATGGAACATTCGATAACAACGTGGGCGGAGCGTGGAGCGCTTCGACTTCGGTAATCGCGAGTCAAACGTATCTCAGTGCTGGATCAGCGGGATGGCAGTATTTCAAAGGAACCAGCGAGGCTTCAACTCCGATGACGGCTTGGCGTGCGGAGAGTTTTAACGACAGTGCTTGGACGAGTGCTACCATGCCGCTAGGGATATTTAAAATTAATAGCGATACGCCTTCTTCGTTCAATGCCGAAACGGGTGTCACATTGGCGACGCAGATCAATGACATGGCGACGTTCAATGGTTCGTCTTTCACTGCCGCCTATAACTCCGTCTTTTTGCGAAAAAATTTCACCGTCACTGGTGCGATCCCGCGAGCCTTGGTGCTTCGCGTGATGCGCAATGATGCGGCGATTGTCTACATCAATGGCACGGAAGTCGCGCGCTTTGGGTTTTCTCCTGATGCTCCCGCCGAACCCGCCTACAATTCCACCGCGATCTATGAGCGGGCGAACGACCCTTGGAGCGATATTCTATGGCTCAATCCAGGCACCTTATTGCATCAAGGAACCAATACTATGGCGATCCATGCGTATGCGAAACCACCGCAATTGCGAGCCAATCAAGAAGACGTAGGAGTCTATCGGATTTTTGATTTTTGTGTCGATGCCGACCTCCGCACACCTGCAGAAATGATCGGTACACCCGGTGCGGCAAACTCATCGGCAGTGACCAATGCCGCACCCCCCGTGCGCAATGTCGACCACAGTCCCTCTGCGCCGAAACCTTGGGAGTCGATCAAAATCACCGCGCGCGTCAGTGATGCGCAAGGTCTGGGCAGTGTGCAACTGGCCTATCAGATTTGCACCGCCGGCAATTACATTCCCGCGACTTTGCCACGAACGACAGCGCAAGTGTTAGCCGATGCGAGTATTCCGCCTCCTGCGAACCCAGCCTTCGAGGACCCAGCGAATTGGACAGTGATCCCGATGACCGATGCTGGCGGACTTAATGATCAAGCGGGCGATGGCATTTTCACTGCGATCATTCCCGCGCAACCACATCGCACGCTGATTCGTTATCGCATCGTCGCAACCGATCTCACGGGAAACATCCGCACGATACCCGCTGCCAATGACCCACGGAGAAATTTCGCGGCGTATTCGTATCATCGTGTGCCGAATTTCACAGCGGGTGGTACGACATACACTGCCGACACTCTGGACGACATTCCCGTCTATCAATTGTTGATGCGTCCGGCAGATTTCACTTCGTTGTTAGCTTACAACGGTGGTGATCAATACGCGAATAGCAGTGCCTTGAACGTGTTGAATGCTCGGCATTATGAAAACTTTCTTGGTACTATGATCGTAGGAGACCAAGTGATGGATCACACCGCGATGCGCCTGCGCGGCGGTAACTCGCGCTATATGGGAGCGGGCAAACGCCATTTCCGATTCAATTTTCCGAAAGGTCACATGCTGCAAGCCTACGACGAGAAAGGCAACAAGTACGGCGCAAAGTGGGACTCCTTGTTATTCAATAAATTGTTCGGAAACAAGGGCGCGTATGACTTTGGACTTCCTTATGAAGTGGGCACCAAGCTCTGGGGATTGCAAGGTGTGCCGATGCCTGAGGCCACCTATGTGCACTTTCGAGTGGTGCGTGATGCCGATGAAAATCACGCCACTAACGGTGACTTTTGGGGGCTCTACCAAGCTCTCGAATTGCCCGAGGGAAAAAATTTCCTCGATGCTCGCAATTTGCCCAAGGGGAATTTTTATAAGACTACCGACTGGCAACAAAATGGTGAAATGGACCAACGCTACCAAGCGCCGGGCGCGCCTGAGTTTGCGGAGGATTTTGATAACATTCGCTACAACATACACCAAACTACCGCGCAAAGCGACATCGAACGATTCATCAACATGCCGCTTTGGTATAAATACAACGCGGTTCAGGAAGCGATCCGGCACTACGATATTTTCACCGAACCGACAGGTCGGCACCGGGTGAAAAATTTGATCTGGTATTTTCATCCAACGGAAAATTCGAACGGACTCGGTCAACTTTGGTATATGCCCTACGATTGGGATGCATCGTTCGGGCCGAACTGGAATAGCGGCTGGGATAATACGCACAATGCGATTTACAATCACGATGCCATTACCGATTCGCCAACTTGGCAATTGCCGATGGCCAATCGCGATCCGATGAAAATCGCTCACCGCAATGCGATCCGCGAGTTTCGTGATCTCGTGTGGTATCGAGAACCTTCGACCGGGCGTGGGCCTTTCGACGACATCATCGATGATGCGATGGCACCGATCGCGCAGTTCTATCAAGCCGACATGGCGCGCTGGCCGAATAATGCGGGCGCTGCGGCGTATTGGCCCGGTGGTGCTCCGGCGAAAGTCCAGGACATGAAAAATTTCTCATTCGTGAGTTGGTCCGATCCCTTTGGTGGCGACCCAGCTGTGGGGTCTGGTGGTCGTGCCGCGCACTTGGATGCCATCAGCGATGCGATCGATAGCGGCTTGCTCCCAAGCACTCCGACGATCACTTACAATGGAGCACCAAGTTTTCCTGTCGATGGACTTGCTTTCGCGAGCTCTGCATTTGCCGATCCCCAAGGGTCTAACACATTTCAAGCAATGCAATGGCGCATCGGCGAAGTGACCGATGCCAATGCTCCCGCATACGATCCTCTTGCGGATCGGATCTACGAAGTCACACCCGTGTGGGAAAGTGGCACACGTACCAGTTTTGCGAGCACTCAATTGATCCCCGGGGCGGCATTGCGCGTGGGGCATAGTTATCGTGCACGAGTCCGTCATCAAGATAGCTCGGGCCGCTGGAGTCACTGGAGCGCGCCGGTTTCGTTTACGACCACGATTTCGAATTACGTCGAGATTCTGAAACAGAATTTGATGATTTCAGAAATCATGTATCATCCCGATGTACCCAGTGCGGCTGAGGCCGCGGCGGGATTTGTGGAGTCAGATTTTGAATACATCGAGTTGCTCAACATATCGCCAAGCCTCACGCTTGATCTCACCAATGTGCGCTTCACCAAGGGTATTGATTTTGATTGGGCCTTTGCCCCGATCACTTCACTTGCTCCGGGACAGCGTGTTTTGATCGTGAAAAAACAAGCGGCATTCGTGATGCGATACGGAGTGGCTTCAGTCCCGATCGTTGGCGAGTGGGATTCGTTAGATAGTTTGTCGAACAACGGCGAGCAGCTGAAGTTGTCCTATGGTGCTGGCGTAGCGATCCACGATTTTGTCTATGATGACTTGGCACCTTGGCCGACCGCTGCGGATACAGGATTTTATTCGTTAGTGTTGTTTGATCCCATGAGTGCACCCAACCATGGAGTTGCCATCAACTGGCGAGCAAGCTATGTGATCAAAGGCACACCTGGCAGTAGTGAGTTCACATCCTACGCGGAGTGGGCTGCTCATTGGACTCTCAGCGACCCCGCAGGTGATCCTGATGGCGATGCTGTGGCCAATCGACTGGAATACATCCTCGGCGGCGATCCCACAGAAAACGATGTGGGTATTTTGCCTAAACCTTCGCGGGAAGGTGCGAATCTTGTTTTAGAGTTTCAGCGGCGAGATGGAGCTGAATGGGGTGAAATGCTGATGCTTCAGAGCAGCTCGAATCTCTCCTCATGGCCACTTGCCAGTGAGGTTTTGCTAGGTTCATCTTCGGTTGCGGCGGGCGAGTTGGCCCATGGGATCAGTTATACCATTGAAGAAAATGGCACGGAACCTGATGACATTCGTGTCACGATTCCGATCCTCGATGCGCGCAGGTTTTGGAGATTGCAAACCAGCTGGTAAACGAGCGTTGTGGTTTGGCATTTCCCTAGTTCTTTGGCTTATTGTATGCAAAAACTGATGTATTTTGCACCAAATCGAACCTTTAGATGAATTCTGTGCTGATGATTGCCTCAAGTTTTTTAGTGCGCAAAATCACAATTTTAATACGCAAAATCAAATTCCATTTCTCCAAAAGTGGTATATACTTCGTATGCGTGTGTGAGAAAGGCTTCTTCGAGGCTTCCATTCCGAGCAAAACCCCAAACATGATCTGTAAAAAATGCCATCTATGATGGGATTTTCGAGATCATGCCAAAACGAGTGTCTTGCCAAAATGGAAGCGCAAAGAGCTCCATCGCCCGCGCACGTTTCCAAACCCATCGTCCACGAAAATGAAAAATCCGCAGTTGGTTCAAACCTCGAAACGAGGGTTCACTCTCATCATTACCATCAGCTTGCTGGTCTTGCTGACGATGGTAGCAGTGGGCGTCTTATCGCTTTCTTCCGTGACCTTGCGTGCTTCGAATCAAGGCAATGCCAGCGCTGTCGCACGGGCGAATGCACGACTGGCGTTGATGCTCGCGATTGGTGATTTGCAAGTGACGATGGGCCCTGACCGAGCTGCCACGGGAAAAGCTGGTTCATTGTTTCCCGATAGTCCACGACAGCATTTGTTAGGCGCATGGCAGGGTTTTGGATGGCAAGCGCCGAGTGGCCTAGCGCCCGCCCCTAGCGAGAAACAACAAAAATTTTCGCGTTGGCTTACCTCTGTCAGCGATCAAACCGCGCGCTATGACCTCAACTACGGCAGCACTGGCTCTGCAGCGGATGAAGTGTTTCTGATCAATTCTCAGACGAGTGGCACCTTGCCGAACAGGAATCCGGAATGGAAAGCGGAGCGACTCCCTTTGCGGGTGGGCAATCAAATCGGTGGCTTGGCTTATGGCGTGATGGATGAGACCATGAAGCTACCCATCAATATGGAAGATCAAGAGGCGGGAAATGCCATGGATAATTACGCACATCGCTTAGTTCCTCCCTCAACGCGACCCGAAGTGATTGATCCTGATTTTACATGGCAAAATCCCGAGGGTCTAATCTCACTACCCACAGCATCGTTGGCCTTGGCGAAAAAGTCTGAATCCTTTGCCGCACGCCAGCAGGATCTCAGCATCGGCTCCTACGGGTTGCTGACCGACCCCGTGAGTGGTGGCCTCAAAATTGATCTTACACCGTTGATGGAAGGCACGGCTGGCGCGAATATCACCAGTGTCACTGGCTCAACTACTCCATACTACAGCGTCACAGATGGCGCGCCTACTTGGGACTACTTGCGCAGCTACTACCAACTCTATAAACGCACCATCACCCCAGGCGCACCGAGCGTGCGTCTAACCACTTCCAATGAATTGCGCCCCAGTTCGGTTGGGCTAAAGCCATCCCCAGCCACGGCCTCATTGCTGCCTGTGATTGCCAAGCTCCAGATCATGTTCTCGATGGTTTCTCACCATCACCACATTGGCGACCGTATCCAATTTCACAATGAAAAAGCCGTGCCGCCAGGCAATACCAATCACGCTGTGCCTCACCTCGTTTATGAACCAATCATCACGCTCTATAATCCGTATGATGTCTCTCTCGAGTTTACCTCCTTGCGCGTGCGCATTTCTGATCCTCCCGTGGGTTTTCAATTTCAAAAGCACGATATCGCAAAGGGCACCAATCCATGGTATCGTCAAGAATTCGCCAATGGTGAATACCACAGTCTCGCGCGCTTTCAGATCGCCAATGAGAAAAACAATTCCGCACGAAAATTTTTCACCTATCACTTGAAAAACAAAAGCACTTCTGGAACTCCGGGCGGAACACTCAAGCTACTGCCCGGTGAAGTTCGCGTTTTCTCAGCCTACGTTGAAAAAAATTGGACATGGGGCATGGAGACATCGGGTGGTTACACACCGCGCGCATTCTTTGACTGGAATGCAGGGGAGGACTTGGGCAATATCGACCGCCGCAGTAGCAACCAGTTTGGCTTGGATGCGATTCCCGGCGTCGATTTCCGTGCTGGATTGCAAACCGATCACATGAGCTATGGTGGCGGCCGTCCAGCCGATTCGCGCTACGACTTTGAGGTCGCCAACAACTGGGGCGGTGGATTTCTTTCGATGAGGCTCACCGATGAAGTCACCGTGAACGCCCGCGCGCAACGCTGCGTCACAGACCCATCTCTTCCTGATTTCCGAGTTGATTTGTTGGCTGGTGTGAATACAGCAGCTACGGGCGATATTCTGCGCACCTATGATTTTCGTTTTGCCAATCCTGCAACCGAGCTCGGCTTGACCACCACCATCACAAGGCGTTTTCGCAATGCAGACATCTTGCAAAGTCCCGCTGACAAAACACCAGGCGGGAAAAGTCCCTTTGCGATTTTAACCATGTCGGCGAAGACCACTCGCGATGTTCGTGACGATAGCAAAGCATGGCTGCAGAACAATTTTGCTACGGAAGGCGCATCTCAGCAAACTACCAAAGTGGGCGCAGCGGTACAAAGTTACGATGTTCGCTTGCAGGAAGTGACCAGCTACAATCAGTTTCCCGGCGTTGAGATCGACCCGAGCACGGATCGTGGATTTTATGGTGCTCGTCCTACCTCGCGCGATGGTGTCTCCGTGGTGCCGATGTATCGTGTTCCTGTTCAGCCTGCTGCTTCGTTGGGCGCGTGGATTGCTGGAAACTTAGTGACCAGCTCGCTGTTTCCGCGCGTTAATTATCCGTTAGGAAATTCCTTTGCCCATCCGATGTTGCCTTCGGGCGCGATTACTCAATCATCACCCATGGGAGGCAGTCAAAAATTGTTAGATCACAGCTATCTCATGAATGCAAGCTTGTGGGATCGCTACTTTTTCTCAAGTGCCACCGACAACAACAGTGTGATGTTTGCCGACAAGCGTTCGCGTAGCGTGGTGCTCAACGATTTCTTTGCACAAAGAAAACCGATGTTGAACAATCGCTTGGTGGCAGTGCGTGGTGATGAGTCGGCAGAAAATCTAGCATCACGGGTGGCCGCTATGGACTCGAAGACCCAGGCGCAGCAGTTCGCTCAATTTGCGATGATCAAAAATCCTTTCAACGTCAATAGTGATTCGGTCGATGCTTGGCGCGGAGTTCTCTCTTCCTTACGCGATCACGACGTGATGGGCTGGAACAATAGCACATTCTCTTCGCCTGAAAAAACGGCATTTTCGCGAGTGGGTGTGCCCGTGGCTGGTTCTTCTGATGACCCGAATCCGAACAATTCCGTGAATGCGCAAGGTCAGTTGCGCTGGGCTGGATATCGTGCACTCACCGACAAGCAGATTGAAGAATTGGCCCAGCAGATTGTCTTGCAAATCCGTGAACGTGCGAAGGCTGATAAGGCTCCATCTTTGTCACTAGGTGATTTTGTCAATCGTCGCATCGGCAGCGATAACGATCTGCATGCCTTGAAAGGAATCTTGCAAACGGCAATTGATCAGACAGATATCAATAGTCGAAACCACAACTTGGATTCGATCAATCTCGCCGATCCTATTGGCAATCGTGGCACAGCAGTGGCCAATCGTGCCGCACTGCGCGGCAACAGTGCCGATGGTGCTCCCTCGATCCTCACGCAAGGGGATTTGATGACGGCATTGGCGCCGATCATCACGGTGCGTGGCGATACCTTCACCGTCCGCGCCTATGGCGAATCACGCTCGGTGGATGGCAATACTGTTCTGGCTCGTACATGGTGTGAGGCGACGGTGCAACGCACTGTCGATTATGTCGATCGCACCAATGCTCCCGTCGATCGTGACCTCAGTCTGACCAATATTGGTAAGACAGGCTTGAAAGATCTCAGTCTCACCAATAAGGTCTTTGGCCGTCGTTTGGTAATCACTTCATTCCGCTGGCTGAACGCTGCGGAAATCTAACAGAAAATTTTTATGCGTAATTTCTTTTTCTCCCTTTTCTCAATCGCTCTTCTGCCTCTCTCTTTGGTGAGTGCCCAAAATGCCGTGCCGGGCGCGCGTCAAGTGCAGTTGCGCTTGCTGTCGTTTTACTCCGAATCCGCCATGCCCGAGCTCTATGCTCACAATGCGCAAAACCCCGAGAAGGGCGTTGGCATCTTGACGCCACTGAAAAATTACCTTAACCACGAATCGGTGACGGTGAGTTTGACTAGCGATTCGATGTTGTTCACCGCCAGTGCGCAAGCACCGAAGCCAGATCAGGTGTTGGCGAAGGTGACCTTGCCCGCGAAAGGCACTCAGTTCATGCTGGTGTTTTTTCCTGGCGAAACAAAAGGCTCCTTCCGCGTGATGGCGCTCGATGATAGTCGCAAAGCATTTCCGTTAGGTTCCTTCCGTGTAATGAATCTGGCTCGTAGCAATGTGCGCCTTACCCTAGAGACGACCAACTACGATTTCACCCCTGGCAAGGAAATCATCATTGAGGATCCACCCGTCAAAGATAACAACCACAGTGGCATGTATTGCTTCGCGCAAATCAGCGGCAAGTGGGAGCGCATCGGCTCAGGCCTGTGGCCGCATCCGGGAACCAAACGCGATGTGCAGTTCTTCTTTGAAAATCCTCAGACCAAGTTGATCGAGTTGCGTGGTTTCCGCGACATCTCACCGCCGAGCGCCACGCCACCACCCGTGGTGACTCCTTGATTTTCCTGCAAGATTAGGTGCCACAAAATGTCTGCCAGACTCGTTCGTGAGCGAGGGGAGCATTTTCCCAGTGGCTGAATTCTTCGATTTCCTGATAGGGATTGCGCAGCGCCATGATGGCTTCCTCCGACGGAGAAAAGTCCCCCTGATAGGCTGCTTGGATCACCGCCTCGATCCGATGATTGCGGGGAATGCGCACAGGGTTGTGCTGTTTCATTTCCTCGAGCAGTGCCGGATTATGCTTGGATTTCCAATCGTCCAACCATTGTTGTGCGATCGTGTGAGAGGAAAACTGCGCCGCTACGTTGCGGTTCTCTGCGTCTTCGGCATGCCGAGTGAGTGCGCGGAAAAATCGAGTAAAGTCCATCCGCTGATCTGCCAGCATGCCGAGCGATGATTTGATCCATGCTGCGCCGTCATCGTCCGTAGCATCAGCGGAGATGCCGAACTTCGCGCGGAACAAGCGCAGGTAGTGACGATGAAAAATATCGCCAAAAGTTGCCAGCGCCGATTGCGCGATTTCAAGTGCGTGCTGGGAATCGTTCGAGAGCAAAGGCAAGAGCGTTTCGGCAAAACGAGTCATGTTCCAGTGGCCGATCGATGGCTGATTTCCCCATGCGTAGCGTGCTTGTTGATCGATGGCACTGAAGACACATTGCGGATGAAATTCATCCATGAAGGCACAAGGACCGTAGTCGATGGTCTCGCCCGATACCGCGCAGTTGTCGGTATTCATCACGCCGTGAATGAAACCTAACGAAAGCCAATGCGCGATGAGTTGCGCTTGCTTGGCGATGACCCATTCGAGCCAGCGAGCGATGGGCTCTGGTTCATCGAGCAAATGCGGAGCATGCCGTGCGATCGCGTAGTTGGTGAGCAGTTGCAGGGCCTCCTGATCGTGACGCGAGGAAAAATACTCGAAGGTGCCGACGCGAATGTGACTGGCTGCAACACGAACGATCAGCCCGCCGGGAAATGCTTCTTCGCGATGAACTGTTTCGCCCGTGCTCAAGGCCGCCAAGGCACGGGTGGTTGGCACGCCGAGTTGATGCATCGCCTCGCTGACAAGATACTCGCGCAGCACAGGGCCAAGTGCCGCTTTGCCATCGCCATTGCGCGAATATGGAGTGCGACCACTTCCTTTGATGTGAACATCGTAGCGTTGCCCTGCCGCATTGACAATTTCGCCTAACAAAAGTGCACGACCATCGCCGAGTTGTGGTGAAAATCCGCCGAACTGATGACCTGCATACGCCATGGCAATCGGTTGCAGCGTTTCGGGATAGGATCGCCCGCCAAGTAGCGCAAGTGCCTCAGGTGATTTCAGCGAATCAGGATCGATGCCAAGAGTCCGGGCAAGTTCTGCATTCACCGCAATCATCTGCGGCAGCGGCCCCGGTTTCGCCGAGAGCCGAGCATAAAATCGTTCAGGTAGTTGCGCGTAGCTGTGTTCCAGAGGCAAAGTCACCCCGCACCATGGCACTGCTATTTGCATTGGTCAACTTCTCGTAGGGTAAGGGTGTATCATCAAAGGGCGTGGTGATTCGGGGAAATGCTGAATTGGGAATTATACGACCAATGAGCTTCTTGTTTGCAAAATGATTGGGGAAATCGATTTGCGGTAGCATTTTTCAGGATGCATTGATGCTACATTGGTAGCGAGTTTGCGCACTACACCGAATTTTTCATGATAGATCGATGGCGTTTGCGTTGTAGTTTTCTCGATGAATTTTCTTTCTCGTGGTATTTTGTTTCCCTTGGCTTTGGCGGTTTGCACGGCGGGGGCGTGGTTGACTTTGACTCCAACGGAGGCGCTGGCTCAGACGAAAGTCGAGACGAAGAAAAAAATTGTTTTTGTTGCGGGCAAACCGAGTCATCCCAAGGGCGAACATGAGCACCGGGCCGGCTGTATGTTGTTGGCAGACCATTTGAACAAGAGTGGATTGCCGGTGGAAGCGGTAGTCGTGACGGATGGCTGGCCTCAGGATGCGAGTGTGTTTGATGGCGCCGCAGCGGTGGTGATTTATTCGGATGGAGGCAATGGGCATCCAGCGATGCGGCAATTGCAGGTGATGCGTGCGATGATCGAAAAAGGTGTCGGCATCGGCTGCATTCACTATGCGGTGGAAATTCCTGCGGGTGAAGCGGGTGATACCATGCTCGATGGCATTGGCGGATATTTTGAAATGAATTGGTCAGTCAATCCTCATTGGGATGCGAAGTTTACCCTACCAGAGCATGAGATCACGCGCGGCATCGATGCTTTCAGCATTCGTGATGAATGGTACTACCACATGCGTTTTCGCAAGGAAATGGAAGGCATCAAGCCGATCTTGAGTGATCTGCCACCGAACGAAACTCTCACACGTGGCGATGGTCCGCACTCGGGCAATCCGCATGTGCGCGCTGCGGTGCAAGAGCGCAAGGAATTGCAGCATGTGATGTGGGCCTTTGATCGTCCCAAGTCACTGGGTGGTGGTCGCGGGTTCGGCTTTACTGGTGGGCATTTCCATAAAAATTGGCAGCACGATGATCATCGCCGTGTGGTGCTGAATGCGATCACCTGGATCGCGGGTGTGGAAGTGCCTGCGGATGGTGTGCCATCAGCCACGCCTGATGACGCGGCGATGAAGGCGAACTTGGATGCGAAGTGAAATGGCTCACACGGCACCCAGTCCTGGGCCGGTGAGGTCTTTGGTGTGATACTTGCCATCGTGGCTGGCGAAGATGCCGGGGAAACGTTTTTCCCAACCGGCGTTGGCGATGGGCACATACTGGCGGGCGTTTGATTCGATGGTCGAAACTCCCGGCACGTGGGCGGCGATGCCGCAGGAATGGACTAGCGATGCACCGGGGCAGGTGAGGTCTTGCACGCAGGAAAACATGTCGTATTTCTTTCCCGCTACGGCCATGAGGATTGCGTGGCTTTGGCCCTTGCAGGCCTTGAGGCACATGCCGGTGTAGCCGATTTCGCGCGCGGCGAGTAGGGTTTCGAGATCGGTGAGTGATTCATCGATGACCACGGGGCGGATTTTCGATGCCGCATGCATCGGCTGTTGCGGTGGCGTGAGGATGTCGCGTTTGGTTGGCTGTTCGAGATAGAGAATGTCATCCAATGCGCGCGGAGATTTTTCGCCGACCTTTTGCAAAAATTCCATCAGGTAGGCGGCATCGGGGCATTTTTCATTAAAATCGCAGCAGTATTTCCATTCGACATCAGGTCGTGTGGCGCGGGCGACGTGATCGATGGCAAGCGTGCGCTCGATGTCCCAGTCGAGGTTCTCTCCTTGGAGTTTGATTTTGATGCGCTGGAGTTTGTCGTGACGGATCCACTCGGCGAGTGTTTCGGGCAGACCATCGTTGATGCGTTCTTTGAGTTCGTCAGGCGTGACGGCATCGAGTCCGCCGACCGAGTGAAACAACCAGATCCAGTCGTGGGGTTTGCGGGCGAGAAAGGTTTCGGGATAGAATCCCTGAAAATCTTTGCCGAGATAACGCGAGAGATCGTAGCCCATGCACTCGGCATTGTAGGTGTCGTAACTGCTCACGCCTAGCGATTTTCCCATCGCATCGTGAAGCGCGGCATCGAAGGCGCTGGCGACAACTTGCGTGCAGAGCTTGGGGATCGGCGTGGCGAGTTTGTGCTGCTTGCTGATGTCGATCGCCGCGGCGAGATAAGCGGGTTCGAGCACATGGTTGATTTCGATTGGATGGGCGCGTTCTTGGTAATCGGCGGTGATGCGCTGGATTTCTTTTGCTAGCAGGCGCATGGCATCGAGCGTTTGCTCGTAGGTCATTTCCTTCGAGGGATAAGACCAAATGTTGCCCATCGGCATGGCACCGGAGCCTTGGGTCGACTTGCCATTGGCTCCTTCCACGGTGACATCGACGTGAAGCATCGTCACGCGATCGACGGCGGTGCCACCAAACTTGTAGGGCATGCGATACTTGTGCTCGATGAATTTCATGTCCACCTCGCGAATGCGAATGCCCTTGTGATCAGGTGTGGTGTGGATCGCAGGCGCGGCCCCGATGGTCCAGATGGATCCGAGCGCGGCGCTGCCATGAAGAAAATCTCTGCGTGTCATGATGTGATCATCGGCAAACGTGGCTCGGCGGCAAGGGAAAAGTGGGATTTTAAAGTGCAGGGCGATCAAGCATTCTGATGTCGAGCGTTTCGGACAAAGTCGAAAGAGCAATCAATCGTCAACGAGTCATCTCTCATTCTTGCTCAAGGCCAAGTGCTTGCCTTTGCTCGCGATCCAAGGCTTTCATCACGCGAGCTTCAAAACCTCCGGTCATGGCATCGGGTGAAAGTGCGAGCAGAGTGTCTTTTTTCACCCAGTAGCTTTCCATGGATTGGAGTGTAAGGATCGTGCAGAAAAGAACGACAAGACTCGCCGCCGAAAAGGGCAAGAGCATGGTGCGACGAAGCGCATGCATCACTCGCCGATACGGTTGCCGCGAAAAACGTTCGCGCAGGCCATTGATGAGCAACCACAGCAACGAGGGAATCATGCAGCATCCGATCACTGTATAAAGCATGTCATCCGACAACTCGGTAAAAACTTTGAACGTCAGCGCATGCATCGGAATCAAGACGAGCACCACGCACAGCCATCCGATGCCGAGACTCCAGCTTTTCTTTTGTTGCCCCATCATTTCCCAGTGCTTGGTCGTGCGATGAATCAAAATCCGCGGCAAGATCAGCATGATCAGCCCCACGCAAGCAGCAGGTACATATGGCACTAAAAACATTTCTTCGAATCCCGTATCTTTGCCCGCGAATGGGGTAAACCAGTAGAGACTTGCGAAGTAAGCCATCGGCAACAAGACACTCCAGGAAAATAGTTTCGCGTGTGAACTCCAAGGAACGGTTGGCCATACTTCGGCACCCAATCGCAACAACGGCTTGCGCCGACGAAAGGCGAGGTTGAAGGGAAAGAACAGTAGGAAGAGCACGCTGGAAAAAATCGCTACGATGCGCATCGTAAAGGAGTGCTCGGCATAGCGGAGGGGAGCGAGTTCGGTTGGGCTTGGAGTTATTGGAGCGAGCAAAAGATGGTTGTGCCATTGCATATTCCCACTGAAGTATGAAGCTTTTTGCCAACCTTCGCTAGCATCTCCCCTATTAAATGTTTCGCTAGCTTTGAATCGATTAATATCGTATTGGTCGATTGAATTGGCGCGGCTCATCCATTCATTGACTAAATTTGTGTCAATTTGATTGGTGTTCATGATCTTTATTTGTAGACTCGTCGCGATAGCGAAATGATGCCAGAGCGATGGCTTTCGCAAACTCTCTTTCGATCTTTTTTTGTCATATAAAATTTGAAAATCTACATCTCTCATTAAATTCTCTTTTTCAAGTGATGATAGATTGTCGCTTTGTAGATAAGCCTCTATTATATTTGAGATAAAGAAATTTGGAAGCCAGTCCACATTGACGCTATTAATATAGCATCTATTAGAAATAACTTCTTGTAGGCTTCCGCTATTACTAAGTAATGAGAAACGCTTGCGATAAATATCGCTAGCATAACTTTCAAATGTAGGTTGATGCAAGGATTTGCGCCAAAGGGCTAATGCCTTTTTGGCTTTTTGGTTATCCATGATCGTTTTTTGATAAATTCCTTGATAAGCTAAAAATAACTGGTTTTTGGTAGTTGTGCTAATAGATTTTTTTGGAGTAAAAATAGCACGCGGCTGAAGCTCATCGCCGGTTTTTGTAGCGTTGGCCGCAGTTGCGCAGGCAGCTAAGTAGGTGAACCATCCGTTGTCGGGATCGATGCGTTTTGTGATTTCTAAGAAGCCTTCTGGGACATCACCTTTTTCTTGAAAATAATACCAGCAATACTCTGCATAATTTGCGGGATTGTTCGGGTCGCGTTCCCATAAAGCACGCATTTGACTGGCTTTGCCATTGCGCGTGGTATCGCCGTAAAGCAGAAATTTTTCTTCGGGCGAGTTTGTCGCGACCGCTGGTGCTTTTGCGAAGTACCAATACGATTCATTCCATAAAAAACGTAGGCTAGGATACATCTGCCACGTTTTCCATGCGATGAGAGCAAACAAGATCACAGCGAGTCCTGCGCAGAGTTGCGAGGCCCGCGCGCGGTGCTTTTGTTGTGCCAGAGTAACCTCTGTGAGAGCATTGAGGTTCTTTGGCAAATCGTTGGAATCGGGGTCGATGATTTCGTGCAACATGCCCATGGCATGGAGTTGTTGCTCGGCATTGTCATCGAGCGATTTAGTCCAGCGCTCTATCAGTTGCTCTTTAGGTGACACAATTTCTTTCTAGCGAGAGTCACGCTAGGGTAAAGAAAAAATGGTAACTGCGTGCTGATGAGTTGATTTTAGAATGTCTTGTTCGAGGCCCAAGATAAAGCGGAATCGATGTTATCGAATGTTTCACCACTTTGCTGTTCGAGGTGTAGAAGAATGGCGCTGTTGATGTGACTATCGTTGCGTTCTGCTGCGGCGCGCCACAGCGAAGCTTGGATCGGATGTGTGATCTCTGAAACATCAAATAGTAACTCGTTCACGATGTCGGCAGGACCCAATCGAAAAAACTCTTTCAATTTCTCGCTGGCATCGGGGAGGTGAGAGACCGAATGCAAATTTTCTCGGAGCGCTTCCATCCCTTGTTGTTTTTGCAGTTCATCAGTATTCGTGTACAATGCATCAATCGAAGCCATAAACCGCGCCCGCTCTTGTTCGTTGTATTGGGTTTCGGCGATGTGTTCTGAAGAACTCGCATCATTCTTCTTGGCTGCATCAGCGCGCCCTATTGTCGCCGCAGATGATCGATGCAGTGGCATCTTTTTATTGGTCATGGGGAATTGTGTTACATTTTCTTCTGATGAGGAGTTATGGGCTTTCTGGATGGCGATCCAGGCTGATATAGCTAATAAAATTCCTGCAATGTAGTAATGGCGTTTCATATATTTTAATGTAATAGATTTACCGGATAAAATAAGATATTCTATCCGGTAGTTGTCATGCGATCGAAAAGATCTATTAGTTTGTGGCAACAGTATAACCGCGTTTGGTGAAATAGGCTTTCAATGCTGTTTCTGCAGCAGCAAAGGTGGCTGATGTGGGCGAAGTGGGTAGATAGATTCCACGATTCAGAGTCGCATTCGCTGTTGCGCTTTTGATGATGGCAGATGCTGTAGAACTGGATTGGGAAGTTGCGGTGATCAGATCCAATCTGAGGATAATTTTCCCTGTTTTATCAAGACTCACAAGGAGTGGCGGATTGACCGATGACTGACCAATCACAGCGTTTCCAACTGCAAACAGGCCACGCTTAGACACTCCGGTAACTGCGAAAGTGCTGTCTTTCTTAAACTTGCGGGTTTTCGTGTCGACGTCGTATTTTGCAACGGCCAATGGTTGGATGTTGGCATCGTAATCAAGAACATAAAAGCTCATGACGCTTGTCGCCGTTTGGGTTCTTGTGGTTGCCGAGAATGTGAGGCTTGCGGTATCTGTTTTGCCAGCATAGATTCCGATTGTTCCTGCGTTACTCGATTGCATCATAACGAATGCAGCAAAGATTCCTGCGCCAATTTTTTTAATGGTAGTTTGCATTTTGGTAATATTGTTTTGTTGATTGGAGTATTAAATCGCTCCACTAAAATATTCGATACATCCTTCAATTTTGGATCACAGAAATGCGAATTAATTTTTATTTTGTGCATTTCTTGTGGATCGTGTTAGAGAAAAATCTGGATCTTTGCGTTTTATCGCAACAACAAACTTGCCGGAATACAGGTCAGATGAGCTGTGTAAGGTTCGTTGTTTTGTCGCAGTGACCTCTGTCAGGGCATGGAGTTGTTGCTCGGCATTGTCGTCGAGTGACTCGGTCCAGTCTTCGATCAATTTTTTTCTGTGGCCCATTTTTTCACGTAGGTGCGATGATGGGGTAAAGTAACATGCGCTGGCTTCGGCTTGCATTGTTGAGAAACGAGTCGTATTTTCCCACAGCCATGACTGATCTTTTCACTCCTGATCCTCAGCAGAATCTTTTGCCTTACGATGGCGAGGTATTTGATCATGGAGTGATTTTTGCTCCGCGTGAAGCCGATGCGTGGATGGAGGAGTTGCGTCACTCGGCGCCTTGGCAGCACGATGAAGTCATGATGTTTGGCAAACGCATCGTGACGGCGCGTGAGGTGGCGTGGTATTCAGATGCGGGCATCAGTTATCGATACTCTGGCGTGGTGCGCCATCCGCATGCTTGGTCGCAACCGCTGTTGGCCTTGAAAGCCATCGTCGAAAAACGCTGCGGCGTGGTGTTTCATTCTTGCTTGCTGAACTTGTACCATCACGGGGAACAAGGCATGGGCTGGCACAGTGACGATGAGGCATCGATCATCGCGCAATCGCCGATTGCTTCGCTAAGCTTCGGTGCCGAGCGCAGGTTTTGCTTCAAGCACAAACGCGAAGCGCGATCCTGCGAAACAACTCTCGCCCATGGTTCCTTGCTGGTCATGCAAGGTGCCACACAGCAATGCTGGTTGCACCGCATCCCGCCGATGAAGGCGGTGAAAGAACCTCGCATCAATCTGACTTTTCGGCAGATGGTGATGGGGTGATGCGAGTGCTTTCCTATGGGCTATTGTGAATTTTTTCCGACAATAACTTTTGAGCTGCAGCGAGGTCTTGCTCAGTGAAAAATCGGTGGGGTAGGGTAATCGCCAACATTGGGCTGAGGTGCAAAAACAAGATGCCATGTTTCGACTGCCATTTCATGAAACGATTCCATTTCGTTAGGGCTGGTTCACCGCGATCATCGTTGCTATGAAAACCTTCTTCATCAATAAAACCTGTTAGTTCATCGCGAAGGCGGTTGTATTGCACAAACTGCTTGCGACAGCGATGTCGGAATATGATCGGCGAAAGAACAAACAATACCAAGATAAAATAAACCGCTAGCGCTCCGTAGAAAAAGTCTACCTGTTCGGCGCTTAGGGTGCGATAGAGGCAAAACAATCCGGCCAGTGCGATGATCGCACGATACCATAACCTGCGCTGAAAGCTGAGGATCTTTTGCGCGGTCACATACTCGTCGAGTGTGATGGTGCCTTGATAGCGAATGGAATTCATCGTTATCACCAAGCAGGATTGTCGCGTTCGTCATACGGCAGCCAGAGCAGGCCGACGAGTTCGACTTTGATGTCGGCTCGTGTGGGCTTGAGGGTCTCGGTGCTGAGGGTGACGGTGGCGGGATCGAAGCTGGCGGAGAGGCGGGCGATTTCTTCTTCCGCTTGTTGTTGAATGGTCGCGATTTCTTGCTGAACGGCTTCGACTTTATCCTCCGCAGCGGACACATCGCGACCTTGCTTGAAGGCTCCCGTCGCGGAAGTGATGGCGGATTTTCCTTTGCTGATGGTGCCGAGCCCGATGCCGCGTTTTTTGCCGCCAAGCAAGGAGCCTAACACACCGGTGAGGATGGAGATGCCTGCTTGCATTTTTGCTCCGCTGGCTTCGGCTTTTTCTTTCGCCAATTGGTTCTCGGCAGTGGTCAATCGGGTTTGCACGGTCTGGAGTTTTTTCAGCACGGAAGAACGGATTTTTTCCACGGCGGCATCTCGCGTCTCGCGCGCTTTCAGCGTCAAACGCGCGCGGAATTCTTGTTCGAGTTCGCCGAATTGCGAGTAGGCATCGAGCGCTTCGCAATAATAGACTTCGGCGCGTTCGTTGCGGTAGAGCCATTCGTCGAAATCTTTTGCTACCTGTGCGTAGCCATCTTTGTTCATGGCGAAACCGGGGAGTTCATCGAAGGCTACACCATCGGCAGGTTTGTTGTCTAACAATTCGGGCTTGAGAGGTGGTGGCACGTTGTTGTCCCAATCGATGGAAGCGGGCAAAATTGGATTGACCAGACGAGTGGTGCGCGATCCCTCGGTGCCCGCCTTTTTGCCATCGAAATGCACTTGCCCGATGCGAAGCAAATGGGGCTTGTAGGTGAGGCCTTCGGCTTCGCCGGTGTGAGGCACAAATTTTTCTACAACGCCTGGCCCAACGAGTGGTCGATCACTGGCGGCGGGTTTGGGTGCACTCATGCCGGGCATGGCCATCGGATTCGCGGCGGCGGCGGATGATCCCTTGGCAGCGGATTTTTCAAAGGCCGCACGTTTCGGATCCATCACGGCTTTGATTTGTGTGCGTGTGAGTGGTCCACGAAGATAACTCATCACCCAGCGAACATGGAAAATCGCCGGACCGTCATCGTGCACGTTGTTCATCAGGAAGACCCGATTGCCCAGGCCCGAGAGCAAGGTTTCCATTTGCTTGCGATCAAATTTGGCATTCTGGGAACCAGCGGCACCTTCAAGACCATCGAGCACGCGCATCTTGTCTCGCTCGGTTTGCAGTCGACCGAGGAACCAGGTGCCGATGTTTGAAAGCGCTTTGTAGTCGAGGTCCACAGGGTTTTGCGTGGCGAGCAAACATCCCAGGCCAAAGGCGCGCGATTGCTTGAGCAAAGTCATCATCGGACGCTTCGAAGGCGGGTTTGCGGTCGGTGGCAGGTAGCCGTAAATTTCATCCATGTAGAGCAAGGCGCGCAACGAAGTGGTGCCGCTCTGTGCCCGCATCCAGCCGAGCATTTGGTTCAACAACAAGGAGACAAAAAACATCCGCTCTTGATCGCCGAGATGAGCGATGGAGAAGATCGAGATCCGCGGTTTGCCATCGGGTGCAACCATCATTTTGCTGATGTCGAGCGGTACACCTTCGAGCCATGCTGCGAAGCCAGGCGAGGCTAACAGATTGTTGAATTTCAGCGCCAGCGCTTGACGGTCTTTTTGCGAGAAAAAGGATTCCAGATCAACAACACCGACTTTATCGAACGATGGCTTCTGAATGTGACGGATCAGCGACTCTAAGGTAATGTCTTGTTCCGCTTTCCATGCATGTTGGAAAATCGCCGAGAGCAATACCGTTTCGCTGCTCTGTGAGGTATCACCGGTGATGCCGATCAGCGAAAGCAAAGACGACACCGTGCTCTCGATGCGTTCGCCTAACAGTTCGCCATCGTCCATGATTTCAAAGGGCGGAACCGAGAGTGAACTCAGGATCGACACAGGAATGCCTGCTTTGCTTCCTGGGGTAAAAATGTTGATGTCCACTTTGTCGCGGAACTGCTGCACACGCTCGGCGGGCTGGCCCCAATCAGCGAGACCTTTTTTCCACATCGCTGCGGTGTTTTCGGCATGCTCGACGACGGTGAGGCCTTTTTTGGAGGCATCTTCTTCGTTGACCCATGGCTCGAATTCTTTTCCGGTGAGACCAGGAAAGGTGAGCAGCAAGTTGGCGATGTCACCTTTGGGATCGATGATGATCGCGGGAATGTTGTCCATCGCGGCCTCTTCTAACAAGGCAAGACACAAGCCTGTTTTGCCTGAACCTGTCATCCCTAACACAACGCCGTGCGTGACAAGATCCTTCGAATCATAGAGCACTAGATCATCGCCTAGCGATTTGGTGTCGAGATCATAATCGCGTCCCAGATAAAAACTGCCCAGTTTTTCGTAGTCAGAAACCTGAATGTCCATGGGCGAAGTGTAGGACAGGTGGTGGAAAACGGCGAGAAAAAATTCTGTAGCAAAGGAGCGTTCATTGTAATCTTGCTCACACATGAATCGTTGAGCATCGCAGATATGAGCAGTTTGATGGTGAAACTTAAGATCGAGATTCGCTTTTTTCGACAAAAAATCAGCCTTTCTGGCGTATATGGGCAACTCCTCATGCTGCGCTCACTCACATCTCTACTTTTTCTCACTGCCGTTGCTTCGGCTCAGTTGCAATTTTCCGGAATCTATCCGCATCTCGTTCTAACAAATAAAGAAGGCGAATGCGGCACAGGCGCCGTGGTCCCTTGGGCGGATCGTTTGTGGGTGATCACCTATGGCCCACACTTACCAAAAGGGTCGTCCGATAAACTCTACGAAATCACAAGCGACCTGCAAAAAACCGTGCGTCCTGAATCGATCGGTGGCACTCCCGCGAACCGCATGATTCACGAAGAATCGCAGCAACTTTTCATCGGACCTTACATCATCGATGCCAAACGCAATGTCCGCACGATCCCTTACAGCACGATGTTTGGTCGCCACACGGGTCTAGCTCGCCATCTCACTGATCCCGCTAACAAAATCGTTTACGCCACGATGGAAGAAGGCATTTACGAAGTGGATGTCAAAACGCTCGCCGTCACGGATTTGTGGATCGATGAGCAATTGCAAATCGGTGGCGCGCAGAAAAAGGGCGTCACCGAAAACAAAGAAGGTCGCAAGGCGAACCTGCCCGGATACCATGGCAAGGGTTTCTATTCGGCGCAAGGCCGCTATGTTTACAGCAACAATGGCGAGCATGGTGGGCCCGCATTAGTCAATCCTCGCACGCCCAGCGGTGTGCTTGCCGAGTGGGATGGCAAGGCTGAAAAATGGACGGTAGTGCGCCGCAATCAATTCACCGAAGTCACTGGCCCAGGCGGCATCATGGGCAAAGCCGAAAGCCCCGATGCTTCCCTGTGGTCTGTCGGTTGGGATCATCGCTCGTTGATTTTGATGTGCTTGCATCAAGGCAAGTGGACGTCCTATCGATTGCCCAAAGGCTCGCATTCGTATGACGGTGCCCACGGTTGGAATACTGAGTGGCCACGCATTCGCGACATTGGCGAAAAGGATTTCCTGATGACCATGCACGGCACCTTTTGGAAGTTTCCGAAAAATTTTACTCCTGCTTCATCGGCAGGCATCGCCCCACGTTCGAACTACCTGAAAGTCATCGGCGATTTCTGTGAATGGAATGGCAAGGTAGTCTTCGGTTGTGACGATACAGCCAAGTCCGAGTTCCTCAACAAACGTAGTGCCAAAGGAGAAATCGCACCACCGCGCTCGCAATCGAGCCTGTGGTTTACTTCACACGAGACCCTCGATGAACTCGGTGCGCCGATTGGTCGCGGTTCAGTCTGGTTACAAGATTCGGTGAAAAAAGATCAAGCATCCGATGCCTACCTCTTTGCGGGTTATGACCACCGCGCCATGCATTTGGTGCACAAAGAAAAATCAGCAGTGAATTTCCTGTTAGAAGTGGATCGCAATGGCGACGGCACATGGAGTAAGCTCGAAACCGTTAGCGCAGCTCCAGGAAAAACCACCGTGCATAGTTTTGCGAAAAACGCACCAGGCGTGTGGATTCGCGTCACACCGCAACAAGATTGCGCCAGCGTCACCGCGCAATTCACCTATCGCAACGAAGCCCGCCACACCGAGGGTGATGCGAAACTTTTTGCCGGACTGGCCAAGTCGCAAGATACTACTGTGATCAGTGGTCGCATGCGCGCCTTCGATGACGATGCACTCACCTTTGGCTATGTTGCTACGAATGCCGATGGCAGCAGCAATGGCCTCTATGTCATGAATAACGACATGAAACTCACGCGCAAAGACGATGCCTCTCTCGCTGATAACATCGCAAGAACCACGCGCATGCCCGAGAAAGCCTACAGCGTCGATGAGGCTTCGGCATTGCTGATCGACGACAAAGGCCGCCGCTGGCGCTTCCCGCGCGGAGCAGCTGACTATGCGAAACCTGAAGTCATGGCGAAAACTCGCATCGCCCGTGAGGTGGCGACGGAGCGCGATTTGCTCAATCTCTGTGGCACCTTTTACGAACTCCCTGCCGAAAATGCTGGCGGCTTTGCGATGGTGCGTCCTGTTGCCACACACAATTTGATGATCCAAGATTTTTGCTCGTGGCATGGACTGTTTGTGCTCAGCGGTATCAGTTCTGAAACGACCGACAACAAACACATCATCCGCTCCGATGACGGCAAAGCCGCAGTCTGGGTGGGTGCTATTGACGATGCCTGGAAGCTCGGCAAAGCCGTCGGAGAAGGTGGTCCATGGAAAAATACCAGCGTCAAGGCGAACGAAAATTCCGATCCCTACCTGATGACCGGCTACGATCGTAAAACGCTCACGCTCGAAGCCGATGCAGCTACTACGGTCGTAGTAGAAGTCGACATCAGTGGCTATGGCGACTGGGTCACCTACGAGAGCCTCGAACTCACTGCCGGCAAATCCCTGCAACACGAATTCCCCATCGCCTTCTCCGCCTACTGGGTGCGTTTCCGCAGCGACAAAGATGCCAAGATTTCTGCACAATTGCGCTACGAGTGATTGGGTGATTTAGCTCTCAAGAAAATTTATTTGCAGCAGGCGAAAAGCAGTATATTCTGATTGCATGAAGAAGTTTTTTGCTGCGATTTTTGCACTCTTGAGTGGGATTATCATTTTTACTCCATTTGATTTGCCGCCGTTTCCCTTTTTTTTCATCGATGAAGCCATCGCTCTGGTGATATTCACCAAATCCATGGGATACCTTGGCATCGATTTGACTCGATTTATTCCATTCTTACGCACCAAGTCCGGGAAACCGCTTGGGCCTCAGAAGCCTACGGATGTTCCGCCAAGTAAGACTGGACCCACAATCGACGTCTGAGTCGCACGCTGGCACGAAAAGCAGGAGCCGAACGCATTTTTCCCGAAAGATTGTGCTAGGACTGCGCGTAATTTGATGTATCAATGAATCAACCTATGGAAGAAACCAAAGCTCGCAAGCCCGTTGTCCTCACTGTTTTGGGCCTGATTACCTGTGTCGCCCTCGTGGCCATGCCCTTTTTGGCTGGACCACCTTCGGAAGAAACATCGAATAACATGATGCGCTTTCTGGGGCGTTTCCACCCTGTGTTGCTGCACTTGCCGATCGGCATGGTGACTCTGGCCATCTTGATGGAGTTCGGCTCGATGATCACCCGTCGCGTCTCGAGCACCACACGCACCACACTTTTCTTTGCCTCAGCTTCGTCCGTCGTCGCTGTGCTGGCCGGTTTTCTTCTCTTTCAAGGCGAAAGCGACTGGGCGGAATCAGAAACCGCCAATCGCCACCTCTGGGGCGGCATCATTTTTGCTTGTGTTACGATTCTCGCCTTCATCGTCAAGGCATGGTCGGACGCCGGTGCCTCTGCCGTTTGGTTCTATCGCTTCCTCCTGCTTGCCAGCGGTGGTGTGATGGCCTTTGCCAGTCACGATGGTGCATCGCTCACGCACGGTCCCGATTATCTTGCCAAATACGCACCTCCTGCTCTGAAGCCACTTTTGGGTGGTAAGGCTGTGTCTGAGGTTGATGAAAATGCACCTGCTGCCGATCCATTGGTTTACGCAAACGTCGTCGCGCCGATGCTCGAAGAAAAGTGCTGGAAATGTCACAACGAGGAGAAAACCAAGGGCAAGCTGCGCATGGATACCTATGAGCTACTGGTCAAAGGCGGCAAAGAAGGTCCCGGACTGGAGCCTGGAAAGGCCGATGAAAGCAATATCATCATTCGCTGCGAATTGCCCATCGATGACGACGAGCGCATGCCTCCTGACGAAAAACCCGGTCTCACCCCTGAGCAGTTGACGGTCATCAAGTGGTGGATCAACAGTGGTGCCTCCAATGAACTCAAGCTCAGCGAAGCCAATCCGCCCGCCGAAGTGGCGCCGCTGATCAAAGTGTCAACTGCTGTTTCTAAAGCCGCCGATCCTGCAGAAAAAGAAGCTGCTGCTGCTGCAACTGCCGACCTAGGCGCCAAGCGTGAGGAAATCAAAAAGTCTCTCGGCGATATCCAAAAAGCTTATCCTGGTGCGGTGCAGTTTGAGTCCCAAGACTCGAATGGCCTGACCTTCACGGCCGTCAGCATGCGCGGGAAATTTTCCGATGCCGATTTCGAGAAAATCGGTCCTGTGATCGGCTCGCTGGTTGCCGTCGATTTGTCAGCTTCTGCGATCACCGATGCAGCCCTTGCTTCTCTGACCAACGCGAAAGATCTGCGCAGCCTACGCTTGTCCGAAACCAAGGTCACCGATGTCGGCATGGATCATGTCGCCAAGTTGCTATCGCTCGAAAGCCTCAACATCTACGGCACTGGCGTGACCGATGCTGGATTGCAAAAACTCGCCGCCCTGCCCAAGCTCAAGCGTCTCTATGTTTGGCAAAGCAAGGTGACACCAGCGGGTATCGAAGAACTGCGGAAAAAACTTCCAGGCTGCGTTGTAGAAGCGGGCTTGCAGTGATGGCTGTGCTTTTTTAAGTAAAGGTAGTGCTCATGGTTTATCGCTAGGCTCGTTCCGTTCAGGAAAAGCTTTGCAAATGGTAACTGGCATGCTTGAGTCGGCATGTGGCGGACGCGATGGAGACAGTCGATATTATTTTACCTTTGAAGCAGTCAGAGGATCTGGGTGCGTGGCGCAAGGCGATTGCGGATCGATTGAAAATCGCACCGCAGCGCATTGCCTCGATGAAGTTGCGCAAGCATTCGATCGATGCCCGGCAGCGCACGATCAAGGTACAATTGCGCATCGATGTCGGCATCGATCTACCCTTGCCTCCTGATGTGACTCCCGTTTGGCATTGTGATCCTTTGCCAACAAAACCGCGCGTGGCGGTGATCGTTGGTTGTGGTCCCGCGGGATTATTTGCCGCGTTGCGCTGTCTGGAGCGGGGGATTAAGCCGATTTTGTTAGAACGTGGTAAAGATGCCAGCGCACGACGTTTCGATCTCGCACCCTTGCTGCGTGAGGGACGAGTGGTGGAGGACTCGAACTATTGCTTTGGCGAGGGTGGTGCGGGCACATTTTCTGATGGCAAGCTTTACACGCGTGCCACCAAACGCGGACCAGTGGCGACGATTTACGAGGTTCTGGTGGCTCATGGTGCTCCAGAAAAAATTCTCACCGATGCGCATCCGCACATTGGCTCGAATTTGCTGCCAAATGTGGTCAAGGCGATCCGGCAGTCGATCATTTCAGCTGGGGGTGAAGTGCATTTCCAAGCGAAGGTTGTCGATTTCGTCATCGAGAACCAGGTGATGCGAGGCGTGGTCTGCGCGGATGGTCGATGCATCGAAGGTGATGCGGTGATTTTGGCAACGGGGCACTCGGCACGTGATGTCTATCAGGTGCTGGCTGAGAAAAAGATTTTGTTAGAGAAAAAAGCCTTCGCGGTTGGGGTAAGGATCGAGCATCCGCAGGCTTTGATCGATCAGGTGCAATACCACATTCCGCGCGGTGAAGAGCGACCACGGATGCTGCCTGCAGCGCGGTATCGCTTGGCGACGAAGATTGATGACCGAGGCGTGCATAGTTTTTGCATGTGCCCTGGTGGCTGGATCGTGCCGGCGGCGACGGAGAATGACGAGGTAGTGGTCAATGGCATGAGCTTGGCGCGACGCGACTCGCCTTTTGCGAATAGCGGGATGGTGGTGACGGTGGAACCTGAGGACACCGAGCCCTTTGTCGCTGAGCACGGCATTCTCTCGGGCATTGCTTTTCAGAAACATCTGGAACGCGCGGCAAAACAAGCGGGCGGCGGGGGGCAGAAAGCTCCAGGTCAGCGCGTGGGGGATTTCCTGAGTGGAAAAATTTCCGATACCGTGCCGACGATGAGTTATTTCCCCGGAGCGACGTCAGCGCCGTTGCATGAAATCATGCCGAGTTGGATGGTGCGGCGGATGCGCACAGGACTGCGACTTTTCGGCAACCAAATCCGCGGCTACACGGGCACGGATGGATTACTCTTGGGCTTTGAAACGAGGACCAGTTCACCAGTGCGGATTCCTCGTGATGAAACAACATTGCAACACCCGCAAGTGGCGCGCTTTTTTCCCTGTGGCGAGGGTGCTGGCTATGCCGGCGGGATTGTCAGTGCGGCGCTGGATGGTCTCAAAATCGCGGATGCGGTGTGAGAGAAGTGAACTTCTTAGAGATTTGGCCACCCTTGCTGAAGTAGGCCATTTGTTACAAGATTTCAAGATTTTCAGGATTTCAAGATGGCTTGTGTGAAGCATTTTTCCCGAGAAATCTTTTTGGTGCTTTGTGAAAATTCAGTGAAGAGTTGAATCTTGCTTGCACTTTGAGCGATCTTGCGGATGGTGGGGCTGTGTCCACGATTCTTGATTATTTTTTGCACCTCGATGTGAAATTGGCTGAGCTCATCACTCAGTATGGCGTATGGATTTACGCCATTTTGTTTGCGATTATCTTTTGTGAAACGGGATTGGTAGTAATGCCCTTTTTGCCCGGGGATTCGCTACTTTTTGCGGTAGGTGCAGTCTCGCATACAGCTCCGCTGAACCTTTGGCTCTGTGGTGTGCTGATGTTTGTGGCGGCGGTGCTAGGAGATTTTGTCAACTACTGGGTTGGTCGCTTGGCGGGACAGTGGATGATGAAAAAATTTCCGAGGATCGTCAAAGAATCGCACATTCAGAAAACCCATGCGTTTTTTGATAAATACGGCGGGAAGACCATCGTCATTGCGCGCTTTGTGCCGATTGTGCGCACCTTTGCACCCTTCGTGGCAGGCACGGGGAAAATGGATCTGCGCAAATTCATGTTCTACAATGTTAGTGGAGCGCTGCTGTGGGTTGGTTCCCTGATTCCCTTGGGCTATTTCTTTGGCGCGATTCCGATTGTGAAAGAAAACTTTGAGCTGGTGGTCTTTGGAATCATTGGCTTCTCCTTGCTGCCGATGGTGATCACGTTTCTGAAAGAACGGAAAGCGGCAAAGCAGGAGAAGTTGTGAGGCGGGTTTTGGCTCGTGAGAGTTGATTGCTTAGTGGCTTTTGGTTTTCTGCTTGCCATGATCTCAAATTCGTGGTTTTTTATTAGTGTCACTTTCGTGACATAATAAAACTCCCTATTTGCCTACCTATGAAACCCCAAGCTCTGTTTTCGATCTGTGCCGCGTTGGCGCTTACTCTAGCGTGTAGCAATGCTGCAATCGTTGTTGTTGCCGAATTTCATCTTGGTGAAGCAGGCAGCCTTGGCGCGAATAATGTTCCCCTTGATTCGGCTTCCGGTGGCTCGCCCTTAGGAAGTCAAAATATATCTAACGAAATCAGCGGAGCTGCCGCCACCGTGGGGACAAGTGGTGTTTATGCACCTGGGTCGACAGCTTACCTCGATACATCTGAAGCTGGTAACGAAGGTTGGTACGATGGGAGTAGTACTTTGGGTTCGTTGGCGACTGACAACTTTGGATTTGGCATTTTTGTCAGAGCTGCGAGTCTTGGAGCTACCCAAGGGGATGTGTTTACCTTAGGCGGTGGCCAAGATTCTTTTAAGCTGAGCCTTTCAGGCAATGGTTGGGCCGCAAGTTCCCATAATCGAGCGTGGATTGGTACGGATAATGGAATTAGCGGTAGTTTTACCGCAAATCAGTGGGTTCACCTTGCGTTGGTTCGCACCAGCGGCACCACGACATTTTACATCAATGGCACAGCCCAAGCAACTTATGGGGGGAATCCCGTTCATAATGCGATGCATCTGAGTGTAGCACCAGGCGGCAGTTCGTATTTTGATGGGCACATGGATGAAGCTCGTGTGGTGACATTTGATGCTGCCGATGTTGGAGCGGGTAACATCAATGTGCTCAATGCCTTGCAGGGTATCCCTGAAAGCTCGACTACGCTTTTGGGGGCAGTGTCTGTCATCTTGCTTCTTCGCCGTCGTCGTTGATTCGCTTTTTCCCCAAAAAAAATCTTCCCCATTCCATTATAAAAAATCCTATGAAAACTTCATTCTATCTCAAGGCATCATTTTGTCTATTTTCTGTTATACCTGCTGTTGCAGCCATCACTCCGGTGGTGGAATTTCGTCTTGGTGAGTCTGGAACGCTGGATGCGAACAATGGCCCCATCGACTCGGTACTGGGAGGCACGCCGGCTGGTGCGCAAAACATTTCCAATGCGATCAGCGGCACCTCGGGTGTTTTCGTGCGATCAGCTGGAGTCTTCGCGCCCGGGTCGAGTGCCTATCTGGATACGAGCAATGGAGCGAACTCAGGTTGGTATGCGGCTAGCCCAACAGGCCTAGCAAATGACAACTTCGCGTTTGGGGTTTTTGCGCGTGCGGCGACTATTGATGGCCCCAATCAAGGCGACGTGATAACCATGGGAGGTGGAACTGGGGCCTTCAAGCTTTCCCTTTCTAGCAATGGTTGGGCTGCGAGTGCGCACAATGTTGCGTGGATCGGTCAAGGCAACGGGGTGAGCGGAAGTTTTTCACCACGCACGTGGGTGCATTTGGCACTCGTTCGCCAATCAGGCGTTACGACGTTTTACATCAACGGTGTGGCAAGTGGAACCTACTCGGGAACTCCAGCGAATGACTACATGCATTTTAGTGTAAACCCAGGAGGTGGTGCATATTTTGACGGTCTGGCCGATGATGCGCGGGTGGTGACCTTTGATGCCACGGACACGACGACTGACATTCTTAACGCTCTCACCAATGGACCAGTGCCGGTTCCTAATCGCTTGGTGCAAACGGAGACGACGGCCTATGATCAAGTGGCATTGGCCGCGAGCACGACATCGGAGTATCGACCAGGAGTCGACTCGACGAAGATCAACAAGGTCGATTCCTTTTCGGTAGCAAGTGGTCATACACTAAAAGTTGTAGCTGATGCCAGCCTTTCGGTTGGTGAGTATGATCTTTTCGAATATCAGTCGAGCACACCGATCAACCTCGCAAATATCACGCTGCAGTTGCCCTCGCGGATGGGAGCATCGCTGGTGCAAGATTCCACCAATGCTCCGACTCATGTTGTGCGCTTGGAAATTACTGGGCTTGGTACGGTGAACTGGAATGGCAATGTGAGCTCGGTGTGGGATAGCGGTTCAGCACCGGATGTTGGTGGTGTGCAAAACTGGACCAGCAATGGCAATGCTACCAATTTCGCCGCGGGTGACTCCGTGGTGTTCAATGAAACGGCAACATCGTTTGCGGTGTCGATCAATGGTGCGGATGTGAGTCCCTCTGCTGTGCTGCTTGATCCCTTCGGCGTGGATTACACCTTTAGTGGATCTCATGGCATCACTGGATCTTGTGCGGTTTTGAAATCGAGCTCAGGAAAAGTTACATTCGCTAACACGAACAGTTACACGGGCAGCACGACCATTGCTCAAGGCACGCTGGCACTGGGAGATGGTGGCACGACGGGATCGGTGGGATCTGGCGATATCATAAACAATGGCACTTTAGTAATTGATCGCAGTAATGAGATCAGCATAGCCAATGCGATTACTGGCACGGGTGATTTTGTCCATGACGGTGCTGGGACTACGACATTTCCTTCTGTGTTAGGAAGCACAGGTGCTGTGACGGTCAATGAGGGTTCTGTGGTCTTTCTCAACAACATTGCGAGCAATGCATTTACGATCGCGAGTGCTGCTCAGATGGAAATCAACGTGCCGCTTGCCGCAATTCGTAACATGCCAACAAGTGTGATTTCGGGAGCTGGTCAGTTGATTAAGTCTGGTTCGGGCACACTCGTTTGGGCTGCCAGTTCGGCGACCTTTGCGATGGATTCTGGAGCCTTGATTGACGTGCAGGAGGGATCGTTGATCGCGGGCAGCAATGCGAATGAAAATTGGACAAACAACAAAGCGGATTTGCATGTCGCTGGGGGCGCGTTGTTCGATGCCTCTGAGGCAACGATTGTCGAAAATGGTGGAATTTTCGTGGATGCGATCACGGGTGAGGGAGTGATTCGAGTCGGCTACGGCGCACCGGGTTCTTATGCGTCCAAGATCACTTTCGGTGTAGACAATGGCAGCGGCACTTTTGCTGGAGTGCTTGCCAACGACGAGGCGGTGGGTTCTTTCACTAAAGTGGGCACTGGCACGCAAGTATTGACTGGCATGAATACTTACACGGGCGACACCACCGTGGATGGCGGCACGCTATCGATCAGCCAGGCGTATTTGGCGGACGGTGCCGATGTGCGCATTGCTGCTGGAGCTATAGTGGATCTGACGCATAGCGCGGTGGATTCGATCGATCAACTTTTCGTCGATGGCGTCGCTCAGACTCCGGGGATTTACGGTTCGCTGACATCCGCTGCACTCACGAAAGTGTCCTACCTAACGGGCTCAGGGATGCTGCGTGTGGGAATGTTTGGTTATCCGGCTTGGGCTCAAATCAATGCCTCTAGTCAAAATGCATCGGCTGATGCTGACGGCGACGGTGTAGCCAATGGTGTCGAGTATTTTATGGGTCTTACTGGCTCGGGAGCGACGGCCAATCCAGCGGTGGTCGATGGCTCGGTGACCTGGCCACGTGATCCTGCGGCTTTGGCTTCGTTTGTAGTGCAGATTTCAGAAGATCTGACCAACTGGACAACGGCTCCTGCTGCCGACGTCGATGACTCTGACCCCACCAAGGTGATCTACACTCTACCCGAGGGTGAGGTGAAGCACTTCGTGCGGCTTGTGGTAAATCCGTTGTGATTTTAGGCTCAGACCTCGAACAACGAGGTCACGGACTGTCCGCCGTTGATGCGGCGGATGGCTTCGGCGAGCAATGGGGCAATCTCGACGGCGTGAACTTTTTCGCCATTCGCCATCGGCACGGAGTCGGTGGTGATCACGGTTTCAATGGCAGAGGCTTTGATGCGCTCGCGGCCCATGTCGCCGAGGACGGCGTGAGAGACACCAGCATAAATGCGGCGGGCGCCATTTCGCTGGAGAATTTCTGCTGCGGCACAGAGCGTGCCTGCGGTCTCGGTCATGTCATCGACGAGCAAGACATCGCGACCTTCGACTTCACCGATGACGTTCATCGCCTCGACCTTCGTCGCGCTGACGCGATGTTTCGCAACGATGGCGAGATCGGCACCGAGGGCATCGGCGTAAGCACGAGCCATTTTCACGCCGCCGACATCGGGTGACACGACGGTGAGGTTGCCATCAGCTCCCGCACCTTGCTCGCGCAGGTAGTGGATGAGTGCAGGTTTGGCGTAAAGATGATCGACGGGAATGTCGAAAAAACCTTGGATCTGCGGGGCGTGAAGGTCCATGGTGATGAGGCGATCGACGCCAGCTTCGGTGAGCATATTGGCGACGAGCTTAGCGGTGATTGGCACGCGAGGTTGGTCCTTGCGGTCTTGGCGTGCATAGCCGAAAAATGGCATCACAGCATTGATGCGACCGGCACTGGCGCGGCGAGCGGCATCCACCATGATCAGCAGTTCCATGATGTTGTGATTGGTCGGTGGGCATGAAGGCTGAATGATGAACACATCGGCACCGCGGATGTTTTCGTTGATTTTCACGAAGGTCTCGCCATCGGGAAATGCGGTGACGTGTACGTCCGCAAGTTTGGTTCCCAAGTTCTCGGCGATTCGTTCTGCTAGGCCTCTGTGAGCTGTTCCACTAATGAGTTTCATGCGCGGGGTCACCATGCACAAGCGTGGGGTGGAGTGCAACCCTTCGTATCAAATCCGCGTAAATTTTTCGCTAGCAGATGTATTACAAATCCTTGAGGCGACCTTTGGCCCAATCGAGTAGGCCCTCGTATTCTTCATTTTTGGGGCGCAATACCAGCAACTCTTCCCACACCTTGATGCTGGCGGCCCAACTGGTTTTCGCTTGCGGGAAGTTTTTGTCCAATTGCGCGGCGTGTGCCATATCCGCGTGGATGAAGCCGACAAAACGTTTGACGTTTTCGGCGCGCAGGTAGCCGTGATCTTTGTCGCTGAGCTTACTCAGCATGTCGAGCGCTTGTTGATACAAGGCGAATCCTTCTTTGTGGTCCTTCTCCGCTCCGATGATGTGAGCTTTTTCCCAAAGCAGACGACCGAGATTGAACTGGGCAAGGGCATCGGACTTTTCGCCCGTAACGTGGCTGACGAGCAATTTGATGCCGCGCTCGACGATTTCGAGGGCTTTTGTCGCTTGGCCTTGATCGGTGAGCAAGCTGGCAGTGATGAAATACTGCGAGGCGAGGCGCGAAGCCACCTGAGCGTTCTCGGGTTGCTCTTGGATGAGTTTGTCGAGTAAGGTGATGGCATCCTTGGAGAGTTGATCGGCGGAGGAAATATCGCCGGCGAGCATCGAGGCCTCGGCCATGGCTCCATAGGTGCCGGCAAGGTCGAGGCGCAGCGCGAAATCTTTGGGGTTGACCTTGAGTTGCGCTTGGATCTCGTTGACGGCGAGAGCGCGGGTTTCGCGGGCATCGCCGAGGTTGCCCATGCCTTCGAGGATGGTAGCGGAAGAAAGGTAACAATTGGCGAGTTCGGATCGCAGAATGCTGGCATCGGGACGAGCATCGGCGAGCTCGTTGAGCTGCTTGGTGGCATTCATCAATTGCTCAAGTGCTTTGGCGTCGTCGGCTTTCTCGGCAAAATTTTTCGCCTCATGGTAGTCGAGGATCGCACGGAGTTGCTTGAGTCGGTCTTGGTCTGCCTTGGGGTCTTTGACTTCGCTCAGGGCTGTGCGTGCCTCGGTGAAGGCTTGGGCGCTGCGAGCGTCGCCCATTTGTTGCCAAAGCAGGGCGAGCAGGAGTCGGTCGGTGGCGATGCGCATGTCCCAAGATCCGTTGGTTTCCAGCGGCTTGAGCGCGGCGAGGGCTTCTTGGAGACGAGTGGCTGCGACTTCGGCTTGACCGAGGGCGAGGGAAATTTCCGCGAGCTGAAGCTTCGCGCGGGCGCTTTCCTCGGCGAGATCAGGTTATTTTTCGTGCTCGGTGATGAAGGTTTGGTAGTAGCTTTCGAGGCGTTTGAGTCGGGTCTCACGACCATCGAGCGGCAGTAGGTTGCGATTGCCTTTTTCAAGCGCCCAGGCGAAAAGTCGATCACCCGTGTCGCGCGCGGATTCGATGCGTGCCAGCCAAATCGCTCGTTCACTTTTCAATGTGTCCTCGGCGGTTTTTTGGGCCGTTTCGGCAGCGGAGACTTCTTTGGTGCGCAGCTCATCCGCTGATTGCTTGCCTTCTACGGCGAGGCGAGTGGTTTCACGCAAATCCTTCAACTCCGTAGCCCGATCTTCTTTTTCATTCGAGAGCAAACGTGCCGTGTTGAGCCACAGGAAACCGAGCAAGGCGCCGATGCCTAAGAGCACGCCAGCAGCCATGGTTCACATCCACGAGCGGCGGTCAGCACGACGGCGCTGATTGAGTAAAAGATCGCGATGTTCCTCCGCGTCGTTGCGTTGATCGATGTCTTCAAAGCGATGCAAAACCTCGACCATCGATGAAGGCCGCGTCAAGGGATCCAGCGTGAGACATTGGTTGATCAACTCACGGTACTGGGCTTCACGAACATTTTGTGGCTCATCGGGCCAAGAAAAACGGGCGTGCAGGGCGAGGTTCTGTGCGATTTTATGGGTGTCGGCAATGATCCCATCGCGCCGCGTTTCTCCAGCGGCCGGAGCGACCATGCAGAATGTTTCCTCGCAACGAGGAAATGTTCCCGTCAATAGCCGAAAGCTTAGTACCCCGAAGGCGAATACGTCCCAGCGATAGCCAGCTTCGTCGAGGTAACCCTCAGGCTGAAGCAGTTGCTCGGGCGGTTGGTAGAGAAAGGCGTCGGTGTATTCGAGATGACTGATCCCAGGCATGTTGCCCACGTCCCAGTCGGTGAGCAAAAGTTCTCCCGATTCGGCAAAAAATACGTTGCCCGGCTTGATGTTGCCGTGCGCGACTTGTCGGCCGTGCATCGATGCCAAGGCCTGCGTCAATTCCCGCACCAAGTCCCACGAATGAGCTGCGGGAAATTGCGCCAAACGATGCTGCAAGCTGCTAGGAATGCCTCCATCATCAAAATACGATTGCGTCACCCGCAGTGCAGGTCGACCATCAAAATTCGCGGAGATGACTGGCATCACCCCCTTCGGCCAGCCTCCATGCTCGAGCCGCGCCGTTGCCTTGCTCAGCAACTGCCGATTGATCGACATCCCCTGAAACACCTTGACCGAGAGCTGTGTGCCGCTCTCGTCATCGGCCGTATAGACCGTGCCACTCACGCCGCTGCCGACCGTGAGTTTGACGCGCAAGCCATCAATGCGTGGTGTTTCCATTCGCGCTCTTTATAGCGAATGGCTTATTATTTGGCAATGCTTATTTTCAATGGTTGACGCGCGATTTCTTCTGGAAAATCAGCGCCCTTTGCCGAATGCAGCCGCAAGATCGAGTAAGGCGGCATTTTCCACGCGATCAGCCGTGAGAATCGCTTGCTTCTGAAGCTCCACGATCTCCTGGATGCCCTTGTGCGCGAGCCCAAGCATCGCTGTCATCTCCTCAGCACTGAAAACAGCTTCTTCGCCCGAGCCCTGAACCTCGACAAATTTCCCGCTCTCGGTCATCACCACGTTGAAATCCACACTCGCATCCTTGTCCTCAGGATAGTTCAGATCAAGAATGGGCGTGGCTTGATAAACACCACTCGACACCGCAGCGACCAATTGTTTCAAAGGAAAATCCTTGATTTTTCCCGCAGAAAGCAAGCGATTGCAGGCAATGGCCACGGCCACGCAGGCGCCGGTGATCGATGCCGTACGCGTGCCGCCATCGGCCTGCAATACATCACAATCGATCCACAGCGTGCGTTGCCCGATTTTTTTCAAATCCACCACCGCGCGCAGGGCCCGACCGATCAGACGCTGGATTTCCGAGGAGCGACCGTCGATTTTCCCCTTCGAAATATCGCGTTGCTTGCGTTCCAGCGTCGAATACGGAAGCATCGAGTATTCCGCCGTGAGCCAGCCACCCTTCACGCCTTGTTGCTTCATCCAACGCGGCACATCCTCTTCCACACTGCAGGCGCAGATCACCTTGGTATTGCCAAAGGAAACCAAAACCGAGCCCTGCGCGTAGGGCGCGACGTTTGGGGTAAAGGAAATTTCACGAAGTTGGTCGGCAGATCTGCCATCGGGTCGAGTCATGCCGAGATTGAACACGAGGAAAGAAAATGCGTCCAGACTTTCGTGCAGAGAATGCCGCGAAATCGTCGTTGGAAGCAGAATAGCAGAAAAGGAAATGAATGAAAATTTTCGCGCAGAGACGCGGAGACGCAGAGATTTTTTTGATGGGCTAGGAAATAACTTATCCGACTTCACTTCCTCTGAGTTTTGAGAGAAGCGAGTACGAGAATTTTAAGGTAAGAGTATTTTGTGGGCATGGATTGGAAATTAATACGACATCTCCGCATACCATAACCTTTTGCGGTCGGGACTGATGGCGATGTATTTGAACACATAGCCCTCTTCTTCTTCGTAGTAGGTAAGTTGCTCAGATGCTGTTGGGGGAGCTCCTTCGAAGTCGAGCAAACTGCTCTTTTGATCAGTCTGGGAAAAGTCGCCACGGCCGATGATGCGCTCAATGATTGTGCTGTCAGCTTCGAGGTAGATTTGAGCTACGTAATCAAAGCCACTCCTGTAGGACGAATTAACACGTGTGATTTGTTCGGTCCCTTCGAGATCCAAAAATCGACTCAGCATGTGTTTGGGATTTTGCAGCCACCAGATATGGCCAA
This sequence comes from Akkermansiaceae bacterium, assembly GCA_044239965.1. Taxonomy (GTDB): domain Bacteria; phylum Verrucomicrobiota; class Verrucomicrobiia; order Verrucomicrobiales; family Akkermansiaceae; genus UBA956. The sequence continues at coordinate 65,263 of JBIIAI010000001.1, forward strand.
AGTGCAGCACGGGGACGAGAATGACGATGGCCAACAACGGCATGCCACATCCCCATTTGCGTTTGATTTTCCTTTGCGTCATGAGTTTGACCTTTTCGCTCGTCTCCAGATCAGCGCGCACAACCAAAAAGCAAAACAGGCGCGATCAAAATCAATTACCTGACCACTGATGGTTGCCTTGTTCGAGAACACATGGTTTGGCGTTATGGTGAACGAGTCGTGTCCCCCAGAGAAGATCATCGCGCGACCAAATACGGATGCCGCACGCAACTGATAGCTTTGCCCTGCTCCCGTGATGGTGAAACTGCGATGAAAGGCACTATTTTTTTGCGCCCGATAGCACTCAAGACCTTGCCTCATGAGTGACCAATTGCCCTGAAACATCCCATTTTTTACAACGTCATAGACGACACCATTGCAAGTGATCCTGCCACTTTCTGACCAGAACTGAAATTGGAGAACTGCACGATGCTGCGGCGATTTAATCACGTAATCATTCGAGAGAAACGACGTCGGTTCACAGTGCAGATAAGCGTTGGAATTAATGGATTTGATGCCTTCCATGAATTGAATGTAGCAAATCCCACGCGAGCTGCCGATGGGAAAAAGGTATAATTTTTCCATAA
>JBIIAI010000056.1:0-18082 GCA_044239965.1 Akkermansiaceae bacterium
AGGCTCATCAGCGGTGCAGCATCGGCCTCGATGTGGAGGTAGAAATGAGGAATGGTCTGCTTGGAAGTCAACAAGCGGCTGGCGATAATTTTGCGCAGTGAGGAAAGCTCGATGATTTGATCTTCGGCTTTCGCAACGGGAAGAATCGCAGCAGCAGGGGCTGGAGCAGGCGTGGTTGCACGTGTTTTCGATGCAGCAGCAAGAGCAGCAGCAGCGGAAGCAAGAGCACTGGATGGAGCGGCTTTGGGTGCGGCCGGAGCAGGGGACTGCGATGCGGCTTCTACATCTTGACGAACGATGCGACCACCAGGGCCGGAGCCTGCGATTTGATTCAGATCAACGTTGAGAGCAGCGGCGACTTTGCGAGCCAGCGGAGAGGATTTGATGCGTTCGCCTGCGGCGTGAACAACGGGTGCGGCGGCGGCTACCACTTGAGCAACAGCGGCAGTGGCCACAGCTGCGACCTGGGCACCAGCAGAAGCAGGAACTAATTCGGCGGCGGGAGCAGAAATGGCGTCGTTGCCATCGAGCACGGCAAGCACGGAACCAATCGTAGCTTTGCCACCCTCGGGAATGTTGATGGCCGTGAGAACACCGTCATCGAAGGCTTCCATTTCCATGGTAGCTTTATCGGTCTCGACCTCAGCAATGATGTCTCCGATTTCGACGCGATCTCCGACTTTTTTGTGCCACTTAAGGAGTGTTCCTTCGGTCATAGTGTCCGAAAGTTTGGGCATTTCAATATTTACAGCCATGGTATCTAAAAATCTGTTGGAAGCGGGCGGAATCCTAGGCGAAGATTCGGAGTTATGCCAGTTTTTTCTGTGTCAAAGATCAAGGGATGACGATTTTTTTCCCATCAAACAAAAAACGCACAGTACGAGACCGTGCGTTTTTTGAAAATTCAAGTTGAGAGATTTGACTCTCGGTAGGCTCAAGGTGCGAGCGGGCGCATGGTAGGAACCAAGCCGATGTGTGGGCTGCCAGTGCCGCCTTGATCGGTTGCCATTTTCATCACAACTTCCGAGGTGTTACCGCATGGGCCTTTTTTGGCGCAATATGGACGAACGCACTTCGCGCGATGTGATTTTACCACTTCCTTGTAGACGGGGGTTTCTTCCGTTACGGTCTCGGTGAGCATGCCACCTTTGGAACCTTTACCAGAAACTTGCACTTCTTTGGTCACGGTTTTGTGGCCAACCAGTTTGGTTTCTTTGGTTTCATAACGATTGTTGTTACTGAACAAGCAGCAGCAGGAGGAGAGACCGAGAGCGGTTACGGCAAGTAATGAGGACAGAAAAAGGTTTTTCATGACGGGCGTGAGTCTAAGCGATAGGAGGAGGGGTAGGTCAATCAGAAAATGACTTTTGCAAAAAGATTCTTTTCGTTTGTTTTATCTTTAGGCAATCGTCAATACTTGCTGCACGATGCGGCGTGGGTTGGGCAACTGCTCGTTTTCGACGTGCGGAGAGTAGATTGCCGGGGCGTCAATGGAAGTAACACGTTTGATCGGTGCATCGAGCTCATCGAAGCAATGATCTTGGATCAAGGTTGCCACCATCGCAGATACACCCCCAAAGGCTTTGGATTCATCGACTAATACTACGCGGTGCGTTTTGCGAACACTGGCGAAGATCGCCTCTTGATCAAGCGGACGAATGGTGCGGAGGTCGAGCACATCGCAGGAAATCCCGTGCTCGCGCTGAAGTGTTTCGGCTGCCTCCAAGCAATGAATCACAGAACGACCATGAGCAATGAGAGAAAGATCTTTGCCTTCACGTTTAAGATCGGCAACGCCAAGCGGGATCACGAAGTCGCCTTCGGAAGGGTCGGGCACAGGTCCAGTCGTTCCGTAAAGTAAGGTATTTTCCATGAAAAATACGGGGTCGTTGTCGCGAATGGCCGCTTTCATGAGACCTTTGGCATCAGCAGGAGTTGCAGGCGCCACGACTTTAAGGCCAGGAAATGCCGCAAACAATCCTTCCGGAATGTGCGAGTGGGTTGCACCAACTGCGGTGCCACCATTGGCAGGACCACGCACCACGATGGGGCAATTGATCAAACCGCCGGACATGTAGCGCACGCAGGCTGCATTGCTGACAAGTTGGTCAAAAGCTACGGAATGGAATGACCAGAACATCAGCTCCATGACGGGGCGCACGCCTAGCATCGAGGCACCAATGCCCATGCCAATGAATCCAGCCTCAGAAATCGGAGTATCGACAATTCGCTTGTCGCCCCATTTTTTCCAAAGCCCCTCGGTGACTTTGTAAGCACCGTTGTACTGGGCAACTTCTTCGCCCATCAGCACGACGTTTTCATCGCGGGCTAATTCTTCGTCCATTCCTTCGCGAAGTGCTTCTCTGTATGTCAATGTGCGCATAAATCAGTGTGAAAGTATATGATGATAAAATATATGGTTGATCAGAAATTACTAGATTTATAGTAGCGAGATCAGTCGTTGAAGAAATGGCGGCCTGTTTGACCAGCGATGGTTTTGTTGTCCACTTCCCAGTAGACATCGTCCATGATCGATTCAACGGTCGGGGCTGGGGATTGATCTGCGAAGACAACAGAGGCAGCAGCTTCTTCCTTGGCAGATTGATCAATTTGATCCGCCTGCTCTTGCGTCAAAACACCTTCTTGGAGGAGTCGAGTGCGGAAGGTGTTAATCGGATCGTGATTGTTTTTGTAATTCTCGATCTCCTCGGGTGAGCGGTATTTTTTCGCGTTTGCATCGGCTACACTGTGGCCGTAATAACGATAGGTGGAAATCTCCAGCACGGTTGGACGGCACTCGGTGCGCGCACGTTCCATGGCGATGTGAGTTTTGGCGCGAACTTCGTAAATGTCAGAACCATCGATCAAGTCCCATTCCATATCATAAGCCTCGGCGCGTTGTGCGAGGCAACCGCGATAGGCAGAAGAACGCTTCTGTGATGTACCCATTGAATAGCCGTTATTTTCGATGATATAAACGACGGGGAGTTCGAACAAGGAAGCCAAATTCAATGACTCATGGTAAGCACCTTGGTTGACAGCGCCATCGCCCATGTAGCAAAGCGCCGCACCGGGAAGACCTTTGTATTTCAAACCGTAAGCCAGTCCAAGACCAAGGGGAGTTTGACCGGCGACAATACCGTGACCACCCCAGAAATTTTTGTCGGGAGCAAACAAGTGCATCGAGCCACCTTTGCCTTTTGCCGATCCTGTCGCCTTGCCAAAAAGCTCGGCCATGCACTCATTCATGTTCATACCACTCGCCAAAGCATGACCGTGGCAGCGATAAGCAGTAATGTTATGATCGTTCGCTCCACAGAGCGAGATGGTGCCAACAGCTACCGATTCTTGACCGATGTAAAGATGCAGGAAACCACCAATCCGTCCGGCATTGTAATATTTCAATGCCGCTTGCTCGAAACGACGTATGCGAATCATCGTGGTGAGCAATTCGATTTTTTTCTCTGCGGTAAGCGCGCGATTGATCGGCGATGTGGCGAAGTCCAAACGATTGAAACTAGAGGCAGCAAATGACATAACGGTGTGATGGGAAAATGAAGAATTCAGATCAGCTCAGAGGCTGGCACGCGAACCGAGAATTTAGGGAAAAGAGGGCGAAGCGCAAGGAGAAATATCGCGGCGAACACAACATTCGATGCGCAAGAATTGCGCAAGAAAACCCACGTGGGTCCCAAGCCCACAGGACCTGTCCACTGGGCCTGCACGAAGCCTTCCCAACTGCGTGCGTAAAATTCTGGCAGCGTTAAAAACGATATCACATTGGTGACAAAATAAAACAACACCGCAGCCATCAGGCTACCGAGTAACCCTCGCAGCCATGACGCTTCGCGCTGCATCCACGGAACCAATACCAACATCGAGGCCAAGCCTGCAACGATCCCAAGATGATCCCATGTCAGCAGCGGGAATCCATAAAAGGCATTCAGCAGTGGGTCCGTCACCACCCAAGCCGCCAGAGGAAACAGCCACCTACCACGACCCGGCAAAAATGCGAAGCTCAAGAGAAACAATGCGGGTAGGGGAGACAAAGCCCATCCCTGCCAAGCTCCGATTACCCGGAACAGAACCAATACCACAAAAAGACCTACGAAGGGAAACCAACGACGCATGAGCACTCAATGCCATAGAATCGGCATCAATGCGAGCGAAATTTCATCATTTCCTTTTCCCTTCACGTCATGATATACTACTACCATGACTTGGGACACCCTCATACAAAAAGCCTGGATTACCCGCGCGAACGCCTATGCTCCCTACTCTCAATTCCAGGTGGGAGCCGCCATCGAATCAGAGTCGGGAAATGTCTACGGCGGTTGCAATGTCGAAAACCTCTCCTTCGGGCTGACCAATTGCGCTGAACGCGTAGCCATCGGTGCAGCGGTAGCAGCAGGAGAAAAAAACATCACCCGCGTCGTCGTCGTCGCCGATACAGATACGCCAGTCTCACCCTGCGGGGCCTGCCGCCAAGTAATGGCAGAGTTTGGCGTGAAAGAAATCCTCCTCTGCAATAGGACTGAGCAAATTCTTTTCACCCTTGATGAACTGCTTCCGCGGAGCAGCGCTGGCATTCTCAATCGATAAATGTTCCACGTGGAACAATCGAACACAAATTAGCAGTGGCACGCCTGCCCAGATCATGCTATACCCTGCTTCCACTCACTCTATGTTTGTTTACCCAAAAGACTACGATGTCCTCGTCATCGGCGCAGGCCATGCCGGAATCGAAGCCGCATTGGCAGCCGCACGCCTCGGCTGTCAAGTTGCCATGCTCACCCAGAATCTCGATACCATCGGACAGATGAGTTGCAACCCCGCCATCGGCGGCCTCGCCAAAGGCCACATGGTTCGAGAAATCGACGCTCTGGGCGGAGCGATGGCACTCAATACCGATGCCACCGCCATCCAATGGCGCATGCTCAATGCCAGCAAAGGCCCCAGCGCTCGCGCCCCACGTGCTCAGTGCGACAAGAAAGCCTACCAGTTCCGCATGAAATGGTTGCTGGAAAACACCCCGAACTTGGAACTTCACCAAGGCAACGTAGGATCTCTGCTCGTCGAAAACGACCAAATCACCGGCATCACCACCAGCCTCGGCATGCAGTTTCGCGCCAAGTCCGTGATCCTCAGCGCAGGAACCTTCATGCGTGGCCTCATGCACGTTGGCCTCAAAAATGAAAAAGGTGGGCGCATGGGAGATGCTAGCTCTACCGTAAGCGATAGCCTCAAGGATCTCGGCTTCACCGTCGAACGCTTCAAAACGGGCACTCCATGCCGACTCAATGGCCGCTCTCTCGATCTCGATCGTTGCGAAGTGCAGGGTGGAGACAGCCCCATTCCCCACTTCAGTTACCTCTACGATACCATTGGTCGCGAGGAAAACGACATCTTTACCCTCAATCCTTGGGCAGATAAAATGTTCCACGTGGAACAAATGCCCTGTTTCATGACCTACACCAATCCATCCACCCACGAAATCATTCGCGGCAATCTGGATCAATCGCCAATGTATTGCGGCATCATTGAAGGTGTCGGCCCACGCTATTGCCCATCGATCGAGGACAAAGTCGTGCGTTTCGCCGAAAAGGAACGCCACCAAATCTACCTCGAACCTGAGGGTCGACATACCGGCGAGTTCTACGTCAACGGCGTTTCCACATCTCTTCCCTATGCAGTGCAGCTCGCGTTTCTGCGCACCATTCCTGGACTCGAACACTGCGAAATCATGCGTCCAGGTTATGCCGTGGAATACGATTACTGTCCGCCCACCCAGCTCTACCCAACGCTCGAGACCAAGAAAGTCTCAGGTTTGTATTTTGCCGGACAAATCAACGGTACCTCTGGCTATGAAGAAGCAGCAGGGCAGGGGCTCATCGCCGGAACCAATGCCGCCTTGAAAGTCCTCGGTCAACCCGCCTTTGTGCTCGGACGCAATGAAGCCTACCTTGGTGTGATGATTGATGACCTAGTCACCCGTGGCTGCACCGAACCATACCGCATGTTCACCAGTCGAGCGGAATATCGTCTGCTGCTCCGCCAAGACAATGCCGACCTCCGCCTAACGCCACTCGCCGCAAAAATCGGCCTTGTTACGCAAGAACGCATCACGCGCACGGAAGAAAAAATCCGCCAACTCGACGATGCCCTATCCTGGATTCCCAAAACCAGCCACGAGGGGGTCAAGCTCGATCTCTGGTTCCGTCGACTCGAAAACACCTGGCAACAGCTCCCCGAAGACTGGCTGAAACGCTACCCTCAAGACCTGTGGCCAATCATCGAAACCGAGGTCAAATACGCGGGTCACCTCGATCGACAGCAGGTGCAGATCGACCGCATGCAGCGGCAAGAGTCGAAAGTCATCCCAAGTTGGGTCGATTACGCAACCATTCACGGCATGAAAGCCGAGGCAAAATCTCGACTAGAACAAATCAAACCACTGACCCTAGGCCAAGCAGCACGCATCAGCGGGCTCACCCCTGCGGACATCGCGCTTCTCGCCATTTGGATTGAAAAGCGTGAGCAACAAGCTAGTGCTGATTCCCTCTAATCATTTCTCCTTGCCATCGATCACTTTTTTCGCTAGTGTGCAAATGGATACAGAAACAACCGTATCCGCACAAAACACCATGAAAAACACCATCGCATTGATCCTGCTGTCAGTCTGCACCCTGACTTATGGCCAAACCCAAACCGCAACTGCACGCAAACCCGTGACCATCACGGATCTCTACGCGCAAAGCATCCACGCCATGAACGAAGGCGACGTCACCAAGGCGGAGCAAAACCTGCGTGCCATCCTCAAAGTCCAACCTCAGCATCCACAAGCCCGCTATCAACTCAGTCAACTTACACTCAATCGCGAAAAATTTGCCGCGCGGGCTCGTCAACTGAAAATGGAGCGCACCAAGATCGCATCAGTAGACTTTTCAGGAGCAACCGTCGATGAATGCCTCGATACTCTTACAACCCTGATCGGTGATGCTACGGAAAAATCATTTTCGCCAAACTTCGTGATCAGCGATAAAAACAAAAAGCTCGATAGCAAAACCATTACCCTCAAGCTAGACAACGTTCCTGCATCGCAAATCCTCAACTACATCGCCAGCAATGCTGAGTGCAGTGTGCGCTACGAAGAGCACGCCATCACTGTTTCTGCACGATAATATCCTTCATGCCCGAGCGCATCATCATCACAGGCGGTAACGGATCACTTGCAAGGTCTGTTGCCGCTTTTTTCGCGGAATCCGCTTATGCACCGCATATTCTAGCTCCATCACGAAAGGAATTGGATGTCACCAATTTTGCTCAAGTAAAAGAATATTTCCGCATACATCCTTGTGATCTCCTCATCGCCATGGCAGGCGCCTGCGACGACGAACTGCTTCTCAAAACGACAGAACAACAGTGGGACTCGCTCATCCTGAGCAATCTCACCGGTGCCGCTCTTTGCGCGCAACAAGCGTCACGCGCCATGCTCAAGCAGCGCAGGGGACACATCGTCTTCGTCTCCAGCTACGCCGCTCTGCACCCCAGCTACGGGCAAGTTGCCTACGCCAGTGCCAAAGCCGGATTGATCGGACTTAGCAAATCACTTGCTCAAGAACTTGGCCCCGCCAACGTCCGCGTCAATGTCCTCATCCCTGGTTATCTCGAGAATCGCATGACCGCATCACTTTCCAGCAGTCGTAAGGAAGAAGTCAAAAGCCTCCATTGCCTCCAGCGCTTCAACACCGATGCCGAGGTCTGCGCATTTCTCGAGGCTTTGCATTTCCGTTTGCCACACACCTCAGGGCAAATCTTTAACCTCGACAGTCGCATTCTCTAATCTACACTCAATGCCGATGAAAAAACTCTCTCTTCTTGCTTTGATCCTTGCCTCAATCACTTTGCTTTCTTCCTGTGGTCTCGCACAAAGTGCCGCAACTACCGTCGGTAGAACCTTGCAAAGTGTCGGTCGCGCCGCACTCTGATCCAATTAACAGTACAAAACTTCGCGTCCGTTTTCGCAAACCTCGATGCGGATCATGCGATCATTTTCATCAAAAAGCTCAGGGAAAAGATCGCCCCATTCGGCCAGCATCACACCACGCTGATCTAAAAAGTCATCCCAACCCATCGCCAAGACCTCGGCACTTGATTTGAGCCGATAGAGATCAAAGTGAAACAAAGGCAAGCGACCACCGTGATATTCTTGCACTAACGAAAAAGTTGGACTTGTCACTTCGCCACGAAATCCCAAGCCACGGGCGACACCTTTTGTTAGGTGAGTTTTTCCAGCACCGAGCGGACCAACCAGCGCAATAACCATCGGCTCAGTCATTTCTTGGCCAAGTTGCTCGCCCAGTTTTTCCATCGCCTCCACTGATTCTATGCTCCATGTGCGCGCTTCCATCATCGTCGCCGAGACGTTAACACAGATGCCAGGCATGACGCCACAAAATGCCTAAAATATTTTTTCAAAAAAAACTTGCCACAGACCCTAGTTTGTGGTGAAGTTCGCGCCCCGCTCGCAAGAGCATAACCTTCTTTATATCATGGGCTACGCAGTCATCAAAACAGGCGGTAAACAATACCGCGTTCAACAAGGCGACAAAATCGATGTGGAAAAACTTGCACTCGAAGTTGGCAGCGAAACTACTTTTGACGTTCTCCTCATTGGTGAAGGTTCTTCCGTAACCATCGGTCAACCACTCGTTGCTGGCGCTAGCGTCACAGCAAAAGTAGTGGAGCAACACCGCGGAGAAAAAGGCGTCGCCTTCAAATTCAAGCGCCGCAAAGGCTTCCACAAGAAAATCGGTTTCCGCCGTCATTTGACCAAGCTGGAAATCACTGGTATTTCCGCATAATTTCAACCACCCAACTTACTACTCGTTATGGCCCATAAGAAAGGACAAGGATCTGTCAAAAACGGACGCGACTCACGCAGCAAACGTCTTGGCGTGAAAAAATTCGGTAGCCAAGCAGTTATCGCTGGCAACATCATCATTCGCCAACGCGGCACACGCTGGACTCCTGGCGTGAATGTTGGCATGGGCAAAGACCACACTCTCTTCGCGCTCAGCGATGGCAAAGTGCTCTTTGACAAAAACGGCACACGTGTGAACGTAGTTGCTGCTGCTGCAAACTAATTCGAAAACATCACCGTTTTCTCAAACCGCCCGCTTCACTTGAAGTCGGCGGTTTTTTCTTGTCGGGATCGATTGCATCCACCGCGTCATCGATTAATCAACACATTGCCAGTTTTCACCCATACGGAGTCCACAAGGCCAATCCCTGTGCGATCTAGGCTAAAGGTGTTCCTGTGACTCTCTCGGGCATGCACAGGCCCCAGACATGTGTCTCAAAAGAAAGCACAATGTTTCATGGATAACGATTTTTCCAAAACAATCATGAGTCAGGTCATTGCGAAATTATCCACATGCTTTAAGAATAGTTTTTAAAATATGTACAATAAATCATCATCATCTAGATGTGAATAAGTCGCCAAAATCGCAGTTCCACACTTTCCTGATCAGGGTTCCACAGGAAGAATAACCTGTGAAACAACTCGGTGCATCTTCAGGGGAATGTTGACATCAGCATTACGTCCAAAGTTATCACAGCTGATTCCACAAGTTATCCCCAAAGAATGTTGAGTTCTTCACAGCGCAAATGGAGTTGCAATCATCGATAGCAAGATCAGGTTGCACGCATGGTTCATTGCGTGTACGGTTCGCTATGATGTATACGATTTTTGTCTACGGCACCTTACGGCAAAATGCCTCAAACGCATGGCGTATGAATGGAGCTCGTTACTTGGGCGACGGTCAGGTGGCAGCAAAGCTTTACCGCATCAGCTGGTACCCTGCTTTGCGGCTCGATCCATCGAATAATCATTGGGTGCATGGCTCACTTTATGAAATGGACGATGCTTTATTGGCCGAGCTCGATGCCTTTGAGGGTGAAGAATATCAACGCGTCTCAGTCGACATAAAAACGACAGCAGGACTAGTGACCGCCATGCTTTGGGAGTTCTTGATCACGCCCGACGCGCAAGCCCAGATACCCTGTGGTGATTGGTTGCACTATCTCGCAGAAAATCCTTGAATCAATCATCACGCCAAGATCTCCGAATACTTTTTTCTACGGCGTAAATACTGCCACAATCCGACACTCTTCCGCTTGCCTTTCTCGACAATCTACTCTTAATTACCCGCCGCTTCCCGAAACCATGGCACTCATTGTTCAAAAATATGGCGGCACATCCGTCGGTTCCCTTGATCGCATTCGCAACGTGGCCGCGCGTCTCAAACGCACGCGCGATGAAGGAAACAAAGTCGTAGCCGTGGTTTCAGCCATGTCAGGAGTTACTGATGGTCTGTTGAAGATGGCTCATGAACTCACGCCAAATCCTTCGGAACGCGAGCTCGATGTATTGGTTTCTACAGGTGAGCAACAATCGATCGCACTCGTCGCCATGGCTTTACAGGACATCGGTGTGCCGTCTGCTTCGATCACAGGACGCCAAGCTGGCATTTTTACTACTGGATCTCACACCCGCGGTCGCATTCTTGAGATGGATCCGACCTTGATGAATGAGTTGCTGGCAGAAGACAAAACACTCGTCGTCGCCGGATTTCAAGGAGTCACTCCATCTGGGATGATTCATACGCTCGGTCGTGGTGGTTCAGACCTTACAGCTATCGCCATTGCCGCTTCCATCAAAGCTGACGTCTGCCAGATCCTTACCGACGTCGATGGCGTATACACTTGCGATCCACGCATCGTGAAAAATGCTCGCAAGCTTCCCGAAATCTCGTATGACGAGATGTTAGAAATGGCATCATCAGGATCGAAGGTGATGCAATCGCGCTCAGTCGAATTTGCCAAAAAATACGGCGTCGTTTTTGAAGTACGCTCCAGCCTTAACAATAACCCAGGAACTCTTGTTTTAGAAGAACATCCCGCTATGGAAAACGTTGTCATTCGTGGAATCAGCATTGAGCGTTCACAAGCTCGCGTCACCGTCACAGGAATCCCCGATGCTCCAGGGATGTCGGGAGCCATTCTCGGCGCGCTCGGCGATGCCGAAATCAATCTCGACATGATCATCTCGAACATCGCCAACGATGGCTATGCACGCCATTCGTTCACGATGCATTCCAATGACCTTGGTAAGGCTCAAGCTGCTCTGAAGCCAGTTCTAGAAAAACTGAGTTCTTCGGCAAAAATCGAAACGGAAGGTGGCATTGCCAAACTTTCCGCCGTCGGCATCGGCATGCGTTCTCACTCGGGTGTGGCCGCGACCATGTTCAAGGCTTTGGGTGATGCAGGCATCAACATCGGCATGATCTCCACATCGGAAATCAAAATTGCCGTCACCGTTGATGAGCGATTCATCGAAGATGCAGCGCGTGCCGTACACGATGCATTCAAGCTTGATCAAGAACCAGCCTAACAAATTTTTCTAACGAAAAATTTCGCTGATAAGCGTGGCAACAATAAAGTATCATGTCATTGCCACCACCATTACCAGATCTGATCATCGCATCGCGAGTGGTAAAAAATCGCCATTATCGATGGTATCGTGCCATGACACGAATCCAAATCCCATCGTGGTTGTTTGTAACGGTCGCAATGATTTGGACCTTGGGCATACTTGCGGGCTACCTGTTCAGTGATGATCAACTGGATAAAGAGTCAGAAAAAATTGCTTTGCACGCATGGGATCGAACCTTGCGAGTCAACGACGCACTCAAGGATGCGCCTGATTGGCAAAAGTGGATGTTGAATTACGATGATACTCCGGATACTTTGGAGATGGCCGCGGATAGCTTTTCACTTTTAGCAGAAGAAAAATTGTTAGGAAAAAAAGGTGAACTTGCTTTCGCGATAATGAAGCGTGAGTTAGGAGAAAAATCCGATTTGGAAAGAGGACGCACCTGGCAACAAAAAGCGTTTGATCATCAGCCGCTCAACCCACAACAATGGCAACGCTGGCAACTTGATCTCGATGATGGAAAAGTGACTTGGTGGGATTTGCAATTGGTCAAAAGCTATGCGGCGTCCACAAAAGATCAGCGATTTCTTGATGAAGTAGAACGCGAAAATCAAAAAACCAAGAGTTCGATGAATATGGCAGCTTATGCTTACGCGGCTGTATGGGCCTTAGTCATCCTCGGTTTGATGCTTTTGCGACCAGCGTGGAGACAAGTTCGCAGTCTGCTGCGCCAGCGTAAAATGGATCAACGATTTCATTACCCGCTCCACTGGTCATTGAAGTTCGTCTTTGCATTATTTTTTCTATCAGAAATTTTTGCTGACGAAATCTCTAGCAGATTGCAAATTTTGCATCTGTCTTTTGAAGAAAAATTTCTTCCCTTAGTGATCAACGATACCATCTGGCGCATGATCCCCGCCCTACTGATGATGGGCGTTTTATTTCGACATCCGAAAGTTCTGATCGAACAATTTGGTCTGAATCAAAAGCCGCGCTGGTCACTCATCCTAGCAGTTTTTGCCTTGTTGTCGCTCTTTGATCCCATGCTAAGTTCACTCATCGACGCCAGTGGAAGCATCGATCCTACCTTGGGCATTGACCCGATGGAAAACGGTTGGCGCGGTCTTTGCTATGGCTTGCTCTCCGCCTGCATCATGGCTCCCGTCATGGAGGAATTGATCTTCCGCGGATTTCTTATGAACCCGATGCTACGCAAATGGGGATTCTGGATTGCGGCCTTCGTCACTACCTTACTCTTCGCCATCTCTCATTACTACGATCTTTATGGCACCATCAGCGTGGGCCTCTTCGGATTTTCGGCTGCCGCAATCTATTACCTCACCAGATCCCTAACAAACACCATTATCCTGCACGTGATTTACAACTTCACCATCACCGTGCCGATGTGGCTGCTGTTTCATTATCACGCATGAGGATGCCTAACAGAAGAGTCCCAGCATATCTAGCCATCGATAGCGAGACCCAGCATCGGATTTTTATCAACCGCAAAAGATCTCGCAGGAAAACGGACTGACTTTGCCACTGATATGTGATCGCGTGAGGCAAAGTCTTTTATGCGACATATGGCATAAGAAAGTTCCTTGCTATACCAGTGGAAATCCTGTCTTATCATTCCGTCAAGCCCGTGTGATATAAAACGGTATTCTCCAACCCAAAACTTTTCGTTGTGAAAATGATGTCCGATTGGCAGCAGATAAATACACAAAAAAGCGCCGATCAGGTTTCGCAAAGTGCCTGCTGGGATGACTATCCGTTGGTGGATTGGATTTTCTGCAGAACAGAGATCTCACTCATGGATCATTCCGAAGTTGAAGGCCGTGCTTTACGTATTCTTGCCAAAGCGTGCGGTCAGATGGCATCTCACATCGAGATAGCACTATTTGATTTTGAGACTTCTGTTCCGGTTCCGCCATCGAATGATTTTTTCAAAATTGCATTGAATGAAGACAATCGCTTGGAAGTCAGGTTTTCTCACGAAGGAAAAGCAGCCGTATGTGCATCCGCCTTCTTTCGGTATCACGAAATCTCAGACTGGAAAGCTGCGCGATTCTATCGGCATCCATCGGTTCTTACGCCAATTGAATCTGAGATGAAGTTAACTGGATTTACCGAGTATTCAGGCGATAAGGGTGAGCGGGTCATCATCGCTGGCAAAGAGTCTGCTCCAACACTCTGGATATCCGACACACACAATCAAGCGAGTATGATCGATCTCGATCCAAAGCTATCAAACTGGTTGCTTGTTGCTCTGCATGGCATTCGGAATACGCATTGCGAATAAAACGGCAATTGCAACATCTGATACGTTTTCTCATTCTGTATCGGCAATTTTACTTTCATTCAGTTACACCGTTGTATGGTGCGCTGAGGAGACGTAAGCACAGATTTTTTCCATTCGAGTGAACGTAAGCCTTAATGACTCTTGTTAGATCATTTTTCTGCGAGCTTTTGCTTGGAGCATGATCAGGGCAAAGAAAGAAATCATGAGAAGGATGATCGAGAGCATTGTTCCTTCGAGGAGCGTAGTAATAAAGACGGCCACGGGCTTACTCGACGAACCATCGTTCATGACGCTGTTTCCGTAGCCAAATTGACTTGCGATCCAGTTGACCGAGGCCATGGAAAACCATCCGCACCAGAAGTCGGGAACGAAAAGAAGTAATCCTTCTCCTATGCAAACAAACGGGATGGATAGCCCGGCGATCCAGGAGCGGATTTTTGCGCCGAGACGAATGGCGCGGCTGGTGAGGCTGTCTTTTTCGTTCATTGAGCCAGGGAGTGACGTGATCGTTGCATAGGCAACAATAAAGCACGCGATGGCGAGAAGCATGGCCGCGAGGCAGGCAGGCTGCCGATACATTTTCATCCAAGCAGCGGCGATGATGAAACTGGGCAGGGCATTGATGGTGCAGTGAAATGTCCAGTGTTTGAGCTGCTGAGGAAAGCGGTCGAGGAATGTTTGGTTCATGTGCTTTCTGATCTATTGTATGATTGTGAAAGGAGAATGAAGTCGGGGTGAAATTTTGGCGTGCGGGGTGATTTTTTATATGAAAATGCCATGACTGCGTTGCGGTCATGGCATGAAAATATGAATCGTTCTGGGCTGGGAGGCCAGAGGCCTCCGCCACGATTATGAGTAGGAGGATTCTACGCGGGTGGCGACGTCGCGATAGCCGTAGTCGACTTCGTAAATTTGCTTAAAGCAATCGAGCGCGGAGGCGGAGTCGCCCATTTCGTCGTGGATGAGGCCTTTGTCGTAGAGGACTTCTTTTTTGGTGTTGTCCATGCCGTGGAGGTCGGCGAGGGCATCGCTGAGCTGCTTGAGGGCGAGGTCGAACATGGATTTTGCCTTGAAGGTGCGTCCGAGGAGCAGAAGAACTTTGGTGCGGATGTGCGGGTTGGTCTTCGCTTGCTGGAGGTGAGGAATGGCGGCGCTGTGGTCGCCTGCGTTGAAGAGTGCGGTGCCGAGTTCGAAGCGGAGTTGCGGGTCGGTGGGGTTTTCGTCAACGCGTTGTTTGGCGTTGGCAACCATTTCGAGGGCGCGTGCTTGGAGGACTTCATCGAGTTGGGCGCGCAGCTCGGCGTTATCGGGATCGGCATCGACAGCGGCTTGCAGACTGGCCATTTGGGTGGCGATGTGCTTGTCAGACATCTGACGACCTTTGCTCTTAAGGGCGGCGTCGCCATTGCTGAGGGTGAATGCCCAATCATAAAACGTCATGGCGTTTTCCCAGTCTTCCATTTGTTCGAAAACATTGGCGAGCTCTTTGGCATTGCCGAGGTTGTTGGGATCCTCGTTGTAGCGGTTGATGAGACGATCGCGTTTTTCGATCATCTGGTCTTTGGTCATACCAGCGCGGGAGGCGGTTTCCAGGTCTTGGAATTCGGACTGATCTTTCATCAGATCGCGAACACTGGAATTCTCGTCCCACTTTTGGCGTTGCATGGAGTGCTTTGCCGCGCAGTCTTTGGAGCCTTTGACAGCGATGGAATCGGTAGGAGTGGCTTTGAGGATGTCGTTGTAAACATCACCGGCGAGGTCGGCACGTTGGCGCTCTAGGTAGTAGAGGGCGAGCTTGTGCATATTCTTGGTGTTGTCGGGATGGCTCTTGCGCAGGGTCTCGAGCGCGAAGGCGGCGCTATCGAAGAGTTCCATTTTCAGGAAACATTCGTGGAGCAAATCATTGAGGCCATCGTTGAAGGGGTCTTTTTCGAGTTCTTTCTCGATGAGTGCTACGGCACCTGCGGGGTCTTTTTTGACCGCTCCTTGGAGTTTCATACCTGGGCCACCGGACTCCATGCCGAAGATTTTTTGTTTTTTCTTAGGGCCGCCAGTGACGATGCCTTCGCACTTGCGCAGCAGTTCGCGACCTTGCAAAAAGCCAGGATTGTCTTTGATGACGGCCTGCAGCAAGGTGACAGCGTAGGCGTGATTTTTGACTTCGATTGCGCTGAGTGCTTTGAGCCAATAGGCTTTCACATTCTGAGGCAGTTCTTTATCGGTGATTTCAGGCATGATCGTGTGATGGTTTTTCGAGAGCTAGTGAGGGGTGCCAGATTGTGCAAGGGCGCGGGCGACTTGGCAAGCCTCGGTGAAAAAAATGTATGGCATTTTTGCACAGATCGCTCAAAGGACGTTCTCGACGCAGTTAACGTGCGGTTTTTCGCCCTCGGTGAGGATGATTTCGATGACATCGAAGCGCCAAGGCATGCGGCGGTTTTTGAGGAGCTTGAGCCAGGAGTTGGCACCGCGTTCGATGAGTTCGAGCTTGGCGCTGTTGACGGCATCGAGTGGTCGGCCGACTCCGCCCTCGCGGCGGGTTTTGACCTCGATGAAAAGCAGCAGATCACCTTGGCGGGCGACGATATCCACTTCGCCACCTTGGGGCGCGCGGTAGTTGCGGTAGAGAACTTTGGTGCGGTGGGCGCGGAGCCAAGCGCAGGCGATGCGTTCGCCGTACTCGCCGACCTCATGTGGCGTCCAGCGTTCACCATTACGATGCGTCAAGCGGCAACGAGAGTTGAGATACCGGCTGAAATGAGCGACGATGAATGCGACAAGGGCCATGAGCGTGGAGGGCGGCGAGGTGTGACTTTGTACCATAGCCCATGTGTTTTTCAAATCCGTATTCGGGAAACTCTTGGGCGTATTGTTTCATGACGTGATCGCGGCTGACCTTGGCGATGATGCTGGCGGCGGCGATGGAGAGCGAGTGGGAATCGCCTTTGACGATGCCTTGGTGAGAGAGGGGAAATTGCTTGAGCGGCAGGCCATCAATGAGGCAATGGTCGATAGCAATGCGGTATTTTTTCTGCAGCGCGAGTGCGGCAGCGGCCATGGAATCATGCGTGGCGCGGAGAATGTTTTTGGCATCGACCTCGGCGGCATCAGCAAAGACATGAGCCCAGCGGACTTGAGGATCAGCTAGTAGTGCGTGATAGAGCTGCTCGCGTTTTTTTTCACTGAGCTTTTTCGAGTCGTTGAGTCCCTCAAGAGAAAAATCAGCAGGC
The DNA here is from genome assembly GCA_044239965.1 of Akkermansiaceae bacterium. Lineage (GTDB taxonomy): Bacteria > Verrucomicrobiota > Verrucomicrobiia > Verrucomicrobiales > Akkermansiaceae > UBA956. The sequence continues at coordinate 17,030 of JBIIAI010000056.1, forward strand.
AAGACCACAGCGGCCACCGATACGGGACCGGCAAGTGGGCCGCGACCTGCTTCATCGATGCCACAAATCACTTGGTGGCCTAGTGCCTGCGCCGCGAGTTCGAACCGGAGATCAGGCATGGGAAAGAAAGGGTCGGGAAAAAGAATCGGCGCGAGAAAAAATGGAGCCGCTGGTCGGAATTGAACCGACGACCTATTCATTACGAATGAATTGCTCTACCCCTGAGCTACAGCGGCATTTGGTGAATGCGTGAGGGGATTTATAAACAAGGAACGGCGTGGTGCAATGGAAAAATGCGGAATTTCGCGGAATTCGGGGCTGTCCGATGCCTTTGGTGACACAAAACTTCATCGCCAGCGCTGTGGTTTGTGATAGTCTGAGGCTATGAAACATCGTGCCTGCCTTGTGCTGAGTTGGATTTTTGGTTCGCTAGTGAGCATCGCAGCGGCGGCAGAACCATATCCTGTGACGGCGCCACCTGCGGAAATGAAACTGGATGCCTTTTATGAAAAATACACCAGCGCGGGTGGCTATCCGGTGGTGGCATCGGGCAAGGTCAACGACTACGCGCTCAAGGAAGCGGCGTATTTGATCGATCTGATGCTAGCAAAGCGTCCTGATCTCAGAAAAGCGATGGTTGCCAATGGCTCGCGGATGGTGGTGATTGGATCGACCGAGTTCACGACGGACATTCCCGAATACAAATGGCTCAAGCCGAAATTGTATTGGGACAAACGGGCACGGGGATTGGGTGGTTCCGAGACAGATCCCGTGTGCTCGTGTGCAGAGGAAAATATGTTGGCCTTCGAGGGTGATCCGTATAGCACGGAAAACATCATGATTCACGAGTTTGCGCACAACATTCATTTGCGCGGGCTCAAGAGCATCGATCCCAAGTTTGATGAAAAACTCAAGGCGTGTTACGATCAGGCTCTCGCAAAAGGCTTGTGGAAGGGCACCTACGCAGGGAGCAATGATCGTGAGTATTTCGCCGAAGGTGTGCAGAGTTGGTTTGACAACAATCGCGAAAACGATGGCATTCACAATCACGTC
>JBIIAI010000190.1:0-5533 GCA_044239965.1 Akkermansiaceae bacterium
CACGGTGCTGCGAATGATTTCCAGGGCATCGTCGATTTCTTCGGTCGTGACGGTGAGCGGAGGCAGGATGCGCAGCGCCTCAGGGCCTGCGGGCACGGTGAGAAGTCCCTTTTCCATCAGCTTACTGCAAAGCACTTGTGCTGGCGTTTTTCCTTCGACGATGGGCATTTTTGTCGCATCGATGGCAAACCCTAACAGCAATCCTTTGCCGCGCACGACGGTCAGAGTGGTTTGGTCCCAACTCGCGAAAACCTCGCGGATGTGCGCTTCCATGCTGCGTGCATGAATCGCGAGATCTTGTTCATGGATGACTTTCAGGACAGCTAGGGAAGCAGCGCAGGCGAGGGGATTGCCGCCATAGGTGGAGCCGTGTGATCCCGGCCCCATCAAAGAACTCAGCGGGGTGGTAGCATCGATTAATCGATCCGATACCCAAAAGGCTCCGATCGGAAATCCTCCGCCCATGCCCTTTGCCCAGGTGATGCCATCGGGCTCGATCTCAGGGCAAAAAGCACGCCATGCCATCGCTTCACCACAACGACCAAAACCCGCCTGCACTTCATCGAAGAACAACAACAGATCATGTTTTTTCGCCAAGGCCGCCGCTCCGCTTAGGAACTCGGGCGTGGCGCAATTCACTCCGCCTTCGCCTTGGATCGGCTCTAACAAAATAGCAACCGTGATCGGTGATATGGCAGCTTCCAAAGCGGCGAGATCATTGAATGGACAGTAGCGGAAACCTGGGAGCAGGGGATCGAAGCCCTCCTGAATTTTCTTTTGCCCCGTAGCCGCCATCGCGCCGAGAGTTCTGCCGTGGAATGATTGTGTAAAGGTGATCACCTCATAGCGAGGCTCGCCATTTGCTTGACGATTGTGATGACCGAAACGACGCGCTGTTTTGATGATCCCGTCATTCGCTTCAGCTCCGGAGTTGGAAAAAAATACTTTACCCGCGATGCCGACGTGATCCTCGACGATGGTTTTCGCTAATACGGCTTGTTGGGGAATTTGATAGAGATTTGAGCAATGAAGCAAGGTAGCTGCTTGCTCTTGGATTGCTTTTGTCAAGGCTGGATGACAATGCCCCAGCGAACAAACAGCAATGCCCGTGCAGAAATCGAGATAGCGTTTGCCCGTGTCATCCCATAGCCATGATCCTTCTCCCTTGACGGGGACAAGCGGGAATCTGCCGTAAGTCGGCAAGACATATTGAGCGAATGTTTCAGCGGTGTTCATCGGGGAAGGTAGATTATAGGTGATTTCGTTGATAAATGCAAGATTGCGATTGATTCTTTTTCGCCTATGTTCAAATCTCAATTTCATGAAAAAAGCTGCCCTGTTTTTGTTTGCTAATGGTGTCGAGGAACTGGAGCTTATCGCTCCAGTCGATGTCTTACTCCGCGCGGGTGTGCAGGTCACCATGGCTACTCTTGGCGATGGCCTTCACGTGCAGACGCGCGGTGGCATTACCTTGCATGCCGATGCGCTGTTCAGCGATGTGAAACCTAGCGATTACGATTTGCTCGTCCTGCCTGGCGGGCCCGGAGTGAGCGAACTGCGTAAGGACGGTCGCCTCGTCAGGGTGCTGAAAGAATTTTCCCCCAGCGGAAAACCCATCGCGGCCATCTGTGCTGCTCCATTATTGCTGCACGATGCCGGATTGTTAGAAAACAAACGCTATACCAGTCATGACAGCTGTTGGCTAGAATTGCCACAATCGTTAGCGCCAGCTGCCGTGGTCATCGATGGTTCTCTCATCACCTCCCAAGGCGCCGGAACAGCACTCGCATTCGGCTTAAGTTTAGTCGAAATTCTCTGCGGCGTCGAGACACGCAGACAAGTGGAAAAAGCTGTGATGCTGCATCCATGAAATTTTATTGCAATCCGCCCCAGCAACATCGCGCTCCCCAAGACTACATAACCGTCGGCTTGGATCTTTGCGCTCATGGCTACAGCGAAAGTGGCCTAAGCTACTGGGATTTGTCGAAAAAAACAACCTTAGCAAGGTGAGCAGCATCCTGCATGCTCAATACCCGCAACTTCCCATCGGCATCAGGGGCAGTTCCTGTCGAGCTGCAATCGTTAGGAAATGATTGCCGCTTTGCCTACGCCATCATCGGGATTGCTTTTACTAAGTTCGGCGATGGCGTCGATAAGCATGGCAAAGATGCGTTAGGTTTTGAAGTTCCAGCACAGATCTCGGAACGAGCTCTTACCAAAGCAGGAGAAGCGGCGCACTCCGACCTTCATCAATCCAACCTCGCCAAGCGCGGCCGTCCAGTTGATGATTTTTTTGAAGAAAATTGCAGAGTCGAGACGGGCTAATGTGTTCAGTAAAACTTCCCTCTATCGTAAAATCGATTTTTCTCTTATTGATCTGAAGTCCCATTATTTTACCAGAAATTAGTCGAATCAAGATGTTATCAGAAGAGCATCTCAACCGGCACCATCTTTGCACGCACTGTCTTCTTGTTTGAGTTCGATTTTGTTAAGATCGTGCTCCAAATCGTCTAGGAAATGAAAAGCGTCACGGAACTTGTGCCCGAAAGTGGTGAAGTGATATTCCACACGTGGTGGAATTTCGGCAAAACTGGCTTTTTCCAAAACACCGAAGGAAACCAGCAGACGCAGACAATCATTTAGCACTTTGGCCGTAAGCCCTTCAACTGCCCGCTCCATGGCTCCGGGCCGATGAATGCCTGTATTCACCAAATCCATCACGGTGAGTGACCATTTGCAACCGACTATTGTTTCCACCATGCGGCCGATACGGCGTGGTGGGGCATGCTGTGAAATTTTTTTTTCGTTAGTTTTCATCAATTTTTACCAGTTAGTGGCTACCCCACCAATTTGTGCCCAGTTTACCGATTCTAGAATAACGCTATGATGTGGGCCTTCGACTTATACTCTGGCAAACGCAGACGGCAAGAACGAAAACTACAACAACTAATTAAATAATAAATAATGAAACATACACTAATCATAGGCGGTTCTACCGGAATGGGCTTCGACGTTGCAACACGCATCGCATCTCGTGGAGAGGCTGTCACTATCGTCGGCCGCGATATCGCCAAACTCGAAAACGCTGCCGCCTCTCTGCGGGATTTAGGATCGCCCACGATTAACATCAAGGTAGTCGATCTTTACGACCGTGCTCAGGTTGACAACTTTTCCCGAGAGATATCATCCGCCCAAGCATACGATCACCTTGTGAATGCGGCAGGGTATTTTTCTCCCTTGCCTTTCCTCCAGTTCACGCGTGAGAACTATGACAAATATCATGACATCAATGAATCCCTATTCTTCCTCACTCAATCTGTCGTGCAACGAATGGTGGATACGGGAACTAGCGGTAGCATTGTTAACATCGGCTCAATGTGGGCGAAACAGGCTATCAAGGCGACCCCTTCATCAGCTTACTCGATGGCTAAGGCCGGCCTGCATTCGCTCACCCAGCATCTGGCCATGGAACTCGCCGATCACGGAATTCGTGTAAATGCCGTCTCCCCAGCCGTCGTTGAAACACCCATCTACGGAGCGTTTATCAAGCATGAGGAAATAACCACAGTTCTTGCCGGATTCAATGCGTTTCATCCGATTGGTCGTATCGGTAAGCCTTCCGATGTCGGATCGGTCATTGATTTCCTGCTGAGCGATGCAGCCAACTGGGTCACGGGAGCAGTCTGGGATGTGGATGGCGGTGTTATGGCTGGACGCAATTGATAACATTTTACCTGATTCACGAACATGACATCCATGGAAAATCTGAAACGGCTACCGCAACTCAAAAAGCTGGCGACCGCCCCGACAAACGCCTTCTGGCAATATGATGCTGCCGCCCTTGCGGACGGTGTCATCCCGAAGAAATACAAAGAGCTGATGGCGATCGCCGTGGCGCTCACCACACAATGCACCTATTGCATCGAAGTACACAAGCAAAACGCCCTCGCAGCTGGGGCTACCGAGGAAGAGTTCGCCGAGACGATCCACATCGCAGCAGCGCTTCGCGCCGGAGCAGCCGTAACTCACGGCACGCATTTACTGCGAGACACTGAATAGCATGCTTGGAATTGCAGCAGGAGCCAGCAACGGCGGCCGGCGGCCATGTGGTCACGGCTCGCCGAAGGGCATCTTACAAACCTCTGCAGGTTACTTGATTGCCTGAGTAGACTGCTCCGGCGGCCTCGCCGGCTTGTTTCACCTCGAACTTGCGGCACCAGCCTTTGATTTCGAGTTCGTTGAAATTTTGCTATCGACCCGCCGGAGAAGTGCATTAAGATGTGAGTTCTCGATTGCCTACAACGAGCGCACAGTTTGATCTTTGTAGCGTTCTAGAAACATCATGCCAGCCCCACTCTCTTCCCGATTCCGATGCCCCTTCCAACGCCCCCTGAAAAAACAAAATCCTAGCAGATATGTTCGAGCAAATTCTCACTAGTTCCTCCCGCATCCTAGCCGAATGCGCTGTGGCCGAGCGTCTTCGGCGGCTGCCGGGAGTCGAGTTGCATCCTACTCTATTCAACGCACCGCTGATCTATGGTTCCGGGCCCGCTCAGGACGCTATGGTTTCGATCTATCGGGATTACCTCAAAATCGCCCGTGACAGCGGATTGCCGATCCTTCTCACGGCTCCTACTTGGCGGCTCGATGCGTCACGCGTCGCTGCCGCGGGCATGCCTGCATCGATCGTTACCGATGCCGTATCGTTTGTGATGGATCGCCGCCAAGAAACTCCGGCTGACCAACCTCCCGTGCTAATCGGTGGTTTGGTGGGGCCGCGAAGCGACTGCTATCGTCCCGATTTGGCGCCGTCCGCTGAAGCGGCGATGGTATTCCACAAAGCCCAAATTGACGAACTGGCATCGACTGAAATTGATTTCCTATTGGCCCAAACCATGCCATCGGTCGCTGAAGCGTCTGGAATCGCCGCGCTGATGTCCGCGACAGGGAAACCCTTTGTCATCAGTTTCTGCACGGGCACCGATGGCAAGGTGCTAGATGGCACAACACTGCCGGAAGCAATGGCACAAATCGACGCAATGTTTCCCAGCGAGAAGTGTCCAGTTGGCTATTTTGTCAATTGCACACATCCCCAATTCATTCTTTCGGCTAACCCTACATCTGGTGATCTTGACCGACTCATCGGCATCCAGGCAAACGGTTCATCCCGTGATGTCACTCTGTTAGACGGTTCCCATCTTACAGTGGCCGATCCCGTTGAGAGCTGGGCTGCATCCATGAAAGATCTGCATATTAAGCATCAGGTGAAAGTGTTAGGAGGATGCTGCGGCACCGGAGCAGCCCACCTCGAAGCCTTGGCGCGGATGCCGTGAAGACTCGATGAATGGGATTTGATGTAATTTTTTGTTAGATATGATGATTCATTCCTGGAGCTTCATAGCGTGGAGAGAAATACGAGAAGTTCGCTGTTTGGATGAGAGAAGTCATCATCACTGACCCTCCTGTTCTGTCAGAGTCTTGAGAAACGCAACGAGTGCGCGTTGGTCGTCTGGGCTGAGTTGCAGCCCTCCTT
>JBIIAI010000191.1:0-5527 GCA_044239965.1 Akkermansiaceae bacterium
GCGTGATGTGCACATTCCACCATGAGTCGTCACGCATAAGGGAAATCGCGGCGCCAAGACTTGTGCCGATCACGGCACCCGATAGCACACCGCATTGCACAAAAAACATCATCACCCCCACCGAGATCTTGCCCTTGGCCCAGCCTGTCAGTGTGGCAGACACCGTCATGCCCGTGAATAGAGCAATTAGCAAGGCTAGCAGAAGAATGCAGGCTAACAGAATTGCACAGCAGACAACCACCGCGATCACGACCAGAACTGCTAGAACTAGCAATAAAAGGAAGATGTTAGGGCCTTCATTCTGAAACTCCAGATCTTCGGAACTCTCCACCATCTGCAAGAGTAATCCGTGCGATAATACGGCAATTGCGTTCATGATGCTTTGATTTTATTTTGACTCTCTTGCATTCGACCCATTTTTTTCATCCACCGTGGGCCCAGCACCATCGAAACCACAAACAACAGCGCTTGCATTAATACAATACATGGGCCACTGCGTAGATCGAAGTGGTAACTAATCAAAATCCCCGAAATGGTCGAAAACAGAGCCGTTCCACAAGCAATTCCCATCATGCGATCGAAGCGTTTGGTCCACAAAAATGCTGTTGCTCCCGGGCTGATCAACAGGGCCGTGACTAAGATGATTCCCACCGCGTGCAACGAAATGACAATTGCCATCGTAAGCAAGCAAAGCAGCGCGTAATGCAAAAACCGCACCGGCAAGTGAATGATGCGAGCTTGTGAGGGATCAAAACTCAACAACAAAAAGTCCCGACGTTTCAACCAAACGATGGCACTCACGACCAGAGCAACCGCTGCGATTTCTCCGACTTGTCGATTGCTGATGCCGAGAATATTTCCGAACAAAATGTGATCGAGATGGATATCACTTGTCGTGCGCGTAAACATCACCAAACCCAACGCGAACAAGCCTGTGAAAACAACGCCCATGACGGTGTCTTCTTTGATGCGGCTGTTATTTTTGATAAAACCTGTGCTCAACGCGCAAAACAATCCCGAGAAAAATGCTCCAATCAGCAAAGGGATTCCGATCCAGTAGGACAGCACGATACCCGGTAAGACTGCGTGCGAAATGGCATCGCCCATCAGCGACCAACCACGCAAGATCAAGAAGCAGGAAAGCAACGCGCACATCACCGCAATCAGACATCCCGAGAGCATTGCCGCCTGCATGAATTCTTCCTGAAATGGTTCGAACCAATTCACGCCTGTCCCTCCTTTCGCTGATCGATGCGTTTTCTTTTCTGGCCTTGGGCTAGCATCCCATGCTTGGGAGCAAAAATCCAACACAGCAAAAATACCAGCGTTTGCAAGGTAACAATGCATCCACCGGGACTGCCGTTGATGAAATAACTCGCGTAGGCACCCACACTTGCTGTTACGGCACCAAGCAGAGCAGAGAGCATCATCATGCGAGGAAATCGATCCGTCAACAAATACGCCGTGGCCCCTGGAGTGATCAACATCGCCACCACTAAGATCGCTCCTACCGCTTGCAAAGCGGCGACCGCCATCGCACTGACCAGGCCTAACAACAACCCATGCAACACGCCGACACGCAGTCCAATCGTTTTCGCCTGAACGACATCGAAGCAGAACAGCATCAGATCGCGCCACTTCAGGCAGATGATGATTAAACAGAGCATGCTGATGCCCAGCACCTGCCAGAGATCACGATCTGCAATGCCGAGAATGTTGCCATGGATGATACTTTTCAAATCCACTTGCGCGGGATAGAGCCCGATCAAAAGCAAACCAAAGGCAAAAAATGTGGTGAAGACAATGCCGATGACCGCGTCTTCGCGAATCTGTGATTTCGCTTTCACGACTGCCATCGCTGCAGCCGCAAAAAGACCAGCAAAAAACGAACCGAGCGCTAAGGGGAGCCCGATGATATACGCCAATGCAACACCGGGCACCACCGCGTGCGATAAGGCATCGCCCATGAGTGACCATCCCTTCAAGGTCAGAAAGGCCGACAGCAATCCGCAGGTCAGGCCAATCAAGGCACAAGCGCACATCGCCTTGACCATGTAGTCATACTCAAAAGGAATCATCCACTCGCCCGCCATCACGTTTCCTCCCTTCGCGCCTTGATGAGTTCCTCACGACCCTCGCGATTTTTGTATTCCAGATGTCCGTCTTTTCCAAATACCAGCGGACGCTCATCATCGGTGAGAACTTTTACAGCACGACCATCGTGACGTTGAATCGTCGATTGCTCAAAGTGGAAATGCCGCAGTTGTCCGCCAAATGCCGCCGTGAGATTTTGCTCCGTGAAAATTTCGTCGGTTGGCCCATAGGCTAACACTTTTCGATTGATCAGAACCACCTGATCACAAAACTCAGGCACGGCACCGAGATTGTGCGTGGAAACCAAAATCACAGCACCCTCTTCGCGGAGCTCGCGTAGCAACTCGATGATCGCATCTTCGGTCTTCACATCCACTCCGGTGAATGGCTCATCTAACAAAATCATGCGCCCACCTTGTGCTAGGGCTCGAGCGAGAAACACGCGCTTCTTTTGCCCGCCCGATAGTTCACCGATCTGGCGATCGCGGTAGTCCCACATCTCGACGCGACGCAGACTTTTTTCGACCACCTCATGATCCACGTGGCGAGGAATGCGCATCCAATTCATCTTACCGTAGCGCCCCATCATCACCACATCGGCAACACTCACGGGAAAACTCCAATCGACTTCTTCCGCCTGCGGCACATACGCCACGAGCTGATTTTTCAACGCTGTTTTGATATCGGCACCATTGATTTTTACCGCACCCAAAGTCGGCCGCACAAAGCCCATGATGCTCTTGAACAAGGTCGATTTCCCACTGCCGTTGATGCCCACCAACGCGCAGATCGTTCCACCCTGCAGTGAAAAAGTAGCTCCCTGCAAGGCCGCATGACCATTTCCATAAACAACGGAAAGGTCTTCCACCATCAAACTCATGGTTTCACTGTGATGCTCGCTCATGGCTGCAAAAATCCTTTCACAATGGTATCAGCGTTCGTCTCTAACATTTTAAGAAAAGTCGGCGCGGGGCCATTCGCATCGGTGAGCGAATCCACATACAAGACGCCGCCATAGCGTGCACCTGTTTCTTGCGCTACTTGCTTGATCGGCTTATCACTCACGGTGCTTTCGGAAAAAACGACGGGCACTTTTCGCTCGCGCACCAGATCGATCACAGCACGCACTTGTTGCGGCGTGCCCTGCGCATCGGCATTGATTGGCCACAACGACACAGCGGTGAGATCGTATGCTTGGCAGAGATAGGAAAACGCACCTTCACTGGTGACGAGCACGCGCTGCTCGGCAGGAATTTTTGCCAAACGCTCACGCACCGGGGCATCCAATGCTTGAATTTTTGCAGAATACGCGGCGGCATTGGTGCGATAGATGGATTCATTCGCAGGGTCCATTTTCACCATCGCTTCGCAAATGTTTCGCACGTAGATCAAGGCGCACTTCGGCGACATCCACGCATGAGGATTGGCCTTACCGGTGTATGGACCTTCGCCGATGGGCATAGGCTCGATGCCCTCTGATACCAGCACGCGCGGCACGTGATCGAGTCGATTGAAAAACTTTTCGAACCATGACTCCAGATTCATGCCATTCCATAAAATCAAATCCGCTTTCTGTGCCTTGACGAGATCCTTGGGCGTCGGTTCATAGCCATGCACTTCGGCACCAACTTTAATCAGTGATTCCACCACCGCAGCATCCCCTGCCACCTCACGAGCCATATCGGCAATGATGGTGAAACTGGTGAGCACCACTTTTTTGCCGTCAGTTGCCCTTGATTCCGATTTTTTGCAGGACAACAGGAAGCCCGCTGTGCATAAAGAAATCACAGTAACTAAAGAGAGCAGACGTTTCATAAATCAAAAAACTCGTGATTTGCGCCGAGGATGTTTGCTTCGACGAACAAACTTAGTCACGACTAAGAATCTATGCAAGGACTATTTTTTGTGCAATTTGTCACTTGCCAAAATCCACGCCGCCATCCAGCATCGTGCGTGCCGAAAACCCAGTCAGCTTCCGTCGCATCGCAAGATTACTTGGAGCAGATCTACCATTTGATCGAACAGAAGGGTTACGCCCGAGCCGTGGACATCGCACGCAATCTCGGAATTTCACAGGCCAGCGTCTCTGCGATGCTCAAACGACTCGGCAGCGAGGAATTGGTCGTCTACGAACGCTACCGCGGCGTCATTCTCACTCAAAAAGGCATCGATTTAGCACAATATGTCATCAAACGCCACGAGGTGCTCACGCGCCTGCTCCGTCACTTCGGACTCGATGAAGAAACCATCTACCAAGACGTAGAGGGCATGGAACATCACATCTCTGCCCAAACGCTAAAAGCCTTTACCATCCTTGCCAACGAACTCGACCTCGATCCTGGCTTGTGCCGCACGTTGAAACGAAAAGTTCGCAGAGCCTGAGAGACTCGAATACGCAATTAAAGTTCATAAACTTGTGAGCGCCCCTTGCCTTTCTCTTACATCTTATGTCTGAAGGTCTTATGTCTTCCTGTTTCTTCTCTTCACGATCATTTTGGCTTGCCATCAGCCGGTTTTGCGCGTTCACTGCCGCCCGTATGACACGTCCACAAGTCGAATTTTGCGCCAAGTTGCTCATGGTCGCCATCATCTGCACCTTCATCTGGGGAGCCTACCACGTTCTCGCATTGATGGGAATCGTCTGATTTTTGCCGATCACCCCTTGCGCGCTGACTTTCCTGTGGCACCTTCGGGCGCATGAAAGTTCACGTTTTGAAGCAACAGCAAGTCTTACCGATCTCGCTCCAAGAAGCTTGGGAGTTTTTTTCCACTCCGCGCAATCTCAATGATATTACCCCTGCCGATCTGGGGTTCACGATGACTTACAGTTCCTCGGAAAAAATGGTCGAGGGTCAAATCATCACCTACCGCATCCGCATCGCGCCTCTGATACATGTGCCATGGGTCACCGAGATCAAATCGGTCAAGGAGCCACAATCGTTCATCGATAACCAAATCAGCGGACCCTACACTCTTTGGCATCATTTGCACCACTTTGAAGAAACGCCAGAAGGTGTATTGATGACCGACCTCGTTCACTATGCTCTCCCCTTCGGCCCGCTTGGCTCGATTGCACATGCCGTCTTCGTTCGTCGCAAACTCGAACACATTTTCTCCTACCGCCGCCAGACTCTGGAAAAGCATTTCGGGAAGAAGTGACGATCAGAAAACAGCTAGATTGAAATAAAAATGTAGGATTGGGAATGCGGGTCAACGCAGGCATTACTTCATCCATGCACACATTTCTATCGCCAAGCGCTGTGTTTTGCTTTTAGCTCTTTGCAGCTTCCATCATGTCTGATTCCATTCGCATTCTTTTCCTCGGTGACGTTGTCGGCGAACCCGGCCGCAAGGCGGTTCATCTACTTCTCCCTCAAATCAAAAAAGCCGAGAACATCGACTTTACGGTCGTCAATGGCGAAAACTCCGCCGC
>JBIIAI010000057.1:0-17856 GCA_044239965.1 Akkermansiaceae bacterium
AAAAACGCAGCAACAATCCGACAGCGATGCGCGCTAAAATTCTGAAATTTACTGGCGAGGAGCTTTGTCGCTATGGCTTTCATGCGTGGAAACTCAACACTGTGGTCGAGCGCGCGGGCATCACGAAAGGCTCGTTGTTTCATCATTTCAAGAGCAAAGAAGACCTCATGATGCATTGGATGGAAGAAACCTTACCTCCTTTGCTGGAAGAAGAATGGCTAAATCCCCTCGCCTCGGCGGATCCAATCAGTGCCTTGCAGCAAATTTTTCGGCACAGGGCGAAACAATTGGAACAAGCACCCGCGCATGACTACGCAACTCATCCGTTGACGATTTTGGTCGCCTCAGTGCAAGCAGATGACATAGCTTTGCTGGGCATGCTTCGTGGGTTGCACCGCCAATGGCTCGATGGGATCAGTCATGCGTTGCGTGAAGGTCAGAAAAATCAGAGCGTGCATCCTGCGATCATTCCCGAGGAGGAAGCAGGCGTCATCGTAGCGGCGAGCACTGGAGTTGAACTCCTTGTAAAAACACAAGGCACGGCGATGGTGGCTGGCTTTCTGAGATCAACGGTAGCTTATCTTGAAACATTACGCCCGGCATAGTGCCACGGCATTTGCAGCGGCGTATTCGCGGGCGTGAGTGAGGCTGATTTTGATTTCGCCGATCTGATGTCGATCACAAAAATCCTGGGCCTTGCCAGTGATTTGCAGTGTGGGCTCCCCCAGTTCACCACGCAAAATGTTCATGTCCAACCAACCAAGTTCCTTACCAATGCCTGTACCGAAGGCTTTGGCTACAGCTTCTTTGGCAGCGAAACGTGCGGCGTAATGCAACTCAGGGCGCGCTTTGGTCTGACAATAGGCGATTTCCTCGGGAGTGAAGATGCGCTGCACAAAGCGATCACCGAACTCGGAGATCGACGAGGCTATGCGCCCGACTTCCACCACATCAATGCCTATGCCGAATACGTTCATTTTCTCTCGAAAAATTCTGCTCGGCACGTGATCGAATGTCAATCAGCGAGTGGGCGACATGGTGTAAAGAGACATGCTGCACGCGTAGGCTTTGTCCAATGACATGCGCTTGCATTCATGGCCTTTGCCCCAAGAATCCGAGTAAATGATTTCGCTGGTCTTCTCATTGTAGCCAATGATCAAGCGCATGTGACCACCGCTCGCTTGCGGAATGTCTTTTTCCTTGAACATTCCCAGACGCAGGCACCAACAAATGGGTAGACCTTGATCGATGTATTCGCGGACCTTGGTCATGTAACGTCTGCAGCCTGATTGCTCACTTTTTACCGCAGCGAAAATTTCATCATCAGCTTTATGCCAAAAGTAAGCAGGGTTAAGAATATAACCTTCGGACGCCTTAATCTCCTTCTTGCCTACTTTTTTCGCAGCTTGATTGTAGGCGCGAACATCGGCATCAAACTGACGCTCAGTGAGCTCATAATGTTTGGTCGTACGAATGTGCAGCTTGCCGACGATTTTTTTGAATGCCTCTTCCATCTCCTCTGGACTGGTGCCGAATTGGGAAGTGTTAGCAAGCTGAGCGATCTCGTGTTGGTCGACGTCGAGCCCATAATACATGGCGACACGTGAGATTGAAGCGACAGCACAATACCCCTTTTCGCCTTGATCGACCATCGGCACCGATTCGATGAGTGTGTCTCCATTATCCTTGTGAACTACGTTACCAGCGAGCGTGCTGCGGCCTGAGATTTTTTTCGCGCCAACATTGCTAGCCGAAGCGATCCGAATGCGCAAAAACTCGGCACGGTCCGCGCCGTAATCATCCTTGCCAACGCTAGCCTCGAGCAACCATGCTGTGTCACCTTTTTTCCACATGTAACCGAGAACTTTAACGGCGGAAGTAGACTTGCGCTCTTGACCGGCAGATCCAAGTTTTTCGTCTAGTCGCGCGCGCCACTCTTGGAACTTCGTTAGGAGCTCTTGGGATTTGATCGGTCTGTCATCACCACGATTGAAAATCGAAACATTCCAACCAGCAATCAACCCAGCATTGCCCTTGACTACGACCTCACCGAGCTCCTCCTCAAAAAGCGAGAGCCTGCCGCCGGAACCTCGCAATCCGTCTTTGAGCGTGGATAGCCACTCGAATCCTCCATACGTTTGCTCAGGTAACTCGATGCCGCGCTTTTTCATCATTTCACGGCGCATGTCTTCCATCCGTTTTTGATCATCGCTCGGCTTGGTATGAAACTTTTTTTCAAGGTCAACGAGGGTCGTTTTCCACAAGTTTTCCGAGAGTAGAACTGAGTCCAAAGCTGCGGGCTTAGGCTTCGAGCTAGTGACTATGGTCTGTGCTTGCAGAGTCAGAGCCATAGCTGCTACGGAGATGATTTTGATCATGGGGATGTGCATCGTCGATGTGTGAAATTTCCTGATCCTAACGAGCGCAAGGATTATCGCAATAGTGAAATGAGAAAATTTTGTGTGCCGCGCATTTTGCACGTTCCGATCGATTGATGCGGCTCTGGGTTGACTTTTGATCATCAGCTGCGGATAGTCGGGGCGAGTGCTTGTTTATCTACACATTCCCTTTTGTCACCGCATTTGTCCGTATTGCTCGTTTTACAAGCACACGCCTGGACAAACACCGATTGGGGAATTCATCGATGCGCTGCTTTTGGAAGCCCGCACTCGAATTTCGACTTTAGATCAAGCCCCCCGCACCTTGTTTCTTGGTGGTGGAACCCCGTCGATGCTGTCCCCTTCTCATTTGCGCACTTTGTTTTCTGGGCTTCAGCAGGTGATCGATTTCTCGACCTTGGATGAAGTCTCGCTGGAGGCAAACCCGGCCACCTTTGACCGCAGCAAGGCCCAGCTTTTTCGCGATCTGGGAGTGACTCGTGTCTCGCTGGGGATTCAGTCATTTTCCGATGCAGTTCTGCAAACCTTAGGCCGAGAACATAGTCCGCAACAAGCTCGTGAATCGGTGGAAATTCTTCGTTCCGTGGGTATGCCTTCCATCAACATTGATCTGATGTTTTCCATCCCGGGGCAGACTTTGCAGATCTGGCATGAAACCTTACAACAAGCGATCGCCCTCGCCCCCGATCACATTTCTGCATACAATCTAACGTATGAGGAAGATACCGTATTTTTTCAATCCCTACTTCAAGGCGAGATGGCGGACGATGAACAAGTCAATCAAGAGATGTTTTACTTGGCGCATGAAATTCTCACCAAATATGGATATCTGCACTATGAGACATCCAACTACGCAAAAATCGACCACAAGTCATCACACAATCGCGGTTACTGGCGTGGCGAACAATACCTCGGTCTGGGCCCGTCGGCAGTCTCGACTTTGCAGCGAATTCGCTCCAAAAACATTCCCGATACAGCAAAATACATCGAGATGATGAAAAACATCGGCCATGCACAATCAGAGGCAGAACACCTCAGCGATGAGGCGTTGCGATTGGAGCACATCGCCATGGGATTGCGTACGATGGATGGGATTCCGCTCGATTTATTGGATTTTGCAGGAAAAAAGCGTGCTAGCGACCTCCAAGAGCTCGACTTGCTGATCATCGAGAATTCGCACATTCGATTGACGCTCAAGGGCTCATCTCTCGTTGACCCGATCGCAGCTGAGCTGGTATAATATTTTTTTAAGTATGGCACGAAAATTGCTTTCCAATGGGAGCTTTTTGTTACAGATTTGTCCCGCCCCATGGCGGACGTATCTCTCCATCACGCGCTGAACCAGCAGCAGACGCTCACTCCTCAAATGCGCAGGAGCTTGGAGATCTTACAATCAAATAGCATGGAACTGAGTCAGATGATTCATCAGGCCATGGAGATGAATCCAGTTCTTGAACAACAAGATGATTACCCGGATGAAGGGCCTGATGATGAAGTCGAAGACTATGATGACGACAATGATCTGGCGCATTTAAACGAAACCGATGACGACTATCGCGAGCGTGAAATCCATCAAAATGCCAGCAACAGCTACTCCGCAGATGATGAGGAGCGGCGCCAGTTTTTATACGAATCCATTGTTGCTCCCGAGACTTTGCAGCAATTTCTCACCCAGCAGGTGCAACAATCGATCATGCCTGATGAAATCAAGCAGATCACCATGGCGCTGATCGGCAATCTCAATGAGCGCGGTTTTCTTGACATGCCGCCTGAGCAACTAGCCGAGCGGCTTGAAATTAATCCCCGGTGGATGAAGCAAGCTGTGACTTTATTGCAATCGTTTGATCCTCCGGGTATCGGAGCGGTGGACTTGCGTGATTCACTGCTCATTCAGCTCCGCAGGCTCGGTCGTGAAGACTCTCTGGAATACAAAATTTGTGATCAATATCTCAACGATCTCGCTCGGCGCCACATGAGCCAAATCGCTCGTGCCCTCTGCACCACTCCGGAGCGCGTGGCAGAAGCCACCGAACGCATTGCCCGCCTCGATCCCGATCCGGGAGGTTCATTTAGCCCCACGGCCAATCCGCACATCACGCCCGATGTCATCATCCGCCGCACTCTCGATGGAAGCTTTGAGGCGGAGCTCACTAATGACCACATTCCTCGTCTGCGCATCAGCGATTTTTACAAAAGTCTGCTCGCTAAAACCGGTAGTGACAAAAAAGCGCTCGAATACATCCGCGACAACATTCGCGATGGCCGCTCGATCATCAGCTCCATTTCACTTCGCCAAGAAACGATACTCTCAATCGCATTGCGAATCATCGAGCGGCAAGAGCCCTTTTTGCGCTATGGACACGCCAAATTGCGACCGATGACCATGGCTGAAGTCGGCGAAGACTTAGGCATGCATGCCACCACCATCTCACGCGCAGTGGCAGGCAAATACATCCTCACCCCGCATGGCATGATGGAAATGCGCGCCTTTTTCGCTACGGGCTACCAAACCTCAAGCGGAGCAGAATTTTCCAACGCTGCTGTGCGTGAGGCAATACAGACATTGATCAATGCAGAAAATCCTGCAAAACCATTATCTGACGACGCTCTCACCAAGGCGCTCAACACCAACGGCATCGACATCAAACGAAGAACGGTGGCGAAATATCGCGAACAACTGCACATCCTGCCCTCTCACTTGAGAAAGCGCTGAGAGGCGAACGATCAGAATGTCACCTCAAACCAAATGCCACTATAAACGTAGTCATCCGCATTGCCATCAAGACCGAGTGAGGCACCGATGAAAGGTGTGAGCGAGACATTGCTAGCTATTAAGTACGTATAGGAAAAACGCGCAGCGGCATCATTCCAGCCATCGCGATCATAGTAGTCATCAACCATACTCAGGCCACCCGTGACAGTGATGAAGGATTTGTCATTCAACGCAGCACTCCACTCCAACTCCGCTTTGCCGTAATAGGCCTCGGCACCTTCATCATAGAGCCATTCAAGGTTGAGGTCCCAGTCCTCGTTCACATGCCATGTGAAAAATGGACCTGTCTCCCATCCGTCCTTGAATCGACTACCGCTGAAATCGCGATAGCCCAGCAGCCATCCCGCACTGTAATTTTCTGAGTCATAGCGCAAGTCGACAAATCCCGATACCTCAGCAAAATCATTGCCCGATCCCGTTCCCGTCGCATACCAAGCGCCGAAGTTTACGCTCCAATCATTGTTCAGAGCGAAGCCCGTTTCGAGCTGGAAATCAAACACATCATCCGCCAAGTGAAAGCCACGATGAATCGACTCCGAGCGATAACCCGTCACCGCCTCGATCCCAATGGGCATGGCGCCTTCAATTTCCGCGAGGCAAAGGCCCGGCACTAACAAAAAAACTCCACTCAATGATTTCAACATGCGCCACTATACATCGCACACCGCGAAATGAAAACCATAAATCTTCTTTGAAATCATCGGAAAACAAACTTAGTTCGACGAAGTGACAAACTTGCCAGCCTCGAGTTATTTCGCCAGCCTTTGCACCTCTAGCAACAAAAACATCGGGAATTCCTCCGCCGCAAAATGTTCTGCTTTGCTGCGCGGGCCCACTTGGGAGCGCCGATGACTAAAAAGCTCTTCGCAATCAGTAACAGCTAATCCCGCTTGTTTCATCGCTTGAAAATAAAGAGGCAGCGGTCGATGGTAAAAAGTCGTGGTCTCACTAACAGCGCGTCCAGGATGAGTAATGATCGGTATGCTCATTGCAGAGCCATAGCGATCCATCCGGCGATACTGGATTTTTTTCTCTAGATCCCAGCCCCAATGCGATTGCTTCGGCATGCGGAAACACGGGTGCATGAAAACCATCAGAGCCTTACCTTGCGGCTTCAGAGAGTTCGAGAGGTTGTGGCAAAGACCATCGAGATTTTCTACATCGTGAACTGCCATGATATTGAGAGCCACATCGTAGCTTCTATCCGCCCAAGCGCCAGGTGCTGAGGCATCGGCCACTTCATAGCTCAAGCAGGGCTCTTGGGCCGCCCGATTCACAGCAGATTCAATCAATTGCGGGCTGGCATCCACACCATGCACCCGCGCGGCACCAGCTTGCAATAGCAGCTTGCCGATAAAGCCTTGACCACAGCAAAGATCTAACACTCGCGCACCGCTAAGCTCACCCAGACGAGCCATGATCGCGGGAACGATGATGTTTTTGTGATAATCAGAACCCTCGTCTCCAACAAGCTGATCATACCACTTCGCCACCTGATCCCAGCCTTTTTCCTTGCTAGTCGCGCTGTGCTTCACGGGCCGATGTTTCGTGCGCTCTACCGGATCTGTTTTGCGCTCGAAGCTGGCTTTTTTCTTGGGTTGCATTTTTTCCCAAAAGGGCGTGCCACCTTTGCGATTGCTTGATGGGTCTTGCGAGTTGCGATTGGACTTCATAAATTTTTGTTAGATTGGCATTTCTCGGCGTCCTTGCATGGCACGCAGCAACGTTAACTCATCAGCATGCTCGAGACCTCCGCCCGCAGGCAAACCCTGAGCAATGCGTGTGACCTTACAGCCACAGTCGCGCAACATCTCCGCGAGATAGTGCGCCGTGGCCTCTCCCTCGACGTCGGAACCAAGGGCTAAAATGATTTCGCCACCTCGACTCGCACGCCGCATCAGTGAATCGATGCGCAAGTCATCCGGCGTCACATGGTCGAGCGGTGATAATTTTCCACCGAGACAATGATACACGCCGCGAAATGAGCCAGAACGCTCGATCGGCAACACATCAGTCGCTTGCTCGACCACGCAAATCAGTTCTCCATCACGCCCCTCCTCATCACATGCCGCACAGTGCTCTTCTGTGGCAAAAAATCCACAAGTTGGGCACATGCAAAGCTCCTTTTCAGCACGCTGCAATGAAGCGGCAAGCGCTAAAGGCTCAGCCCGCTTGTGCTGAAGCAACCACACAGCCATGCGCTCGGCACTCCGTGGTCCCACTCCTGGCAGTCGTTTCAATTCTGCCACTAACTCACGCACCGCTTCTGGATATTCCAATTTTGCCATCGATCGATATTTTTCTTACACTCCAAGGGAAAATCATCAGCCGTTTTCCTGTTTGGGCGCCTGATCCGCCACCAACACCTCTCTAACTGATTTCAGTTCCACTCCCGGTAGAGAATGCTGTTTTTCACAAGGCAATTCATGACGCTTGGCATACACAAACGCGCAGATCCCGCTCCACAAACCCGCTGCTATCGGCATGCAGGGAGCTAGTTTCCATGAGGCTAAAGCAAGCACCGGAATCCAGCCCATTGCCAGTAACATCAAACTCAGCCAAATCACCCACTTGCGCCACAATCCAGGGCTCGATAGAATCAAAAAAACGGTTAAATACGCCATCACTGCAGCAAATGCCAGCACACCACCCGCTGGAACCTCGCGCATGCCCTCACCCAATCGGCTCGTCCACATCGTAATCTCCTCATTCGGCTGATCCCAAAAATTCATCGAGCCCAAACCCAACACCAAGGCCAGCGACATGGTGCCGATCAGTAAAGTCGTAGGTCCTACGGTTCCTGGAATTCGTGCGGTTTTGCGTTGCATGCTTCGCCCATGGATGTAGCACGATCTCGCGCACTGTCCAAGAGAATAAAAATCTGCACCCAAAGCATTCCCCCTCTCTGATTGCGTATTTTCAAATGAATTGAATTTCCCCTTGCGCATTCTCGCGCAGTGGATTTGATTTCTTTTCCCATTCACCATCACATGCCCATCGTTCTCGCCATCGAATCATCTTGCGACGAAACCGCCGTAGCAATCGTTGCAGGTGAACGTGGGCAACGCACCTCGATTCTGGCATCAGAAATATCTTCGCAAATCCCCTTGCATCAACCCTACGGCGGAGTTGTACCCGAGCTCGCATCACGCAGCCATTCGCTCATCTTGCGACCGCTCGTCGAGACAGCCCTTCAGAACGCAGGCTTAAAAATGGCGCAGATTGATGCCTTTGCCGCCACCGCTGGACCCGGGCTCGCCTCCTCTCTGCTCATCGGCAACACCGCCGCCAAGGCCATGGCTAGCGCAATGCACAAGCCATTTCTTGCCATCAATCATCTCGAAGGCCACCTACTTTCTCCGTTCATTGACGTCACCGAACTCCCGCCGCACATCGCACTGATCATCTCGGGCGGACACACACTGTTGCTTCGTGTCGATGCCCCTGCCTGCTATCGGAAACTCGGCAGCACCCTCGACGACGCCGCAGGTGAGGCCTTTGACAAAGTCGCCAAAATGATCGGTCTTCCCTACCCCGGCGGCCCTAACGTCGAACGTAGCGCCCGCGGCGGTAATTCCAGCGCTTTCTCCTTTCCACGTGGTCTACTGCACGAACCGCATTTCGATTTCTCCTTCTCCGGCCTCAAGACCAGCGTGCTCTACACTTTGCCCAAGCTCGAAAATCTCGATGATTCCCTCGCCGACCTCTGCGCCTCATTCCAAGCCGCCGTCATTGATGTTTTGCTGCAAAAATCACTTCGCGCCTGCAAAGAACAAAAACTGAGCCATCTCGCGATTTCTGGAGGCGTATCCATGAATCAAGCACTTCGCCTGGCCTTCCAAGGCGCTTGTGAGTCAAAAGGGATCAGCCTCACACTCTCAAGCCCCGCTCTTTGCACCGATAATGCCGCGATGATTGCCTTCGCTGCCCTACTCCGCCATCAGTCCGGACAAAACGACCCGCTCGATAGCCCCATCCACCCCAACTTGCCACTCGTCTCATGAAACACTACACCGTTAAAGTCACACTCTACGGCATCAAGCCTGAAATCTGGCGCCGTTTCACAGTTCCTGCCAACTTGACATTCGCGCAATTTCACACCGCCCTACAATACGCCATGGGCTGGGAGCACCAATACGATCACGAATTTCGTCATGGAAAAGGCAAATTTTTGCGCGATGTCATCGCTCAGCCGAATTCCGAAAGATTCAAGGGGGCCGATAGCTTCCAAAACGAAAATGACGTCACTCTGCAGGGATTTATCGGCAGAAACAAACTGCCCAAACGCTTTCTTTACCTCTACGACTACGCCGATGAATGGGTGCACGAGGTCGCGATCGAGAATTCATTCGAATCTGAGGAAACCGAGCCAAAAATGCTCGAAGGCGCTCGCGCCTGCCCACCCGAAGCTTGCGGTGGCACGATCGAATACTACGAACTCTGCGAGGGCATGTGCAGTTGGTATGAAGGGATCTGGGATCCAGAAATTTTTGATATTTCCAAGTTCGACTTCAAGCCCAAGCCCAAACGCAAACTAGGTCGCCGCCGTTAAATCAGCACCTCTCGCCAATCCTCCCCCATGCATGCACGGAAATTTAGTTGTGCATCCGCGTAATATTTCTATCCTCTCTCCCGTATCCACGTTACCAATGAATCAAATGCATATCATACCCAAATTCCTACGAATTGTGGCCATTGCCATCAGCTGCACCATCGCAAAAGCTGATGACTGGCTTCTACTCCCCGCAAAACCTGGCACCGCCAATGGCAAAAAAATCGTGCTTATCTCCGGCGATGAAGAGTACCGCAGTGAAGAATCCTGCCCCATGCTCGCCAAAATTCTCAGCCAAAAATACGGCTACGATTGCGTCGTGCTCTTTGCCATCAATCCCGATGGTGGCTACATTGATTCAAATCTCCAGAATAACATTCCCGGCACCGCAGCGCTGAAATCCGCTGACTTATTGATCATCGGCACCCGCTTCCGCCAGTTGCCTGATGACCAACTTGCACCCATCGCTGAGTTCCTCAATGCTGGCAAACCAGTTATCGGCTTCCGCACCGCCACGCACGCATTCACCGGTGGTGCCAAAACCGGCGATTTTGCTTGGGCTCAATTCGGTCTAAAAATCCTCGGTGAGCAATGGGTCAATCACCATGGTCAGCACATGAAAGAAGGAACCCGCAGTGTCATCGAGGCAGCCAATGCCAAGCACGAGGTTCTCAAAAATGTCGGTGAAATTTTTGGCACGACAGACGTTTATGGCATCGCCAATCTCGATCAAAACGCCGCCACCATCTTGATGCGCGGAGCCGTGACAGAAACACTCGACCCCGCTTCGAAAAATCTTGATGGCCCCAAAAACAATCCCATGATGCCACTCGCTTGGCTTCGCGAATACACCGCACCCAATGGCACCACCAAGGGGAAGGCATTTTGCACCACTCTTGGAGCATCCTCCGACTTTGCCGATGAAGATCTTCGTCGTCTATTTGTCAACGTTGTTCACCAACTCACAGGCAAACCTGTTCCTGACAAGGCCGATGTCGCCTACGTCGATCCCTTCACCCCCAGCGATTACGGTTTCCTGAATGATGCCGGATACTACAAAACTCGTAATCTCAAGCCAGCTGACTTCGCCCTCGGGAAATCACCCGTCACCAAAGTCAAAGTGAAAAAGACTGCTGATAATGCATCCCACGCACCTGCGGAGGACCCAATTGCAGCGACCTCCGCGCGCCCACAAGCCGTAGCCGCACCACTTGAAGGAGAGAAAATCGTTCTCATCGGCAATGGCTTGGCAGAACGCGATACCTACTACAGCCGCATCGAGACTGAGCTCCATCTACGCTTTCCTGACAAAAAGTTGCTCTTCCGCAACATGGGCCGCCAAGGTGACACGCCCGGCTTCCGTCCCCATCCTTCACGCAATTCCCAATGGGCCTTCCCAGGTGCCGACCAATTCAATCCAGAATACAAACCACACGCAGGCAATGGGTTTTTCTCTACGCCCGATCAATGGTTAACCCATCTCGAAGCAGACACCATCGTCGCTTTTTTTGGCTACAACGAGTCCTTCCGTGGTCAAGCTGGCCTCGAGCGCTTCGAGCAAGAGCTTGATGCCTTCGTTCGCCACACACTGAGCAAAGCCTACAACGGCAAACAAGCTCCGCGCTTGGTCCTCGCATCGCCTATTGCCTTCGAAGACCTCTCGAAAAAAATGGACCTACCCAACGGCGAAAAAGAAAATGCCAACCTCGCCCTCTACGCTGGAGCCATTCAGCGCACCGCCAAGAAGCACAATCTGACTTTCATCGACCTATTCACCCCCACCAAAGAGTATTACCCAACGGCAAAAACCCCGTTCACTGACTATGGCTTCCAGCCCAATGAAGAAGGCTACACCAAACTCGCTTCAATGATTGCCGATGGCCTCTACGGTCGCCAATCCCACCTCTCCAAAGCCGACCCCAAAAACGTTCACGCTGCTGTGAAACAAAAAGATTGGTTCTGGAACAACGACT
The DNA here is from genome assembly GCA_044239965.1 of Akkermansiaceae bacterium. Lineage (GTDB taxonomy): Bacteria > Verrucomicrobiota > Verrucomicrobiia > Verrucomicrobiales > Akkermansiaceae > UBA956. The sequence continues at coordinate 11,698 of JBIIAI010000057.1, forward strand.
ACCACATCCTCAACGGTGTGCACTCTCATGGCCGTCGTTATGCGCCATTTGGCCCGCAAAACTACCAAGACGAAGTCAAGAAAACTCGCGAGATGATGTCACTGCGCGATGACCTGATTCACGCCGTAGCCTCTGCAAAGACGACCAACCTGTCTGTTGATGACTCAAAAACCCACGCCCTGCCACCCGTTCCTTCCAACTACCGTCCAGGTGGAAAAAATGGAACTGCGGAATACAAGTATGGCAAAGACGCAGAAGCTTCACTGACCGTCCCCGAGGGCTACAAAGTCGAGCTTTTCGCTTCCGAGAAAGAATTCCCCAATCTCGCCAACCCCATGCAGCTTTCTTTTGATGACAAAGGACGCCTGTGGGTCGCCACCATGCCCACCTATCCCGCCTACAAGCCAGGTGATGCGCTGCCTAACGATAAAATCCTCATCTACGAGGACACCAACAACGATGGCAAAGCCGATAAAGAAATTGTTTTTGCTGACAAACTCCATCTTCCCATCGGCTTCGAATTTGCCCCAGAAGGTGTCTATGTTTCCCAGGAGCCGAACATCATGTTGCTCACCGACACCGATGGCGATGATAAAGCGGACGTCCGCAAAATCGTTCTCGGTGGTTTTGACAGTCACGATACCCACCACGCCATCGGAGCTTATGCCGCAGACCCATCTGGAGCATTCGTCATGGGTGAAGGTGTCTTCCTTCACACCAACGTTGAGACGGCCTATGGACCAGAGCGCGGTGTAGATGGCGGATTTTGGCGCTTTTCTCCGCAAAATTCTCGCCTAGAACGCACCGCTCAGGTTAGCATTCCGAACCCATGGGGCATCGCTTTTGATGACTGGGGACAAGACTTTTTCCTTCATACCTCTGGTCCCAACTTGAACTGGATGATGCCGTCCTCAATCAAGCCCAAATACGGTGCAAGAACTCCCCTGACGAAGGATTTGATCCCTCAAGGCCAAGCCGTGCGCCCCACCTCGGGCCTGGAAATCGTTTCCTCGCGTCACTTCCCTGATGAAGTCCAAGGTGACATTTTGCTCGCCAACAACATTGGATTCCTCGGCATCAAGCAGCACTCCATCGTCGATGAAGGCACGGGTTACAAAACCGCATTCCGTCAGGATTTACTCAAATCATCTGATGGCAATTTCCGTCCGGTTGATCTCGAATTTGCTCCTGATGGTTCCCTTTACGTCATCGATTGGCACAACGTGCTCATCGGTCACATGCAGCATAATGCCCGTGACCCCTTCCGTGACCACGTTCATGGTCGCGTCTATCGCATCACCTATCCTTCGCGTCCGCTCGTCAAGCCTGCTCCTGTTGAAAAGGCGCCGCTCGCCACATTGTTCGAGAACTTGAAGTCGCCAGAACTTCGTCAACGCTATCGCACTCGTCGCGAAATCCGTTCGCACGCACCGGCTACCGTCATCCCTGCCCTGAAAGACTGGGTAGCGAAGTTGGACAAAAATGATCCTCGCTATGAGCATCACGTCTTGGAAGCACTCTGGACGACCTGGGGCTTGAACCAAGTCGAAGATTCCTTCCTCCGTCAAATGCTCACAGCCAAAGACTTCCGCGCACGCGCAGCTGCTGTTCGAGTGATCCGCTACAACTACCACAAGATCCCTGATCATGTGGCGATGCTTGAAAAAGCAGCTACCGATCCTGAAGGCCGTGTGCGCCTTGAGGCACTCGTCGCCGCCTCTTGGATGGACAATGCTGCTGGCAAAAAACTCGTTACCTTGATCGCTACACAGCCCCAAGATGACTGGATGACAAACGCCATCAAAACTGCCTCTGACCGCCTCGCGGGCGTGACGGAACAAGTCGTGATCGAGCATCCCATGCCACCAATTCCAGCGCATCTGAACGATGCAGAGAAGAAACAATTCACCGCTGGACACGAAATTTACTTCCGTGATGCTCACTGCGCCACCTGCCACCAAGCCGATGGCAAAGGTCTGCCTCCCGCATTCCCACCGATTGCTGAAAGCCCATGGGTCACCGAAGATCCAGATCGCTTGATCAAACTCACGCTTCACGGTCTCATGGGCCCCTTTGAACTGCATGGCAAGAAGTATGATGGACAAGTGCCGATGACACCCTTCGGCGGCATGCTCAAGGATGATGAAGTCGCCGCAGTGCTCACCTATGTGCGCAACAACTTCGGCAATAAAGCCCCTGCTATCACTCCCGATCAAGTAGCAAAAGCACGCGCCGCCACCAAAGGCCGCGCAGCGTTCTACACCGTCGAGGAATTGCTCAAAGAGCACCCGATGAAATAATCCTTCAGCTAACGGAAACTTACAACGCTCGCAGTCACTCGGCTGCGGGCGTTTTTTTATCATCGAATGCACGAATGAACCACAGAGTGCAAATGACCGTAAAGCCGGTAAGAGCTGCCCAGTAACTCGTCCAATCCCCTCGACTTTCGACTGTGTAGCGATGAAGAATTTTCAGACCGACCGTGCCTAACAATGCGCCGATACCATTGGTCACCAAACCTAACAGACCCTGCATTTGCCCGCGCATCGATGGCTCCACACGTTGATCCATGTAGATTTGCCCAGTAATGAAAAACAACGTGTAGCAAATGCCATGAATCGCGATTCCCGGCCACATCCAGCCCAATGCATCTTGCCAACCACCCAACGAAAACAACACAAAACGAAGCACACTGAAAATCAAGCCCACCAGCAACAAAGTCTTCAACCGATAGCGCAACATCAGCCATCCGGTCACTGCCATAGCTGCCACTTCGCTCCACTGCCCAAAACTCATGGTGAAGGTAGAGCGCATATCGCCCATGGCCCGCAAATGCTCGGGCGTGTGCATGTAGAAGGATGTGATCGGCATGGTCAACACTGCCGAGCCAATCAACAAAACACGCAAGTCTTTGTCCTTGAGTAGGCGAAAGGCATCGAAGCCTAACAGACTACGCCAATGCGAGCTCACACCACGCGGCGGAGTATGTGGCGCGAACAGCAAACTACAAGCGAGGATGATGCGACAAACTGCACCTGCATAGCCCGCCATCGGCGAGGCATCAGCGCGCATGACCAGACTCGCGATCCAGCCACCCAAAATCCACCCAACCGTGCACCACAAGCGCACCTGCGCAAACTGCGCTTCGGGCCTCGGCAGATGTGTCATGGCAATCGTAATCACCAAATTCCACAACGGAGCGCCAATGACCGTGGTCAGAAAAAAGAAGCTCACAAAATACCAAGGATGCATTCCTCGATCTAAGCAATAAAATGCCGCAACCATGGTAATCGTACTGATGACACTTACCCACGCAGCAAGCTTCTGTGCGGCGATTTTTTGATCAGCAATCGCCCCACTGCACAAAGGAGAAATCATCGAAGCGATCGGAAAGATAAAAAACACCAAGGCTACCCAATCATTGCCCCAACCTGCTTGTTTGATGATGTTAGTCAGCCCCGGCAACCAAAAGCCCGGCCCCATCCCTAACATGAAAAAAATGGCACAGAGCCGCACAAAAACCGCTTTCGATTCTTTCTTGCTCGACGCCTGCCAATCCTCACTCACGCGCACCGCTTGTGCCGCAATTTCTCATCGCTGCCAATCCTAAATCAACTATGCCCCCAATCACACTATCATTGCTCTCTTCGCATTCGATAAAATTCCCCAAAAATGATTGGATCAACTCCATTCACTCTGACAGAATCGCCTACCCGCAATCGTAATCAATTGACTCAAAAATCCCCAAGCCCAGTCACGTTTCATACCTATGAAAATCATCGCTATCCTACTCAGCTGCCTTCTTTTCCCCATCATCACGCAAGCAGCACCTCTCGTATTTGAAGGCACAGCTGGCCCTGGAAAAGGCAAGCACATCGTATTCATCGCGGGTGACCACGAATACCGCTCTGAAGAAACTCTTCCCGCTCTCGCCCGCCTTATGGCCAAGCACCACGGTTTCAAATGCACCGTGCTCTTCAATCTCGAAAAAGATGGAACTATCGCTGCCGGCTCCCCTTCCACCATCCCCGGCATCGAAGCCCTCGCCAGTGCTGATCTCGCTGTAATTTACCTCCGCTTCCAAAACCTCCCCGATGAGCAAATGAAGCACCTCGATGACTACCTGAAACGCGGCGGCCCAGTCATAGGGCTCCGCACCTCCACACACGCTTTCAAAATCAACGCCAAACAAACCTACGCCCGATATTCATACGATTACAAAGGCAGCGACTACACGAAAGGATTCGGACACCAAATTCTCGGGCAAACTTGGGTCGGACACTACGGCAGCAACCATAAACAAAGCACTCGCATCACCATCGCACCCGATCAAAAATCTCACCCGATCCTGCGCGGTGTCAAAGACATTTGGGTCCAAGCAGGTGGCTACGTGGGCAAACCCACCGACGGTGAAGTCCTCACCATGGCCCAACCACTCAACGGCATGAGCCCCGACTCTCCTCCCGATGCGAAAAAACGCCCGATGCCCTCCGAATGGACACGAAGCTACAAAAGCGCAGACGGCAAAACAGCCCGCGTCTTCACCACTCTCTACGGCGCCTCGGCAGACATCACCAACGAGGGATACCGTCGCATGCTCGTCAACGCGCACTTTTGGGCACTGGGCATGGAGCAGTCCATCACCGAGCAACTTAACGTCTCACTTGTTGGCCCCTACAAGCCGAACAAGTTCACCTTCAATGGCCACGCACGTGGCATCAAGCCCGAAGCATATTCTGGATTCACCAGCCCCATTCCCGCCAATAACAACACCCAAAGCACACAAACCCAAGCAAAACCCGCTGGGAAAGCGCTTGCGGAAGTCCCAGCAGATTACAAAGACCCGCGCCCTTTCACCTTCAAAAAAAATGACACCATTGCGATCCTTGGCAATGCCCTACCTGATCGGATGCAGCACGATGCATGGATGGAAACGCTGCTCCAAAGCGAGCTCAAAAACCAAAGCATCCGCTTTCGCACCATGAGCATCAGCGGAGATCGCCCCACTTCTTTCCCGCGCAGCAGTGGCCAAATGTCGATGACTGACTACCTCCGCCACGTGAAACCCAACGTCGTTTTTGCCTTCTTCGGTTACAATGAGTCCTACGAAAACAAGCCCGAAAACTACAAAAAGAACCTCCTCGATTTCATCAAAAACACCCGAGCCGCCAAGCCCAACGGCACGGACTTTCCCCGCATCGTCTTATTCAGCCCCATTGCTCGCGAAGATACTGGTAACCCGAATCTCTCTGACGGCAAATCTCATAATGCCATACTCGCCGCCTACACCAAAGCCACCCAAGAGGCAGCGGCACAGGCTGGCGTAGCCTTCATCGACATCTATAACCCCTCTCTCGAGCTCTATAAAAACGCCGAATCCCCGCTCACCATCAATGGCGTTCACCTCAGTGCAGAAGGCAATCGCCAACTTGCCGAAGTCATCGCGAAAGCCCTGCTCAACAAATCCATCTCCGCCTCACCATCACTCGAAGACCTCCGCCAAGCTGTCCTCGACAAAAGCATCCACTGGTACAATCGCTATCACGCCTCCAATGGCAACGACATCTGGGGCGGACGCTCTAAACTTAGCTTCGTCAATGGTCAAACCAACGCTGAAGTTCTCCAGCACGAACTGATCATGCTCGATGTCATGACTGCCAACCGCGACCAACGCATCTGGGCTCGCAGTATTGGAAAAGATCTCAAAATCGACGATTCCAACGTCCCCAAACCCATTCCCGTGATTTCCAACGTCGGCGGGGGCAGCAAAAGTAGCAGCGCCGAAAAAGAAGGCCGCACCAATTACCTGAGCGCAGAAGAAGCCATCAAAGATTTTGCCTTGGCCAAAGGATTCAAAATCGAACTCTATGCCGATGAATCGCGCTTTCCCGAGCTCGTCAACCCCGTGCAAATGCAGGTCGATGCCAAAGGCCGCCTGTGGGTCGCCTGCTGGCCAGACTACCCCAAACTCGAACCTGGAAAACCCATCCGCGACTCGCTCCTGATCCTCGAAGACGATGGCAATGGCAAAGCCAAGAGTGCCAAAGTTTTCGCCCAAACACAAAACCCTCTCGGCTTCGAGTTCTGGAACAACGGCGTTCTCGTCACCAGACAATCTGAGCTCCTCCACCTCAAAGACACGAATGGTGATGACCGCGC
>JBIIAI010000072.1:0-14800 GCA_044239965.1 Akkermansiaceae bacterium
CACTATGCGCCAAGGATTAAAGCTTGCCAACCACCCATATTCCTGTATAGTTGGGTTGTAATGAAAACCACCTTGGATTTGCCTGATGAGCTGTTGATTGAAGCGAAGGCTGTGGCGGCACGACGGAGGACGACGCTAAGAGCGATGGTCGAACACGCGCTACGAAGGGAAATTGCTCCCGTGCAGCAACTTGCCTTGGAGAGTCCAGTAGAAATGAACGAACTCGGGATGTTGGTTCTGAAGAAACGAGATGGAGTAGGCATCACCATGGAGCACATCAATGCGATGCAGGAAGAAATGGATCGTGAAGATCTAGAACGTGCCATCAACCCTCTCTGCCCATGATTTTTCTCGCAGACGTCAACTTCTTGCTTTTTCTCGCCGATTCTAACAGTCCCTATCACGCAGCGGCGAAATCGTTTTTTCAACGGGCCTCGGGCCACGGATGGGCGACTTGTCCTCTAACGGAGAACGGGTTTATCCGAATACTCGGCAATCCTCAGTTTCCAGGAAGCCCAGGCAATACTCGTGCGGCTCGCATGATCCTCCAACAATGGAAATCAACACCTGGCTATCAGTTTTGGGCTGATGATTTGAGTCTGTGCGATTCCTCGCTCTTTCCTGATCTCCCCTCCGCTAAGAATCTCACAGACTGCTACCTCCTCGCGCTAGCAGTGAAGCATGGTGGAAAGCTGGCCACTTTCGACAATCGAATTGACCCAACATGGATTCGTGGTGGAAAAAAAGCACTACTAGTTCTGGACGCCAGTCAGAGATGACTGAGTGTGTTGCTCATTTCGACTTTTGAGTAGGCTGGCGGGCGTGACACCCGCGCCACGGACACACTTTCTCCTAGTCGGGCGGGGTAAATTCTGTAGTCTTCGCTTCATTGATGAAAGCATTAACCCTGATTGCTCCCTCGACCTTTGCGTTCGAGACGATGGACACGCCACAGCCTGGCGTGGGCGAGGTTCTGATCCAGATCAAAGCCTGTGGCATTTGTGGCAGTGACATTCATGGGATGAATGGCAGCAGTGGTCGGCGCATCCCGCCAATCGTCATGGGCCATGAGGCAGCAGGCGTGATTGCCGCTCTCGGCGACGGCGTTTCTGATTGGACCATTGGTGAGCGCGTGACTTTTGATTCGACGGAATATTGCGGCAGTTGTGATGCTTGTGTGGAGGGAAAATTCAACATCTGTCAAAACAGAAAAGTGTTAGGTGTATCGTGCAAAGATTACCGTCGTCACGGTTGCTTCGCGGAGTATGTGGCCTTGCCCACACGCATTTTGCATCGCATTCCTGATGCGCTTTCCTTTGAAAAAGCTGCCTTTGCGGAACCAGTGGCGATTGCCTTACACGCTGTGGATTTGGCACCGCGACCACGATCAGAAAAATCCTGCGCTGTTGTTGTCGGCGCAGGTTTGATTGGACTATTGGTCATCCAGTCACTGCGCACACGCGGTTGGCAACACATCATCGCGGTCGATCTCGATGCAGGACGTTTGGCCATCGCTTGTGAACTCGGAGCGAGCAAAGGCATATCTGCACGCGATGAAAATGCGCTGCAACAAATCCGCGACTACGCCGGAGCCGATGGTGCCGAAGCGGCCTGGGAAGTGGTGGGCGCAGCAGCTCCATTCGATCTCGCGGTGCGTGCGGTGCAGAAAAATGGCACTGTCGTGTTGGTGGGCAATCTGCAAGCCTCGGTGGCTTTTCCTTTGCAAGAAGTAGTCACACGCCAAATCACCTTGCGTGGATCTTGTGCGTGTGCGGGAGAGTACCCAGAGGCTGTAGCACGCATCAGCGATGGCAGCATTCGTGTAGAACCCTTGCTGAGCATTTGCGCGCCCTTGGCCGATGGGGCGGAACTTTTTGCCCGACTCGAAGCAGGCAAGGAACCCTTGATGAAAGTCATTCTCACACCCTAACACATTTATGTTTTCACTCCAAAACCAAACAGCCTTCATCAGCGGCGCGAGTCGTGGATTGGGCGAGCAATTTGCCCTCACTCTCGCCAAAGCCGGCGCAGACTTGATTCTTACCAGTCGCGATGTTTCAGCCCTAACAAAAATCAAAAAGCAAGTGGAAGACCTAGGACGCCGCTGTGAAACGATTGCGCTCGATGTGCGATCGCACGAGAGCATCGTCGCCGCCGTGAACGAAGCCAAACAGCGGGTGGAAAAAATTGACATCCTCGTCAACAATGCAGGCTGCAATGTGCGCAAGCCCGCGCTGGATGTGACCTGGGACGATTGGAATTTGGTGCTGGATACCAACTTGCGCGGCACGTTTTTCTTAGCACAAGAAGTGGCGCGGCATTTCATGATCCCTGCGGGTTATGGTCGCATCATCAACATTGGCTCGGTGACATCGGTGAGTGGTTACGCTGGTCTCGGTCCTTACGGCGCGAGCCGTGGCGGCACCAAGCAACTGACCATGAGCCTCGCCGATGACTGGGGGAAACATGGCATCACGGTGAATTGTCTCGCACCTGGTTGGTTCAAGACAGCGCAAAATGCCGTGATGTATGAAGACGCCGAGTGGGTCGAATACCTCAGCGATCGCATTCCTCTGAAACGTCCTGGCAATGTCACAGGCGGCGATCTCGATGGACCGCTGCTTTTTCTCGCCGCAGAGGAAAGCCGTTACATGACCGGGCAAATCATGCTGATCGATGGCGGCATTTCCACCGGAGCCACGCGCGCCACACCTAACAAAAAACGCCCATGATCGCTGCGCTTACCAGTCCGCTCGCCTGGCCCTTTGTGGTGCTGGCTCTCAGTGTCTTGTTCATCATCGTGGCGATCAGCAAGCTCAAGCTGCATCCGTTTCTCGCCTTGATGATGGCGGGATTATGCGCGGGCTTGCTCTCGGCGATCGTGCCGGATTCCACGCTGCTGCCCGATGGTACACGCGCGGTGAACTCGGTAATGGATGTGACGAAATTGCTGATGACAGGCTTCGGCACCACCGCAGGAAATGTGGCAATGTCGATCGGTCTAGCATCGATCATCGCCTGCTGCCTTATGCTCAGCGGAGCGGCGGATCGTGTGGTCTCACGCTTCTTAAAAGCCTTCGGCGATGAACGCGCGGGCTTGGCCTTGCTGGTGAGCACTTACATTTTATCGATTCCGATTTTCTTCGATACGATGTTCATGTTGATGGTGCCGCTGGCGATCGCTTTGCACAAGCGAACGGGCAAAGATTTCCTGCTCTACATTTTGTGCATTTGCTCGGGCGGAGTGATTCCGCATTGCCTCACCGTGCCGCATCCAGGACCGATTGCCATGGTCGACACCTTGAAGATCGATGCCGGTTTTTCCATTCTGGTGAGCATGCTCGTCGGCATCATTCCCTCGGGCGCTGGCTATTTTGTCGCCAAATGGATGAATGCCCGCGTGACCATTCCGCTGCGCGTTTCGTTAGAAAACCCCAATGAGTCGGCAACACATCAAGCGCCCTCATTTTTCGCCTCGTTGTTGCCGATTTTGATTCCCATTGGACTGATTGGCATCTCCTCGATGTGGAAAATTTTCGGCGGCATGCCTGCGGCGGGCGAGACATCTTTGCTGCGCAATCTGGTTGATTTCATCGGTGACAAAAACATCGCGTTGTTGATCGGCGCGATCCTCTCGATGTGGTTGCTCAAACAAAGCAAAGGCATGCGTTTGGCGGAACTCGGTGAAACTCTAGCAAAACCGTTAGAGACAGCGGGACTGGTGATTCTCATTACATCTGCTGGCGGTGCATTTGGTTCGATGATCAAAAATGCCGGCGTCGGCTCGGCCGTGAAGCACGTTTCCGAAGGTGCGGGCATCAGTCTGATTTTGCTCGCCTATGTGATTTCGTTAGTCATGCGCGTGGCACAGGGTTCGTCAACCGTTGCGATGATCACGGCATCCGCAATCATGTATCCGCTGCTTGGCGCGGACCTGCCATACCATCCGATTTATATCTATCTCAGCATCGGCTTCGCATCGTTTGCGTTAGGGTGGATGAATGACAGCGGCTTCTGGGTGGTATCGCGCCTCAGCGGCATGACCGAAAAAGAAACGCTGCAAAATTTCTCAATGATGCTGACGATGCTCTCTCTTCTGGGCTTAGCAGTCACGTGGCTTGGTTCGGTTATATTGCCGATGGCGGGTAAATGATGTGGTGTCGCTGACTTGTTTGCCTCTTGCTTTTTTTCGCAGAGTAGCTAACGTAGATTTCATGATGTTCCCAAAACCTGCTTGTCTGTTGTTGCTGTCGTTGTCTCTGGCTCATGCTCAAGAGTCGATCGAAAAGCTTGATCCCGCGCTCGATCAGATCATTGCACCCGATGCAAAGATCGAAACGTTGTGCAAAGGTTTTCAATGGTCGGAGGGCCCCGTCTGGGATGCCAAAGGTGAGCGTTTGTTATTCTCGGACGTGCCGCTCAACATCATTTATCAATGGAAAGAAGGCGATACGGAAGCGAGCATTTTCATGAAACCATCGGGCTTCACGGGTGTATCCGAGTATGGTCGCGAGGCGGGATCCAATGGATTGGCCTTCGATGCCAAGGGCCAACTGGTTTGCTGCGAGCACGGCGACCGCAGATTATCCTACCTCACACCAGAAGGTGGCAAGCGCACCTTGACCGACAACTTTGAGGGCAAGCGCTACAATTCTCCCAACGACCTCGCCATCGCGAAAGATGGTTCGGTATTTTTCACTGACCCTCCGTATGGCTTGCCGCAGAAAGGGAATTTCCGCGAGATGGATCATCACGGTGTCTATCGCGTGGACCCGCAAGGCAAAGTGAGTTTGTTAGTGAAAGACCTCGACCGCCCGAATGGTGTCGCCTTATCCCCTGATGAAAAAATTCTCTACGTGGCACAATCGCACCAACCCGCTCCTGTCATCATGGCCTATCCACTCAAGGCCGATGGCACAGTGGAAGAAGGAAAAATTTTCTTCAATACCAAAGACCTCAAGGGCCCAGGATCACCGGATGGCATCAAGATTCACAGCAACGGCACCGTGTTTTCTACGGGACCAGGCGGCGTGTTGATTCTCGACAAGAGCGGAAAATTGTTAGGTCGCATCATTTGCGGTCGTCCCACGGCCAACATCGCCTTTGGCCCTAACGAAAAATCACTTTACATCACCTCCCAAGATCGTCTGTTACGCGTCGCCCTGCCATGATTTTTCACTGCAAACATTCTCTTTTCGCGGCGCTGGCTGCAGTTTCGCTCATTGCACAAGCCAATGCCGTGGTGGTGATCTCGGCGGCTACTAACAATACTGCGCCTTCGGGGCAACCGTATTTTGCCAACATCGGCACCTACAATAGCGCGTCGATCATTTACCTCAGCAACCAATGGGTGATGACCGCGCGCCATGTAGCATCGAGCTTGCCCAGTTCGGTCAATTTTGGAGGCACGAGTTATAGCACGCAGAGCGGCTCGTGGCAGCGCCTCAATAACACAGGTCTGGGATCGGGGCTCACGGTGGATACCGACATCGTGCTCTTTCGACTCACCAGCAATCCGGGACTGAGCACGCTATCGATCGCCAGCAGCGCGCCTACGATCGGCCAAGATGTGATGATGATTGGCAATAGTCGCATCCAGCAAAGCTCACCGACATTCTGGGATGTCACCGTGGTGGCTGGCTCAGGAAATGACGTGTGGACAGAAGTTACGCCGCCCACAGCCTATGATCTCGCAGGCTACAAAACCACAGGCACGCATCAAGTGCGTTGGGGCGTGAATGAAGTGGACATCACGGCAACAACAGTCAATTCGGGCAGCGGCGATGTGCTCTCGTTCTCCACCCTCTACAACAACGTTTTCACGCACGAAGCACAAGCCGTAGTTGGAGATTCGGGCGGTGCGACTCTGACCTACGATGGCACAAATTGGAATTTGTTAGGTATGATGCACGCGATCAATAGTTACGAGAATCAACCATCATCCGCCATCTCCGGACAATCCACCTTCCACGCCGATCTCAGTCTCTACGCTCCACAAATCAATGCCATCGTCGCCAGCGTTCCCGAGCTGAGCACGACGCTCTATGGCTTCGCGGCATTCGGCTTGCTAGCGATGCGTCGATCACGTTAGTTTTCCTCCGCTATGGAATTTACCATCACCAGTCCAGCAGTCCTTTTTCCCGCGATCTCTCTGCTTTTTCTGGCATTCACCAATCGCTTCCTCCATCTCTCGGCCTTGGTGCGAAAACTCCATTCCGATTGGCTCATGGGCCGCGATCCCGGAGTGCGCGCCCAGGTGCGCAATCTCAAACTACGCATCGATCTGATCCGCTGGTGTCAGGCCTTCGGGGTGTTTAGCTTGCTCGGCTGTGTGGCATCGATGCTTTTTCTCGTCGCGAATCTGCCCTTTTACGGCTCATCGATGTTCGTCGCGAGCCTAGTCTTGATGGCGCTCTCACTCTTGCTATCGCTCTGGGAAATCCTGATTTCCGGCGGAGCTCTCAATGTTTATTTGGCAGAAATGACACCACCCCTGAAAAAAACAAACGATCCTGCCGAATAACGCAAAAAATCACCTCGCTCGGCATTTTTCATGGAAGATTATGCGGAGTCGGGGCGTATTACTGATAGAATTTTAGCCTATGAAATTTTTCCCTATTCCACTTCTGCTAGCAAGCTCGCTGTTCTTTGTTTCCTGTCAAAAGACCAAGGAAACTACTGCCACGGCTCCATCTGGCAGCGCCGCCACAGAAGCCAGCAGCAAGCCTGCTTACGTTCTCCCTGAAGTCGTTTCCTTCAACGAACACATCCAGCCGATCTTTGCCGATACCTGCTACCACTGTCACGGTCCCGATTCCGGCACGCGCGAGCCAAAGAAAGAACCGCTGCGTCTCGACGGGGAAAAATATGCATTCGCCCCGCGCGAAGATGGCAAACCGGTGATCAAGCCCGGTGACCCTGCTGGCTCATCGATGATCCAGCTCATCAAAGAAAAAGACCCCGACATACGCATGCCGCCACCTGAGGCCCACAAGGAAATCAGACCCGAGCAGCTCGCACTCCTGGAACGCTGGATCGAACAAGGTGCTAAATACGAGGAACACTGGGCCTTCATCGCACCGAAAAAATCCACTCCCCCAGCAGTAAAACAAGCCGACTGGGCGAAAAACCCTATCGACTCGTTTGTTCTCGCAAAAATCGAGGAAAATAAATTCACCCCGAATGAAGTGGAAAATCCACGCCGTCTTTATCGTCGATTGAGTTTCGACCTCACCGGTCTTCCTCCCTCAAAAGAAGCCGTCGATGCTTTCGAAAAAGCATTCACTGTCAATGCCGACGAGGCAATGAACAAAGCCGCCGATGATCTTTTAGCCTCTGTTCAAAGCGCAGAGCACTTTGGCCGTCAGTGGCTCGATGCCGCACGCTACGCCGACACCCACGGCATCCACATCGATAACTACCGCTCGATCTGGCCGTATCGCGATTGGGTGATTGATGCCTTTCACAAAAACATGCCGTGGGACCAGTTCACCATTGAGCAATTCGGTGGCGACCTCATGCCTAATGCCTCGCTCGATCAAATCGTCGCCACCGGCTTCCATCGATGTCTGCCTACCACGGGTGAAGGTGGAGCGATCGCCGAGGAATACGATGCCATCTACGCGACCGACCGAGTTTCCACCACTACTGCTGTCTGGCTCGGCATTACGGCACAGTGCGCGGCCTGTCACGATCATAAATTTGACCCCGTCAGTATGAAGGAGTTTTACCAGCTCAGCGCCTTCTTCCGCAACACCCCGATGTCCGCCCTCGATGGCAACAACGGCGAGCATCCGCCCAACATTTTTGTCCCACGCAAGGAAGACCGCCCACGCATGGCAGCGATCGAGCAAGAACTCAAAGTCGTCGAAAAAAATCTCACAGATCGTGCAGCCAATGCCAATTCCGACTTCGCTCAATGGCTCGCCGCCCAAGTTCCCACTTCGGGCGATGTCGCAGATCCCTCGCTCGTTCTGCACCTTCCACTCGATGAGACGGATGGCCCACTGCGCGGCAACGTCAATGGCCAACCCTACGAGTATGCGCAAGCCATTCAACGTCGTGATACCCCTACTGGCAAGGCTCTGCAAGCCGACGCGCAGGTCATCACCGTCGGCGATGTCGCCAACTTCAAGCGCACCGATTCATTCACCTACTCGACACTTGTTTTCATCGAAGGTGCCCCCAATGGAGCCGTCTTCGCCCGCATGAATCATGCCGAAAACTATCGCGGCTGGGATTTCTGGTTAGAGGCAGGCAAACCTGCCGTGCATGTCATTGATACATGGCAAGACAAGGCCAGCAAAATTGTCGCAGAGGAGACGCTCATGCCGGGCGCCTGGCATCATGTCGCCATCAGCTTCGATGGCAGCAAACCCTCCGCGCAGACACTCGCCATTTACATCAATGGAAAGCTTGCCAAGCACATCGCCACCGCCAGCACCGTGGGCGATATGATCCAGACCAACGTGCCCTTCACCATCGGCTCACGCACCGGTGGTAGCAACATCATCGGCAACACGGCCATACAAGACCTGCGCATCTACCAACGCTTGCTCAATGCCGATGAGATCGCCGCATTGTCTCAACGCATGCCTTTGCAAAACATCCTCGCCATTCCGGCTGATCAACGCACACCCGCGCAAAATGATGCCTTGCTGAAAAATTTCCTCGCCGTCCACGATCCCGTGAGCAAAAAACTCCGCGATTCACTCATCGCGCTCAAAGCCGAGCACGAGCAACTCAAAGCCCGCGGCGCTGTCTCTCTGGTGATGCAAGAGAAAGCAGAAGAACCTTTTGCTCACGTGCTCGAGCGTGGAAGTTACGCCTCCAAATCCGAAAAAGTTGGCGTCGGCGTGCCTGCCGTCCTGCCACCGATGGCCGCTGATCTTCCGAAAAACCGACTCGGCCTCGCCAAGTGGTTGATGGACCCGAAAAATCCCCTCCCTGCCCGCGTAACCATCAATCGACTTTGGGGATATATCTTTGGAACCGGCATCGTCGAAACCGTCGAAGACTTCGGCATCATGGGCGCACGCCCCAGCCATCCACAACTGCTCGACTGGCTCGCCATCGAGTTCATCGAATCGAAATGGAACTACCGCCACATGGCCAAGCTGATGGTCACCTCCGCCACCTATCGCCAATCGGCTCATGTTTCACCAGAAAAACTCGAAGCCGATCCGATGAATCGACTCCTCGCCCGCGCCCCACGCTTCCGCCTCGAGGCCGAACCTCTGCGCGATAGCGTATTGCATACCTCGCAACTGCTCGTGCCGAAAGTCGGCGGCCCATCCGTTCGACCCTACCAGCCCGAAGGTATTTGGGAAACTGTTGCTATGGATGCATCCAATACTCGCGACTACAAGCAAGACAGCGGTGAAAGTCTGCACCGCCGCTCGATGTACACCATCTGGAAACGCTCGGCACATCATCCCGCGATGGAAATCCTCAACGCTCCTAGCCGCGAAGTGTTCTGTGTCCGCCGCGAGCGCACCAACACTCCACTCCAAGCCTTCGTGACCATGAACGATCCTCAGTTTGTCGAAGGCTATCGACAGCTCGCCGCTCGCACCATGCAAAGCGCCGCACAACCGGAAGAGCGCCTGCAATTCCTCGCCGGATTGATCCTTTCCCGCTCACTCAGCAAAGAGGAAATCACCACCCTCCAAGAAACCGTTACGCTCGCGATCGATCACTACAGTAAGGTCCCATCGGAAGCCACCAAACTCATCACCATTGGCGAAAGCCGAGCCGATGCCAAGCTGCCCGCCCACGAACTCGCCGCATGGACCATCGTCACCAGCCAACTTTACAACCTCGACGAAGCCCTAACCAAATAACTCCAAATTCCCCATTTGTTATGAACGACATCGACATTTTCAACAACGCCCTCACACGCCGCCATTTCTTTCGCAAAAATGCCACCGGCCTCGGCTACGCGGCACTCGCCTCGCTCTTAGGCCAAGACGCCATGGGCGCATCAGGAGAAATCCCAGCCGCCCTCGCTCAATTTGCACCCAAAGCAAAACGCGCGATTTATCTTTCGATGATTGGCGCCCCCTCGCAGTTCGAGACCTTCGAATACAAGCCCAAGGTCGAGTATAACAAAGATCTCAAAGATTTCCTCGTCGCTTCCGGCCAACGCCTCACGGGCATGACCGCAGGACAATCAAGCTTCCCTTCTGCGCCCTCGATCTTCAAATTCGCCCAACACGGCAAAGGCGGTACATGGGTGTCCGAGCTCCTGCCATGGACTGCGAAAATGGCCGATGACATCTGCGTCATCCGCTCGATGCATACCGATGCCATCAACCACGAGCCGGCAAACCAGCTGATGTACACCGGCAACATGGTCGGCGGCAAAGCCTCCATCGGCTCATGGCTGTCGTATGGCCTCGGCTCGATGAATCAAGACCTCCCTTCCTTCGTCGTTCTCCATGCCAAGCACTCCTTCAACGGCTCTAACGTCCAAGCCATTTCCTCGCGTCTCTGGGGCTCCGCATTTCTCCCCGGAAAATACGCTGGCGTCTCGCTGCGCTCCGGTGGTGATCCCGTACTCTACCTCCAAGACTCCCCCGGTGTGCCTCGCGAGCTGCGCCGTGCGATGTTAGATGGCCTCGCCTCGATGAATCAAAAATCCTACGAAGCCGTGGGCGATCCAGAAATCCAAACGCGCATCCAGCAATACGAAATGGCCTTCCGCATGCAAACCAGCGTGCCCGAGCTGGCAGATACATCAAAGGAAAGCGAAGCCACCTACAATCTCTACGGTGACGAATCGAAAAAGCCTGGAACCTTTGCCGCATCAACGCTCATGGCCCGACGCTTGCTCGAACGCGGCGTCCGTTTCGTGCAAATTTTCCACCGCGGCTGGGACCAACACGGCAACCTCCCGCGCGACATATCCCACCAATGCCGCGACATCGACCAAGCATCCTACGGCCTGATCCAAGACCTCAAGCAACGCGGTATGCTCGATGACACGCTCGTCATCTGGGGTGGGGAATTTGGTCGCACCACCTACTCTCAGGGCGAACTCAGCCAAACCAACTACGGCCGCGACCACCACCCCCGCGCCTTCTCGATCTGGATGGCCGGCGGCGGCGTCAAAGGCGGCTTCAACTACGGTGAAACTGATGATATGTCCTTCAACATCACCGATGGAGCCATGCACGTGCGCGATCTTCACGCCACCATTCTCAATCAGTTAGGCATCGATCACCTGCGCCTCTCCTACAAATACCAAGGCCTCGACAACCGCCTCACCGGCGTCCTCCCCGCCCGTATCGTCAAAGAAATCCTCACCTAATCCGTGGCGGCGGCATCCTGCCGCCCAGCCTCAAGCACAGCGGCGCTGTGGTGTTTTATGATGTGAAAATCGATTAGCTGCTGTTATCGATATAGCAACCCGTATTGAAGCGTCACGTTGTGACGCAGGATAGTAAAGCGAGGGCGCTTATTACCCATGATTGAAATCATGGGCTGGGGATTGCAGTGTCCCGTTGGGACAGAGATTGCCAGCCTTGGATTTCAGATTGAATTCCGCGCGATCGGTGCTATCGATCACCATTGGCACCGCAGCAACAACACATCGAACTCGTTTGGTTCAAGAAAGACTTACGTGTGGAAGACCACGCGGCGCTCACGGCGGCTGCAGCGCGTGGTCCCGTGTTGGCTTTGTGGATCTATGAAGATGCGGTGATACGAGCCGATGATTTTGATGCCCGCCACCTCGGTTTTGCCAATGAATGTCTCGCCGAATTGGAAGACGATCTCCGACATTTCGGCGTTCGTCTCTTGCGCAGACGTGGCGATGCCGTGGCTGTGTTCGAAGAGCTCTGGCAACAAACCCATTTCTCTCGACTCTACAGTCATCAGGAAACGGGAAATGCCATCACCTATCAACGCGATCTAGCAGTCATTGCATGGACAAAAGCGAGGAACGTCGAGTGGCAAGAATTTGCGCAAACAGGTGTGGTGCGACGACTCAAGCAACGCGATGGTTGGGCGGAACGTTGGTTGCGGCGCATGGAAATTTCGCCAAGACCTGCACCTGCCATGCTCCAAGGTGCCGCGTGCAATCATTTGCGTGGCGTAGGCACCTGCGATGCTAGTGATTTTTCGCTCTCGCCCGATCAGAGCGCGGCACTGCGGCAACATGGTGGCAGTCGCAGTGGCTGGGCCTCATTGCAACGCTTCCTTCACGAAAGCGGCGTCGGCTACACCAAGGAAATGTCGAGCCCTGTGACGGCATGGGATGCTTGCAGCCGCATCTCCGCTCATCTGACATGGGGTGCCTTGAGTGTGCGACAATGCCTGCATGCCTCGGCGGATCGCAGGCGTGATTTGTTAGAGGCAAAAGCGCTCGGCCAACGCATCGATGTACGCTGGATGCAGTCGATCAAATCCTTCCAAAGCAGGCTGCGCTGGCATTGCCATTTCATGCAAAAACTCGAAGACGAACCGCGGATCGAATGGCGAAATTTTTCGCGCTCATGCGATGGACTGCGCGATGAACAACACTGCGATCCCCTGCTGCTCGCCGCATGGCAAGAAGGTCGCACGGGATACCCGATGATCGATGCCTGCATGCGCGCGCTCAACGCGACAGGATGGCTGAATTTCCGCATGCGTGCCATGGTCATGAGCTTTGCCAGTTATCATCTGTGGCTGCATTGGCGCGAGCCAGGGTTACACCTCGCGCGGATGTTTCTCGACTACGAGCCCGGCATCCACTGGAGCCAATGCCAGATGCAATCGGGCACCACAGCGATCAATACCCTGCGGGTATACTCACCGACCAAGCAACTCGAAGACCAAGACCCGCAGGGAATTTTTGTGAGAAAATGGCTGCCCGAGCTCGCCAAGCTGCCCGACTGCTACCTCGCCGAGCCATGGAAAATGCCGGTCATGGAACAGCACTTTTGCGAGTGTGTGATCGGGCGCGATTACCCCGCACCGATCGTCGATCACGCCACGGCCTATCGCCAAGCGCACGACCGCATGCACCGACTCCGCAGCCAACAAAGCGCCCAAGCCGAAGCCCGCTCGATCCAGCAAAAACACGGAAGTCGCAAGAGCGGATCGAAGCGCTGGCGCTAGGATTTCTCATGAATCACAAAACCACACGTGGCCCAGCGCTCATGCAGCATGATTTTTCGAATCCTGGAAGATCAAATGGAAGCGAAAGGAAGATTCCCCTCAGGAACCATCAGCCCGCAACAGCAACACCAGGTGTTTTGGAATGCGCGTGTTGTGGGAAGTCGAAGGTCAATACGAGCGGTTCACTTCCCGTGTTTTCGATTTCCACTCCGCCGCGGTTGAGTGCGGCTTGGGTGATGAATCCGATCTCGGCATAGAGCTCGCCCAGTTTCATGTTCTGGTTGTATTGCACCGCGAGCTTGCCTACGCGGCCGCGGCCACCGTTGGTGTGGAATAAGGTCGGGCTCTCTGGGCGGAAATTCGTCTTGGCTCCGGGAGCAATGGTGAGGCGGAGAATCGAGCACTTTTGGTCGCCGAGGATATCACCGTAAACGATCCACTTGGCTTCCACTCCGTCGCCGGAAAATTCTTCAGCGGTGATAGCAGGACGTGAGTATTTTTGAACGAAGTCTGGGTCCTGATTGGCTTTGAAGTCGAAGGTATCGACGAGGAATTCCCAGTCTTCATGGCGGGATTTCGGATAGTCTTCTTCGCGGCAGGCATAGAACGCATCAGCAGCGCCGATCCGTCCATCCAGTGTCAGATCCTCGGCGAGGAAATGCTCATCCATCGTGACGTGCAGCTCGTGGGTGCAAAGGTCGGTGGGTGAGTGCAGCACGCCATTCGGCATCACGAAGCCGTTGTCAATGTGCATCATCGTGTGCGGCGACAAGTGCCTTACACCGTTGTACGCACCCTGGCCCCAACTCTTCATGCAGGCGAGGAATTGATCCTTCGTCACGAACGGGTAAAGACCCATGGCCGTGGTATGATAGTGCGAAGGGCTCACTCCGGGGTTGTCGAAAGAATTGATGTCATAAACTTCCCACTTCGCCCAGTGGAGATGGTGCGGGATGGGGTTCAGGTTGTCGAACTTCTTGGACACAATCGGCCAGGTGGCCTTGCCAAATAAGGATTTCGAAAATTCGGTGACTTTTTCTCCCATGACTGCCACTGGATCAGCCTCAATCAAATCCTGCAAGGAAATCACTTGGCCGCTGGGCGTGAGGACGTGCGCTTCCCCTTCACGAAATGGCGCTTTTCCCGTGCGGGTATCAATCACACCAGTCACGATCGGCACGGTGCAGCACATCCAGACTTCATCCAGGCCGGTTCCACCCATGTAGTCCGGGTAGTAGGATTTCTCATCGAGACGCAGGCGCTTGCCCGGCGAGCAAAATGTCCGACCAGCATAGCGGTGCAAAAGCTGCAGCACACCATCATTCTGATTAAGGCAATCATGGAGAATCGAATCCGATCCGCTGCCAGCTCCGTCGATCACATCTTGCTGAGGATATTCGTGCAGTTTGTCAGGGAGAATTGAAGTAGAAGAATTCATAGGTGCAGGAAGCTAAAGATCGGGCAAGAAAAAATCAAGAGTGAATTGCCTGTATGACTCGCAGGCGTAGGATGGGTGTGAAATAATACGCCCAGCGTACAGATGAGTTTTCACAGAAGATAACGAAGTAGGGAATTGTTATGGTTAGACACTAATCTTTCAAGATTTCGATCTTCGTTTCCTTCTGTTGAGATTGCATTTTCGTCTCGCTCGCAAGCTCATGATTGAGCATTACTCAGATATTCGACAAATTCCTTG
>JBIIAI010000292.1:0-2956 GCA_044239965.1 Akkermansiaceae bacterium
ACAGAAAAGGAATATCGCACGATGCTCGAAAACTTGATCGTTACATCACGCAAGGACATCGGCTGGCAAGCACCGTGGATGGTCGCACAAGTCAGCTACCACAGTCCGGAGCAACCAAGTAGCAATCCGATTCGCGCGGCACAGGCATCACTGTGGAAGGATGGCATCGCCCTACAAGGTCCAGATAGTGATAGCCTAACAGGTTCTCATCGCGACCAAGGCGGTCGGGGAATTCATTTGAGCAAGCAAGGACTAGTACGTCACGGCACCTTATGGTATCGGGATGTCTGCCGCTGGATCAGCTATGAAATGATCAAACGTAAGCCTGACGTTCCTTATTTCGCCTATGGTGAGCACCCGAAACAACGCATGCATGTCTGGAAAGCCAAGTCAGAGCGTCCGACACCCGTAATCGTATTCATGCACGGCGGCGGCTGGACGAATGGTGACTTGAATAAAAGTGTTTGGGCATATGCCGAAAAGCCCTTGAAAGAAGGCGTGAGTTTTATCTCACTGGGGTATCGCTTCGTCGATGAAGCTGGTGACATGGTGCCGCCCGTAAAAGCCCCCATGTACGATGCGGCACGAGCGATCCAGACCATACGCCATCATGCTAAGGAGTGGAACATCGATCCATCGCGCATCGCCATGTGGGGCGGCAGTGCCGGTGGCTGCAGCACCCTGTGGTTGACGTATCACGATGATCTCGCCGATGCGAAAAGCGCCGATCCCATCTCGCGTCAATCCACCCGACTCTTCATCGCAGCAGCAAAGTATCCACAAACAACGCTGGACCCGAAACAAATGCGCGAATGGATGCCAGACAGCCGCTACGGTGCTCATGCCTTTCCGGTCGATGCGAAAGGCTTCACCAACAGCTTTGACGCACTGGTAGCTCAACGCGAAAAAGTGCTCCAGCACATTCGCGAATTTTCCCCCATCGAACACGTCAGCGCGGATGATCCCGAGGTATTCATGACCTTTGACCATGCACCCGCCATGGGAAAAGCTACGACAGACCCAACCCACAGCGCAAACTTCGGGATAGGCCTGATCGAACGATGCAAAGAGAAAAACGTCTCTTGCGACATGCACTATCCTGGCAAAAAAGATTCACGCTGGACCGACGTAACGGATTTCCTTATCGAAAAACTAAAGGCACAGTAAAGGCTTCACAATCTAGCATAGCAACCGATACCCTAGATGGGAAGATGGAAAGATCAACTTAAGTCATTTTAACGACAACCGAATCCCGCTGAGCGGGATGAGATGGCGGGACTGGATACTTAATAATGCAGCCGCAAATTTAACTGATTTAACAGATAAGACGATTACGAATAGTCAGAATTTTCGACTCACTTACAAAGTGAATGAATGGTAAGTTCAGTCCTCTTATAAAATCCGTACAATCCGTTAAATCCGTCGTTTCTATTTTACTATTAAGGATTACTTGCTGAAGCACTTTGGCGATAGAGTCGTAAATTTTTTCGTTAGACTATTTGCCGAATCTACGTGGCGTTACAAGGAGGAGTAGATCTTATTCTCACAATGGACGGATCTTCATATTGCGAAACCACACGGGATCACCGTGGTCTTGCAGCACGATTTTTCCTTTCTTCGCTTTTGCAAAAAACGGCAGGTCTTTGAACTTGCTCTTGGCGATCAGCGCTTTGCCTTCCTCGGTGGCGAGATCGAAGGATGCGGTCACAATGCCATTGAGTCGCAGCTCGATCTTCGTTCCTCGGCAGATGATGTGTGCTTGATTCCAATCCCCCACGGGCTTGGCAACATTTTCAGGCGGAGTAATCAGATCGTAGGCAGCACCTGCGCGATGCGAGGGAATTTTCCCATCACTGTGACGAGCATCATCGAGCACTTGCATTTCCATGCCAGAATGCCACGGCGCATCACCCTGTCCCGTGACCCGAAAGATCACACCAGAATTTCCCCCTTCGGAAATTTTCCAATCGTAACGGAATTCGAAGTCACCAAATTCCTCACTCGTCGCCAAATCGCCCGCACCATTGGCGGCCCACACGATCGCACCATCGCGCACCGTCCAACCAACCACTCCATTCGCCGATCCATAACGCTCCCAGCCTGACAAACTGCGACCATCGAACAACAATTTCCAACCTTCCGCTTTTTCTGCATCGCTCAGCGTGTTCGCTGCTGCCGTTGCAGGGCCCGAGAGTGACTTGATGTAGCTCACCACGGACTCGAGTTGACCAGGTTGCATCGCAGCAGTGAAGTTCGGCATCACTGGTTGATAGCCTTCGACAATGTCCACCTCAGGATGCGTGATCGATTTGATCAAATACTCTTCATGCACAGTAATTTCACGACGTGCTCCATTCGTGAGCACTGCATGACGCGAACCTAACAAATTTTTAAAACTTGGTCCCACGAGTTTACTGCCATCGACACTGTGGCACGACATGCAATAGGCGCGATGCACTGCTGCGCCAGGATGCTCCTCGATCATCGCGCCACGATCATAGCGAACAAAGTTTTCGGGAGCCTTTGTCACCGCGCCTGGGAGATCTTGAGGAATCCGATTCAAGGTGTAAAGCGCATCACCCGACCACAAGGCCCGTCCCGCCTCGGAGGTGAATTCACGCGCGACTCTCAACAACACACAATGACCTTCTTTCAAGCCCTTGATTTGCAAGAACACCGAACGTCGATCAGCCGAAACCGAAGCAGAGGAAATTTCAAGCGGTGCTTCATCGACCTTAGGACCACCGTAGTTGATGGTCGGCACAAAGCGCCATTGACTCGCGGAATACGCCGTAGCATCCCAGCCGATTCCTGCCGCCAGCGGCTCAGAAAATGTCAGCACAAAGCCATCAGTGCGCGCTGAAGCAGAGAGCAGATCAAACACAGGAGCATCATTCCATGCTAATCGCTGCAAGCCTTCCGTTTGCTTGCCCGGTTCGCCCCAGTTGCCACCAGC
>JBIIAI010000192.1:0-5425 GCA_044239965.1 Akkermansiaceae bacterium
TCGGCGCGTTCCCCTAACACGAGCTTGAGTGCGCCAACGATGACGGATTTTCCTGCTCCAGTCTCACCGGTGACGCTGATGAGTCCGCGATCGAGTTCCCAAGAAAGCTCATCGACGAGGGCTAGGTTGCGAATTTTTAACAGAGTGAGCATGCGTGTTTTTTGTTGAGAAAATGGTTAGCGCAGAGTGGGGCGGTGATCAATCGGGATTTTGTGAAATTATTCCTCGATCGGTACCGCGCGGAGTGGTGTGCGACCTTGGCCTTGTGGAAGATCGTTTTCTTCTACGGGTTGGGCGCGGAGGGGGCGATTGCTTGGTTGATTGGGATCTTCGACAGGGATGGCGCGGATCGGACGATCGAGCGGTCTCGGTGCGCTATTTCCTGCATCGGAACCATCGAGTGGCACGGCGCGGATCGGATGGATCGGGCAATAGTCACTTTCTGCGGGCAAGCTATCGGGATGCACTTGGTCGACGTACGAAGTATTCGCGGCGTGGCATCCTTCGGTGGCACGCTTGCCAGAAGAGCGGCAAAGGGTGCAGGAAACGAGGCCAGTCTCGGGTGTCATTTCGGTAAAAGGATTGGCCTTATAGCCAAGGCGGTCGGCCGTTTTCATGATGTCCACCCAGATGGGTAGGGCGAGAGTGGCGCCGTAGCCTCCAGAAACAGTGCGCGTCGAGTCATCCATGCCGCACCACACGGCGCAGGTGAGCGAGGAAGTATAGCCCGCGAACCAGGCATCTTTGAAATTGTTCGTAGTGCCTGTTTTGCCTGCGCATGGCTTGTCGAAGCCGAGTCGGCGAACGGCGGAAGCTGTGCCGCTGGTGGTGACTTCTTGGAGGATGCGCGAGACCGAGTAGGCTGAGCCTGGTGAGCCAGCCTGGAAGGGCAGAGCATCGGTCTGATACACAATCTCGCCACTGCGTTTGCGGATCGAGGAAATCAAATAGGGACGATAGCGGACGCCGCCGTTAGGGAGCATCGAGTAGGCAGAGGCAACTTGATAGGGCGTGGCCTCCCATGAGCCGAGATAGGAGGAGGGCGTGGGTGGTAGATCCACATTGAATGCCTGCGTGCAGACATTTGCGACGTTATCGAATCCAGCGTAGTTGCCGACGCGCACGGACATGGTGTTGCGGGACTTGATCAGTCCATAAGAAACGGGGTGATTGCCGCCGTAGGTGCCGTCGGAGTTCTTGGGATGCCAGCTTGCGGGGGCTCCTTTGATTTCGCCAGCAGAGATGTAGGAGTCGGAGATCATGGTGTTCGGGCGTAGGCCTTTGTCGAACGCGGCGAGATAGACAAAAGGTTTGAACACGGAGCCGATTTGGCGCTTGGCTTGGATTGCGCGATTGAACTTCGATTCATCAGCAGAGCGACCACCGACGAAGGCGAGCACCTGGCCGGTGTGGTTCTCGATGACCACGGCAGCACCTTGGAGGTAGGCGGTGGGTGTTTTTTTGCCTTCGGGAATCGCCTGCCACTTGGCGCGAGTCTGGTGCGGGTAGCCGGAGGTTCTTTCGATTTTCGAGAGCGATGCCTCGACGGCTTCTTCAGCTTTGGTTTGGATCAATTGATCGATGGTGGTGCTGATGATCAACCCGCCGAGCTCGATGTTTTCTTTTTCGAGAATGATTTCCAGATCGCGGCGGATGGCATCGAGGGCGTAGGACTCGCGGATTTTGCGGCGATTGGCAGGTCGGATGTCGAGCGTTTGCAGCTTGGCGGCAGCGGCTTGCTCGGCGCTGATGACCTCGGCGGTGACCATGCGATCCAGCGTGCTATTGCGCTCGCGGATGGCGGCCTCCATGTTGTTGAAGGGATTGAAGGCATCGGGGCCACGAACGATGCCTGCGAGCATGGCGGCCTCGGAAAGATTGAGCTCGGAGGCATTTTTTTCAAAGTAAATGCGCGATGCCTCTTGGATGCCGCGGATGGAACGGCCCCAGTTGATTGAGTTCAGATAGGCCTCTAACACTTTATCCTTGGTGCCGAGATAGGACTCGATGCGGTAGGCGATGGCGATCTCCAAAAACTTGCGGTCGATCTGTTGCCAGAGGCTTTTCTTTTCGCCATAGCGCTTGAGCTTGAAAACATCCGAGGCGAGCTGTTGGGTGATGGTAGATGCGCCCTCGCGTTTGCCTTGGAGGTTTTTCAAAAATGCGCGGACGATGCCGATGGGGTCGAATGCGCCGTGTTGATAAAAGCGTTCGTCCTCACGGGCGAGAATGGCTTTGCGGAAATCGGGAGCGACTTGGTCAAGTGAGATGATGTCGCGGATCTCGCCGTGGAGTCGTGCGAGCTCGGTGCCGCGGCGGTCGAGAATGATCGAGCGCTCGGGCATTTCATGAATTTTTCCGAGATCGTATTGCTTCGAGCGGAGGCCGTAGACAATACTCAAAAACACTAGCACATAGAGCCCTGCGATGGCGGGATCTCCGATAAGGCGGAGCAGGAAACGAATCGGCGTCGAGTAATTTCGGATGACGAAATGGAACAAGTGGAAGGGCCAGAAAACAAGGAGTGATCCCAGTGATTTTGGCTGGTGCTCGGGCTCACGTGAGCGCCTGCTGCGGGTGGCAGCGCTGTGTGTTTTGCTGGACTTGGATGATGGGCTTGGAGTGGTGCGCGCCATAGAAAATTCTTTCGCCGCAGAGTAGGCGGGATTGGCGCAAAGAGCGAGAGCGATTTTGTGAAAAATCGGTGAAGAAGATCCTTATTCTCGAACTCGCTAATGAGTTAGTAGAATGATTAGATTGTCATCGCGTGGAAGCCACCATCGACGATCATTTCATGACCGGTGATGAATGAGCCTGCGGTGGATGAGGCCAGCAGCAGGGTGGCTCCGATCAATTCATCGGCATTGCCGAAGCGTGATGCGGGAGTTTGACGCAGGATGTCGAGCACGCGTGATTCATCGAGCACCTTGCGGTTTTGCTCGGCGGGGAAAAAGCCCGGAACGAGAGTGTTGACGCGGATGTCTTTATCGGCCCATTCACGCGCAAGATTTTTCGAGAGATTATGCACAGCGGCTTTCGAGGCGGAGTAGGTGAACACGCGGGAAAGCGGGCTGAGACCAGAAATGGAACCAAGATTGATGATCGAGGCGGGCTGGGAGTTATCGATAAAATATTTGCCGAATACTTGGCAGGAACGGAACACCGCTGCGAGGTTGGTGTCCATGATGCGAGCGTATTCTTCCTCAGAGACTTCGAGGAATGGAGTAGGGGAATTGGTGCCAGCGCCGTTGATGAGGATGTCCACTTGGCCTGAGCGTTCGATTACGGTATCAAGCAGATTTTGCAAGGACTCGCGGGAGGTCACATCGACGGGCACGAAGTAGCCTTTGCCACCGTGCGAGGTGATCTCGGCGAGGCGACGCTCGGCCTTCTCGGGGATGCGACCGCCGAGCACGACTTCGGCACCTGCGCGAGCGAGGCCGACTGCCATGGTGCCGCAGAGTTCGCCAGTGCCGCCGATGACGACTGCGACTTTGCCTGTGAGATCGAAGAGGGATTTGAGGAAGCTGGTAGTTTGCATGGTGTCAAAAATAGGTTGCTGGCAGGCACTGTGAACGCTGTAGGGGATTTTGCAAAGGGTAAAGTCGATCATGTCGCAAGTTGCGTGCGTGGAGAATCAGGCAGAGAGTCGCAGAAAAAATCCCCGATGCTGGATGGTTTGCTGTTGCGCCCGACGGGAGATACTGGTTCTCTGTGCGTCGAATATGATTGGAATTGGATATGATGTGCATCGTTTTGCGGAGAACCGTCCGCTGATTTTGGGTGGTGTAGAAATTCCTCACACCATGGGATTGGACGGTCACTCGGATGCGGATGTCTTGTGTCACGCCGTGGCTGATGCCGTGCTCGGTGCGCTCGGCGAGCCTGACATCGGTTTCTTTTTTCCTCCAGGCGACCCTGCTTGTAAGGGGATTTCTTCTCTGAAAATTCTCGAAAAATGCCGCCAGCGCTGCGAGGAATTGGGGTATCGACTGGTCAACATCGATTCCACCATCATCGCCGAGGCTCCGAAGGTGCTGCCCCACCGCGATGCCATGCGCCAAGCCATGGGAGCGGCCTTGAAGCTCGATCCTGCACGTGTAGGCATCAAGGCCACAACCAACGAAACCATGGGCTTCGTCGGTCGCAAAGAAGGCATCGCCGCCATGGCCGTGGCGATGGTTGTGCCGCTGTGAGTTTTTGAGTTTCAGCGGATTTGAGAGCAATGCCGCTGCTCGATTGTTATCGGGGATCAATCGCCTGCCATGGGCTGAGAACAGGGACATCTCGAAGCCATGAATTTGGCCGAAAGGGTTATTTCGAGAGTGTGTATTGGGGGGATGTGCGATCACGCGAAATGGAAACAATGCACTTTTCCAAGGATTGATTTCATTTTTGTGTCTCAGATTGCGAATAATTCTTCTGTTTTTGGTTGCGTTAAGCACCCATTTTAGTTACATGGATGGCGTGCGCTCTCTGTGCATGGCACGTTTTTCTATTGCGACACACACGCAAGAGGGTGAACGAAATGCTGAGAGTCTTAACGGCGTCTGCGCGCGGCCAATAACAGCTTTGCGAGGCGGATACAAAGAAGATCTCATAAATAGAGTCATGAACGAGTGCTAGGATAAGAGTATTTGTAAATGACTCTATTTTTGAAGCCTAGCGTTGCGGCACGCGAAATGGTTTTTCTCTGAGAGTTTCCACGTTTGGAGTCGTGTATGGCTCCATGTGTGGTGCTAAAATTTACCGTTGTTGTGAAGTTTTTTAGGGATTCTGGGTTGAATCGTTTTTTGTGGGTTTTGCTCGCTGAAAACGGTATGCAATGGTTTGTTCAATTAGGGATCAGGGAAAAGTTGGAGCATCCTTGTCACATGATGCAAACGCTGGATGCCCGCAAACGTAGCGCGCATTCCATCCAAAAGGGATGCCCACATTCCTTCTTGCTGCCCCATTTCCTTGCCTTGGCGTTCTGCGCCCGTTGCTTGCGCCTTATGGGGACGATCTTGGGCCTCTCTGGCGCATTCTTCGTGGCAAAATGCCCGAATCTCGCGTTTCCCCGCGCGATGCATGCCTTTGCGCACGTCTTCTATGCGTGCTGCGTTGCGTGCTTGGCCTTTCTCGACGAGTTTTATGCTTGGTAGGATGCGCCCTACGCTTGGTAGGATGCATCCTACCGAGCAAATTTCCCGCAATTGCTCTGGTAGTGCGCGCCCTACCAGAGCAAATTCCCGCCAAAAAGCTCCAACTGCGCAAATTTTGCTTCATCCGACGCGTCTGAGAAGGCATAGAACGAGAATTTGATACGGTAGGGCGCATCCTACCGAACCAAATGCGCGTGCGAAGAAGCTTCCGACGAGAAATTAGGTCGGTAGGATGCATCCTACCACGCATGTTTCTCGTGCCAGAAGGCGAAAAACTTGCC
>JBIIAI010000254.1:0-3681 GCA_044239965.1 Akkermansiaceae bacterium
AATCTTGCGGCAGAAAAACCAGAATTGGTGAAATCACTGACTGAGGAATGGCAAACGATCTCAGAGCCTACGCGATGATTTTTACGGCCGAAAAATCCTAACAGAAAATGTTAGCTTCACGGTTCCCGATTCGATCCATAATCGCACATAACAAACAGGCTGGCCTGTCGTTCCCCCAAGACTCCCTCCTTTACACCCACACATTTCTCCGATACGCTGCACCCATGTCTTGGCGGCCGCAGGAACCACCAGCGCGATGGTTGAGTAAAATCCCTTCGCGATACCACACATTCGTGCGTTATCTGGTTCGAGTCAGCCTCGTAGGCTTGGCTGCTTTCGCCTGTTTCTGTCTCTACTACGTCGGGCTAGCATCGTCCTACGACATAGCGCAAGTCGGCAAACTCCCGCAACGCAATATCGTTTACGATCGCAACAACAACGAAATCGATGCGGTCGTTGGCTCGAACATCGATCTCATCACTTTCGAGGATCTGCCTCCATTCATGGTGAAGGCACTGCAAGCCCGCGAAGATGCCGAGTTTTTCACCCATAGCGGCATTCACGTTCGTGGCTTAATGCGGGCGACGGTGCGAAACATCAAGGATCGCAAATTCACGCAAGGAGCTTCCACCTTGTCGATGCAACTCGCTCGCAACACCTATGAAATTCGCGCCAAATCACTACACCGCAAATTTCTCGAAATTGCTCTAACACTTCGCGTCGAAAATCATTACGACAAAAAACAAATCATGGCGGGCTATCTGAACCGCATCTACTTCGGTGTCGGAGCTGGACACCTCGGCATTCAAGATGCCTCCAAAAACTACTTCGGCAAACACGTCCGTGACCTCAATGAGGGCGAGTGCGCGATGTTGATCGGCATCATTCGCGGTCCACACATTTTCTCACCATGGCGCGACCTCGATGCCGCAAAAAGCCAACGCAACCAAGTGCTCGACCGCATGATCGCCATGAAGTTCATCGACGATGCCGAAAAGCAACGCATCATCGCACTGCCCATAAAAATCACCAAACCAGAAGACGTTGCTACCGAAAAATCATATGCCATTCAAGCGATCGTGCGTGAGGTCAACAAACTCGTGCCTGAAGAGGAACTCCAGCACGGCGGACTGAAGATTTACACCACTCTCGATATGCCATGGCAACGACGCTTGGAAGGAGAACTCCAAAAGGCATTACTTTCGTTAGAAAAAGAGCGCGGTTACTCCGCACCGACCATCGCTCAACATACAGGAACGGAAAATCCCAACTACCTGCAAATGACGGCAGTCACTCTTGAAACAAAAACTGGAGCCATTTTGGCGCAAATTGGCGGACGAGAATATGAACACTCGCGCTTTGATCGCAGCAACTCCGCACGCCGCGATCTCGGCACAGCATTCGAGATCTTCGTTGCCGCTGCGGCAGCTGAACGCGGACGCCCGATCTATCCCGGCAGTCCGGTCGCCACGGGAAGACCCATCGGGCCGCAAGGTGTCGAGCGAATCGCACGCCGTTGCGGCCTAACAGGTCCCTTTTTACAAACCGAGGATCTCTACCGCGGAGCTGTCTCCGCAACGCCCATGGAAATGGCCATCGGACTATCCACTCTCGCCAACCAAGGCAGTAGACCACGACCCTTTCTGATCCGCGAAATTCGCAACTCAGAAAACGAAGTGATCGCCAGCAATGGTCCGCTGTATTTCCCCGCACTCCACCCCCAAGCCGCACGCAAATCGCTCAGCGTGCTCAAGGAAACCAAGGGCACTGATGTGTTTACGGGAGCCACGGGATCGGAGCGCGAAGCTTGGACACTTCGCCTTGGACCAAAAGGCTCTACCGCCATCTGGGTCGGCTTCGACAAACCGCAAATCATCACGCAGGAAGCTAGACTCAAAAAACTGCTCTCCGAAATTTCCGCACGTCTCGATAACAATTGAGACCTCAGACATAAGATCAAATTTCACCCATCACTTTTCCCAACATGCAAGTCACATCACTCCACATCGGCGCTAGTTCCGTATCCCTGCTCATTGGTGAGCAAGCGGCAAACGGCACCATCACTCCGCTCGATTTCTTAGAGCAACCCGCCCCCCTTGCGCATGACATTTTCGGCACAGGGAGCATCTCCGCGAGCACTACCGAACGCATCG
Source organism: Akkermansiaceae bacterium (assembly GCA_044239965.1). GTDB lineage: Bacteria > Verrucomicrobiota > Verrucomicrobiia > Verrucomicrobiales > Akkermansiaceae > UBA956. Next base: position 2,154 of record JBIIAI010000254.1, read on the forward strand.
TTGCCATCATCCATGGCTACCAAAAAACTCTCGCCGAGCTAGGACTTCCTGCCCAATCTCTCACCCGCGCCGTTGCCACCAACATCCTGCCCGAGGCAGACAATCACGATGTCTTTCTCAACCGCATGCGCGTCGCTTGCGGGCTCAGCATCGACCCCATCGACGATGGTGAAATGACACGTCTCATCTATCTGAAAACACGCCGCCGCCTCATGGACACTCCCGCCATGAAGCGCAACTGCACACTCGTCATCCACGTAGGCCCCGGCAATACCCGTGCGCTTCTTTTCAAAAAAGGCGTCATCGCTCGCTACACGTCATATCGCCTCGGCACTCACCGCACACGCGAAGCGGTTCACCAATCCCACGCAGAAGGTCCCGCCTTGCTCGATCTCATCCGCCAACATGCCAGCGGCAATCTCGAACAAATCCGCCTCGACTACCTCAACGAAAAAGTCGAAGCCCTCGTCATCATTGGCTACGAGATCCAACTCATCGCCCCCTTCCTCAACAAAGGCAGCAAAGCCTGTCCCATCAAGACGCTCAAGATCGCCACCACGCAAGCCTCACAGCTATCCGATTACGACCTCGTCCGCCGCTACAACCTCGACTACCACACCGCCGAGGCCTTACTCCCTGCCATGGAAATCGCCATCGCCATTTCGGAAATGCTGCGCCTTCCCGAGATCTACATTCCCGTTTCTGACTACGAACAAGGTTTGCTTCACGACCTCCTCATTTCCAAAACACTGATCGGCACCTTTGAGCAAGAAGTCTTGCGCGCCACACACATCCTTGCCGAGCGCTATCACTCCGATCCACGCCACGGCGAGCATGTTTCCAAACTCTGCCTTCACCTCTTTACTCAATTGCAAGAACTCCATCAGATGGGACCACATGAAGCCCTGCTCCTGCAATGCGCTGCCATCCTTCACGAAGTCGGCTCCTACATTAGCCCACGCTCCCATCACAAGCACTCGCAATACATCATTCTCAACTCAGAAATTTTCGGACTCGATCGCGTGGACATCACACTTGTCGCACTCATCGCGCGTTATCATCGGCACTCTACACCGCGCCCTGATCATCCCGACTACGCAGAGCTCGGAGCCGAGGACCGCGTGCGTGTTTGCAAACTCGCTGCCATCCTGCGCGTAGCCGATGCTCTTGAGCGCACCCATCACCAACGCGTGCACGACATCGGCGTGATCGTCCAAGCCGATAAACTTCAGCTCCAGCTCAAAGGCATCACTGATGCCACCGTCGAGCAACTCGCCATGCAATCCAAAGCTGATCTCTTCACTCAAACCTTCGGACTCAACGTAGTTGTGGAGACCACCTAAAAACGATCAACAAATGCTAGAGCAACCACCGCTTACCGATGCTCGCATTCACCCGCCTGCCAACCGCATCAACGACGCAATCAACCCCATGATGCAACGCTTAGTTGAACAAAATAGGAAGCTCGCCAATGAACTTGGTCGCCAGCAAAAGGAGATCGAAGAGTTAAGCAAGGAACTCAAAGAGC
>JBIIAI010000058.1:0-17660 GCA_044239965.1 Akkermansiaceae bacterium
GAAGTCGACGCCGGCGAAAACGACGACTCCCACGGCACCTTCACTCTCAAACTCCTGCCCAGCGAAGAAGAGAAAAAATAACATCTCATCTCCTCAAAAAATCTCCGCGCCCAATCATGTCTGCATCAGAAAAAGCGGGGTCATTTTTCACAGTTCAATGCTTCAATCCCAACGGGATTGCGCCCCGAAGCCTAGGGTTGCGGCACCATGGCGCTACCCTAGGAAATTTGCCCCAAAGATTCCATCAACTCCAACGGAGTTGCGTCCCTGATGTCTTGACGATTTACAATTGTGTAGGCAAAAATAGATAGAAAGTAAGACAAGATGCAAAAAATGTAATTTGATTATTGACAAAAAAAAATCGTTAGTCACCGTTGTTTCCATGTCTAGAACAACTAAAATTACAAGCTTATGGTATTATGTGGTAATTTTTTGCTTTACCGCCTTTGTCAATGCTGAGGAGAACAAGTTCCCTTACAGAACTTGGACAAGTGCAAAAGGCCAGACTTTTGAAGGAAGACTCCACAACGTAAAAATAGACACTATCGTCATACAAGCGAAACAAGGCGGAAGAAGGTTTGAAGTTGCGAAAGATAAAATTAGCGAAAAAGACAATCAATATATCGAAGAAAGCAAAGAGCAAATCAAAGACCTCTTTGCGAATGAAGTGAGCGTAGATTCTGTTTTACTTTACAAATCTGTAGCACTCGGGATCGAGAGCGATTGGATAAAAGATGCAGACAAACGCACAATTAACGGCAAAGTAATTAAGTTCAAAATTACAACTGATAAACGCACAGCTTGGATAGAAATGGAACATGATATCTACGTAAACGTGACGATAGATGAAGGAAATGAGCTATTTATGCATGACAAATCTTTGAAAGTTAGAAAGCCGTTGAGTGGTGGATTTGGTCGAAACCTTGAAATATGCAAGATGGGAGAACTAAAAAGCTTCACGGTCAAGAATGCTAGATTGTCTTTTGGTTTAGCTGATCGTGCGGTAGTTGAAGGTTGTCTAGTCGAATTTATCGAATAAAGGAAAATCTGATCGATCATGCAGCTGACACCAATAAAGTTTTTATCACAAATAGCGCTTTTATCAAAATTGCTTTGCTGCAGCTTAATCGCACAGACAAAAGCAATTGAGTGCACAGTGATAAAAACAGTGACTGGCGATGAACTAATCCTAGAAACAGCAGGTGCTCAGCAATTTACTGTCTTTCTAAACAACATCGACGCACCAGAAATAGGGCAAGAGTATTGTGAAACCAGCAAGTCAATGGTTCATCGCTTTGTGATGGATAAGAAGCTTTCCGTAACAAGAATTGCACATTCTAAATCTGGTCACGTGGTAGATATAAAAGTAGCAGGTGTAGACTTATCTTGGTGGTGCGTAAGGAATGGTTTAGCTTGGGTCGCAAAAGACGTGAAAAGCCCTACTCTTAATGAAGCTCAAGAGGTAGTTAGAGCAGCAAGAAGAGGAATATGGTCAAATAATAGGGCTATCCCGCCTTGGGTCTATCTAGATGCAGTCAACAGGCCTGATAGGAAAGATCCTAAAAATTCTGGAGCATATGGCACGGGGTTTTTTATATCCACAGACGGCTACATTGTAACAAATTATCACGTAGTGAAGAATTCCAAAAAAATCACCTGCTCAATCGCTACAAAATCTTACGAAGCAAAAGTTGTGAAATACGATGAAAAAATCGATTTAGCATTGCTTAAAATTGACGCGGCATCGACACCTCTAGAAATTGCAAATTACATAAGCCCAGTTGGTTCTTCGGTTTATACATTAGGATTCCCACAACCTGAAACTCAAGGCTTCAACTCTAAGTTTACTGATGGCACCGTAAGTAGCCTGAGTGGATTAGGTGATAAAGATTCAAACATACAAATTAGTGTCCCTGTACAGCCAGGCAACTCTGGAGGTCCTCTAGTCAACAATAAAGGTCACATCGCAGGTGTTATCGTTTCTAAACTAGCAACACCTGATGCGCAAAATGTGAACTATGCCATCAAGGGCTCTTTCTTGCTGAATTTCCTCAAGGATACGCCAAAACTTCAAATTAACTTAGCTAAAAATAGCGAACTCGAAAGCCTCAAGACCGAAAAAATTGCGGAAAAATTATCCACCTCCACCTTATTGATAATTACTTCATATAACTAATTTATGAATCTTACTGCCGCGCAATGCAAAATGCTTACTTGCGATACCGCAGAACAATGTAAATAAATTTAACATTTTATCGCAAGAAAAACATCGGAACCCACCCCCAACGCATTTTTCTTTCCGAAGCGGCATCTTGTTGTCATGCTGCCTGCACAAACCCCATGCGCACCATGAAAACCTACCTTGCTGCTTTTCTTTTTTCTGCCCTGAGCCTTGGCTCTGTCTCGGCGGAAAAGCCGAACATCATTTTCATTCTGAGCGATGATCTCGCCCAAGGGGATCTTGGGTGTTATGGTCAGAAGATCATTCAAACGCCGCGCATCGATCAGATGGCGCGCGAAGGCACTCGGTTTCTTCAGGCCTATTGCGGTACCAGTGTTTGTGCGCCGAGTCGCACCTCGCTAATGACGGGCCTGCATAGCGGACATGCTCCGGTGCGGGGCAACTGGGAAATCGCCAAGGGCGCGGGACAGTATCCGCTTCCGCAAAAGATCGTTACGGTGGCAGAAATTCTCAAACCCGAGGGCTACGCCACGGCGACGATCGGCAAGTGGGGCATGGGCATGTTTGATACCAGCGGCGATCCGCTCAAGCAGGGATTTGATCACTTTTTCGGCTACAACTGCCAACGCCATGCGCACTCGTATTTCCCGACACATTTGTTTGATAATGACAAGCGCATCGAGCTCCCTGAGAACGCAAAAAATGGCCGCAAAACGTATGCACAGAACTTGATTCAGAAGGATGTCTTGCAATGGGTGCGCAGCAAAAAAGATCAGCCGTTTTTCCTTTTTTATGCCGTGACCTTGCCACACGGCAATCACGAGATTGATGACTACGGCATCTACAAGGACAAACCTTGGAACGAGCAGCAAAAGGCCTATGCCGCACAAGTAACGCGCCTCGATAGCGATGTCGGCGCTTTGCTCGATCTGCTCAAGGAGCTCAAACTCGACGAAAAAACCATCGTCATGTTGGCTGGCGACAACGGTTCATCCTTCGCACCACAATCGGACATGGGCAAACTCTTCAATCAAGCCTCCAATGGCATGCGTGGTTACAAACGCAGTCTGTATGAAGGTGCCTTGCGGCAGGTAGCCATCGCTCGTTGGCCTGGCCAAATCCCGGTCAATAAAGTCAGCGATGCACCCTGGGCGTTCTGGGATTTCCTGCCCACCGCTGCACAACTCGCAGGGGCAAAAATCCCAGCCGAATGCAAGACCGATGGATTTTCGTTAGTCGCCCACCTCAAAGGCGGCCCAGCCCCGCAACGTGAATCGTTTTACTGGGAATTACACGAAGGCAAACCGATCCAAGCGCTCCGCTTCGGCAAAGACCTCGCCTGGAAAGCAGTCAAAAATGGTCCCAAGGCCCCCGTCGAGCTATACAACCTGATCAACGATCCCGGAGAAAAGAACAACCTTGCCGCGCAACGCCCGAAGCTCGTCGCTCAAGCGCTCGAATTGATGAAAGCATCCCACGGCGAAAACCGTCACTGGCCGCTCACCGGCCCAGCTCCCGAACGCAGCAAAGGCTTGCTGCCGCAGTGATCTCGTGGCGGCGCTTTTCATCCTTGATAGAAAAATATAAACGACGGATTAAACGGATTAAACGGATTATACTGATTTTATACGAGGATCGAACTGATCACACATTCACTTTTTAAGTGATCCCAAGATTCCTACTAGCAGTAATCGGCTAATCCGTTAAATCAGTTAAATCCGTCGTTAAAACGCCTGTAATACACCATTTCATTTTCCCATTTAGATTCACTTGTGCGCCACAGTATCACGTAGGAGGAAGCGCCGCCACGTGATGTGAGCTAAGGCTTTCTTTTTTCCCACTGATCCGCGGGCAGCAAGACCTTACGGGCGGCATCACCATCCAACCAAGCGCGGGCGTTTTTGTCATCGCGCAACTGAGCATCCCAAAATGCTGTTGAGAGCGCGAGAATCGCTGGGTGATAGCGTGAACCGACAATTTCTTGGCCGATCTTTTTGCCGGAAATTTCGCGTTGCCCAAAACTGCCATGCGTTGCGCCATCGAATACTACCTGCCACGCGGGAGCCAACGAAAGATGCGGAAAAACCTTGAGTCGATCTTCTGCCAAGGTGCCACCGATGGGACTGGTATCGAGTGTTCCGGTCATGAGCAAGCAGGGCACCTTGATCGCGGAAAAGGCAGTCGCGGGGTCACCCCACTGCGGAGGACTCGGGCTAAACATCAAGGCGGCATCAACTCGTGACTCCTGATACAGCGAACCGAGACTGCGGTAGTTTTGGCCGACTACCGCTTGCGTCGTGACGGCACCAAACGAATGCCCCGACATGCCGATTTTTTCCAAATTCATCCTGCCATGAAGCACATGCCCGCGCTGCTTATTCCAGACGGCAAGGGCATCGAGCACAGCCGGCACATCAGCACAGCGCAGGGCAAGATTTTCTAGCGATGCCGCCTTTTTCATCTGGCTCATCCGCTCCAGCATGCGCGCATCCTTCCACACCGACTCATCGCTGCCGGGATGCTGCACAAACACGACCACATACCCACGCTTCGCCCAGTGCTCACCGAGATAAGGATTGTTGTCGCGGGAGCCACCAAGCCCATGCGAAAACAAAATCACCGGAGCAGCAGATTCTCCGCTAGGCAAATACACGCGCAGAGGAATCGTTCGTTGCCGTTTTTCATCGCGATGCTCCAACAACTCTGTCCGCACGGTCTTTGCGGCTGTTTTCATCGGATCGTAGGCAGGGGCCTTCGCGTGAAGAAAACTCATCATCCCGAGCAAACCAAGCAACCATTTCATGCAGCATCTAACCTGTGTAAGAGAAAAAAGTTGCGGTAGGGTGAGTTGGGAATATCCAAGGGGGATCATAAATAATGAAGATCAAACGCTCTTGTCGCGCCGAAGCGATGCGAAGGCGGAAGGGCCACAGGGACACGAAGTCGCAAAGTTTTTCATGAATCCACTGTTTTTTTGAATTCTGTAAATTCTGCAAAATTCTGAAAACCTGTGCGCCGTAGCCTAGGCGTAGGAGCATTCTGTTCTCATCGGCTCGAATGATTAGCGAACGAGATTACGCTTGTGAGCTTTACCCAAACGGTTGTGATTCTAATGCTAGAACACACTTCACTAGATTGAACTCAATCTTTTATTGAGACAAAATTTTCAAACTTTACTCCTCCCGAAATTGGATTATTCTACTGATATGAGCATTGACCAACTTGCACCCGAAGCATTGAAGCTGCCGACGAGAGAGCGCGCGCTCCTTGCTGCATCGTTGTGGGAGAGCATTGATGATCCCTATGAACTGCCTGCTGATATTGATGAGGAAGCAGCTGTCAAGCTAGCTCAGGAAAGAGATCTCGCTATGGAAAATGGACAAGTTGCTGCCGTATCGCACGAAGAAATGATGCGCCGAGTGAGGAAATGAGAATCGAATATCATCCCGCACTGGAAGGCGACATACGCGCCATCCGCCATTACTACAACGATCGATCTCCCCAACTCGGAGATGAATTCGTGAATGAATTTGAAAGGCAAGTTCTCCGGATCGCGTCGATGCCAACGAGGTGGATGATCGTGAAGGGAGATATACGCCGTTGATTGATGAGGAGGTTTCCTTACCTCATTCTCTTCAGGGTAATACAAGAGGATGTTTTACGCATTCTCGTGGTGAAACATGAAAGCCGCCATCCTGCTTACGGAATCTCGCGCAGTTAACCAAATTCGACTCTTGCCTCAGAGCAAATGGTTTTTCGAGCACGACAAAAAAAGTTGGGTCTTAACCACTCAGGTAATTCCGCTCACTGCGAGTTCTCAAATCTTTTTTGATCTTGCTTTGACGAGAGGTCTTCCTTACCTTGCGAGCGGTCAAGGGATCTTGGGGAAAAAACCCATGCGGATCACATGCTGCGCCCTTGCGACCATGCCACCATTTGCTCATTTTTTTCATGCCACCATTACACCGAGGTTTTAAGTCGATGAATCACCGCGATATCCAGTATCGTTGGTACATTCGCAATGCGGGTGGGGTGAATGAATTGCATGTCGAGGCAAGCGCACCGATCGATGGTCAGGTGTTGAAGGCGATCTTGCCTCGCGTGGTGAGTGAAAACATGGTCATGGATGCGATTGATTTCGGCAACGCCAATGGCTGGAAACGCAATGAATCGGGGCCCGTATTCCATTGTCGACGCACGCGTGAGGGATTTCGCATGGCTGACGACAAAGCGTAGCAAGCACTGAAGGTCACGGCATTTTTTAGCCGCCAGATAACGCAAAAGGTGCAAAAGTAAAATCTGCGATCTCTGAACCGTTTGCTGAAGCCTTCATTTCAAGTCTTATGTCTTATGTCTGATCATCTTAAGTCTCCTGGATCATTGACGAAATGGTGATTCCGTGGGATGGTCGGGGCAGATGATTGCAAGAATCCGAGGCAAGGTGTGGGAGGCGTATCCGAATCGCTTGATTCTGGATGTGCAAGGCGTGGGCTATGAGTTGCACGTACCCTTGAGCACATTTGATCACTTGCATCCGAGCGAGGGCGCGGTCGTAGAATTGCGCACCTACATGCATGTGCGGGAAACGGCGCATACTCTTTATGGATTTGCGACCGAAGAAGAACGCGATGTTTTTCTCTTGCTGATTGATCGCGTGAGCGGGATTGGTCCATCGACAGCGATGTCTGTGCTGAGCGGCCTTGCGGTTTCTCGCTTCAAGACGGCCGTGGTGCAAGGCGATGTGGCAGAGCTCTCGAAGATCAAAGGACTGGGCAAGAAGACGGCTGAGCGGATCATTTTGGAACTGAAAGACAAAGTCGGCGTGACAGAAACGTGGGAGTCGGCAGCGGGCGGTGGCATCAGCCATGCGGCGGCAGATGCGGAGATGGCATTGATTGCGCTGGGCTACAAACAAGTCGATGCGCGCAAGGCGGTGAAGAGGGTATTGGAAATCGAGACCAATGCTACGGTGGAAGAATTGATTCGCGGCGCACTGCGTCTGATGCAATGAGTGAGATGCCCCAATTGAGCATGGAGGCCATCCGGGCAGCAATGCCCGAGGGTGGATTGTTTGGCGGTGGTTCATGGCGATGGTCACCGGAGCCACTGGTATTGCCGAAAAAACTACTGCGGGAGCTGGAGGGACTCGGTCATGTGTTGGCGAGTTTTCAGCGGGCGAGCGATGCGATTTACCGCCGTAGTGCAAAGGGTAGCTTACCCAGCTGGATTGCGGAATGGCTGGATCGCGGCAAGCCGGAATGGCTGTTGCAGGCACAGCGGCGTGGGGATCAATCCGAGAATTTTCCGCGCGTGATTCGGCCTGATTTGTTGCTCACCGACGACGGCTTTTCTCTCACAGAAATCGACAGCGTGCCCGGAGGCATTGGCGTGACGGCATGGCTTTCCGCACAATATGAAAAGGCGGGCTGTGGCGTATTAGGCGGCGGCAACGGGATGATCGAAGGATTTTCTCAGGTGCTCCCCGAGCAAGGTGTGGTGATGATCGCTGACGAAGCGGCGGATTATCGACCAGAAATGCAATGGCTGGTCGAGCAATGTGGCGGCGGCCGATCCGTGGAACGAGCGGAAGAAATGAACGCCGATGACACGCGGGCGATCTATCGATTTTTTGAATGCTTTGACTGGGAGAACCTCCCGGCCCTGCCTGCCTTTGCGGCAGGAGGCGGTAAGATTACCGCACCGTTGAAGCCGCATCTGGAGGAAAAACTCTGGCTGGCATTGTTTCACCTGCCCGGCTTGCAGAGCCTATGGAAAAAGGAACTGCGCGGGGCGCATCGAGAGCGCTTGCAGCGATTGATCCCACAAGGTTGGGCACTGCGCGACGTCGAACTGCCACCCGAGGCAGCATTGCCGGGGCTGGGTGTTCACTCGTGGCAAGAAGTGATGGAGATGAGCCAAAAGGAACGTCGATTGGTGCTAAAAATTTCAGGATTTGATCCCACAGCTTGGGGCTCCCGAGGAGTCTACATTGGCCACGATCTCCCCGCAACCGAATGGCGTGCGCAGATCGAACATGCACTCGCCGATCATCAACACAGTTGGATGATGCAAACATTCCGCGAGGCATCGCTGATCGAGCATCCCGTCTATCTCGCCGATGGCAGCATCATCAAGCAACCAGGTCGCGTGCGCTTGTGTCCATATTATTTCACCGATGCGAATGGACTAACGAAACTGCACGGATGTCTCGCAACCATCGTCCCTGCGGATAAGAAAAAAATCCACGGCATGAGCGATGGGATTTTGACGGTAGTGGCGGCAGAACAGTGACCAGAGGCTAGTTGCTAGCACAACAATTTTCCCGCAACGAAAAATCCACAACTCGCCCTCGTCCTTTCGCTTGCCAAGAAGCATTTCCGGCGGTTAACTCATCCCGATGACTGACCCATCCACGATCGTTTGCAAACCCACATCTTGGTTCTACCTACGCGCCGTAGGCATGCTAGCGATGTTTGCTTTCCTTGCAGGCTGGTTTTACAAAGACGCCGCAGTGGGCTATCGCAACAAAAACGAAGTTTTCCTCACGGAGCAAAATTTTGCCAAAGCCTCGGCGGAATTCGAAGCACAAAGCAAAACCGGCTCTCTCACGCCCGAGTCATGGAAAGCCTATGCCGAGAAGCAAAGCTTGGTTTTCGACGCAGACGCTGCGTTGCTACCAAAAGACTTCAAACAACCCAAACCTTGGCCGCCCGAGCTCCATGATCATGCGCTCATGAGCAAAGGACAGCGCGCAGCTTGGATCGCCTTCAGTGGTCCCCTCGGCTGGTCTGAAAAGGCCCCCGAGAAACTCATGGACCAGCGAACCATCAATGAGCAATGGTATTTCGCATACGGCCTGTCCGCGCTATCCGTTTACACCTTGTTCATTTTACTGCGTACCATGCGCCGCAGCATCCGCGTCGATGACGAAAAAACGATCACCCAAGGAGGCAAAACGGTGCCCCACAGCGCGCTCACCCAACTCGACCTCCGCAAATGGATGACCAAGGGTCTGGCCTTCGCGAGCTACACCTTGCCAGACGGCAGCAACGGCAAAATCCGCTTCGATGGCATGACCTACGGTGGCTTCAAAAAAGAAGAAGGCGAACCCGGTGAACAAATGATGCAGCTGGTGCGCAAGCATTTCACCGGTGAATTGATCGAATACGCGCCCGAAGAGGATGAGGACACCAGCGAAGCCACTACCGAAAAATCCACGGAAAAAGATCCCGTTTGATTCTTGCCCAGTCAGTTCATTTCTCGCAAATCCGCTAAAATATCTGCCTTTTCTCTCGGAAATCAGCTCATTTCCCTGCCCATGGCACATTTTCTGCGATTTTCACTATTGCCAACTCCGTCACACCGCGCTATGCCTTCCCGCGGTAACAACCAAACCAAATCAGAATTATGTCAGATAAGAGCATCGAAGATCGTGTAAAAGATATCATTGTGGAGCAACTCGGCGTGAGCGCTGACCAAGTCACCACCGACGCAAAATTCATCGAAGACCTCGGTGCCGATTCCCTCGATACCGTCGAGCTCGTAATGGCGTTTGAAGAAGAATTCGGCATTGAAGTTCCTGATGACGAAGCAGAAAAGCTTCTCTCCGTCGGCAACGTCGTGACCTACATCGAGGCTAACGCATAAACCTCGCTCAGGCTCGTTCATGTAACCAGCCACCATTTTTGCAAGGGCGGTTTTCTCCGGGAGACCGCCCTTCCCTTTTGCTAGAGCACACCTGTCATTTTTCCCCGGAAACGATTGCTTTTTCAAGAAATCCTGCCATCCTCCCTGCATATGAATCTCTCACGTGACAACTTCCTCTACGCCATGGAGAGCAGCCGTGTGATTCATGAACCCGATCGCCGCATTGCCACCTTCGGCGAAACACGATTCCAGTTTCAACTCATCAGCGAGCTCATGGACCGAACTGGCGAAGTCCGCATCCGCAGTGGCGAAATGGAAGCGTGTAAGCCCCTGCTGATCCGCCCCAATCCCGACATGGAACTCGAAGGCTTCGGCGATGAAACTCGCGAGCGCCTGAGCAAACTTCTTGAAGGCATGCGCCAACAAGGCATCGACCTCGCATTCCTCCAATACGGCTTCCGCTTTCGCCGCTCCGAAGTCACCGAAGAAATCGTCAAAGAGCCACTTGATGAAGTCGCAGACCGCCTCTTCGCAGATGTTCGCCGTTCAGGAAACCCGATGCTCGCCATTCTCGAAGGCGTGGACGACGCTTGGGAGATTGCACTGATGAAATTTTCGCTCGAAATGATCACCCAGTCCCATCGCATCAACACCTTCGACCTACAGCGCAAAAAACTACTCTAACGCTTTCAGCCATGCGACTTTGGACCCTATTCAAGATTTTTTGCGCCCTGGTCGTTATGGCCATTGTTCTGCTATCGGTCTACTTCACCATGCATGTTCTTGGCAAAGAAATCCCCGCTCCAGCCAAAGAACTATTCAGCAAATGGATGCCCGAGCCCGAACCACTCATCGTGCAAGATGACAATGATGACCACGAAAAACTTCTCGCCGCCACCGAGATGGTCGACATCGAGCCCGGCGATAAAGCCTTTCAAAAAGCCGCCGAGCTACTCGCTACCGGAAAAATCACAGAGGCTCGCGAAAAGCTGCTTTTCCTCGTCAACTACTACCCATCATCCAATGCCGTCCCGCGCGCCAAACAGATTCTTAGCGAGATGAACATGGATGACTTTCTCTCCCTCCGTAACAACCCTCACCTTGTCACCCACAAAGTCGCTCGTGGCGATTCCTACCTCGGCATCGCCGCCAAGCACCAAACCACGCTCGACTGCATCATGCATTTCAATGGCTACCTCGAGCTACGCCCCCTTCAGCCCGGCGACGAGATGATGGTCATGCCGCTCAACCTCCGCGTCACCATCGAGCCCAAACGCCAAGCTCTCACTCTCTGGAATGGCGCTGCATTTCTCAAAGAATACCGCATTCTCAAAAGCGTAGGTAGCCCCGCGGCACTCACCGCACTCAAAATCGAAAACAAAGGCGGTGTAATCAATGGCAAACGTGTTGCCCCCGGCATGACAGGTTTCCGCGCCTCCGAAAAGACCATCACTCTCGGCCGCAATCTCCAGATTGTCGCTCATCATGCCGATGCCGAATCCGCCATTCACGGCTTCCATCTTGACCCCGCAGACACCGAAGAACTCGCCCTTTTGCTCCGCGTAGGAAATGAGGTTGAAATCCGTCCCTAACTCGTCCACACTTTCTCCCACACACACGATGATCCAGTTGCTTGAATTTGAAAAACCGATCGCAGAAATGGAACGCGAGCTTGAAAAACTCCGCGCCAAATCTGATTCGCAGAACATCGATCTCTCGTCGCAAATCACCGAGATGGAGGAAAAACTTTCCCTCACTCGCAACGAAATCTACTACAATCTCAGCCCCTGGCAACGCGTTCAAATCGCCCGCCACGTGCAACGCCCCTATATGCTCGACTACGTTTCCCTCGCTTTCACGGATTTTGTCGAACTGCACGGCGATCGCCACATCGGCGATGACAAATCCATGCCCGGCGGTTTTGCGATGCTTGGCGATCAAAAAGTCATGGTCATCGGGCACCAAAAAGGCCGCGATACCAAGGAAAACTTGCTGCGCAATTTCGGCTCAGCACACCCCGAGGGCTACCGCAAGGCCATCCGCCTGATGCGCATGGCAGAAAAATTCAACGTCCCCATCGTCTGCTTGATCGATACCCCAGGAGCCTTTCCTGGCATCGGCGCCGAGGAACGCAACATCGCCGAGGCCATTGCCTACAACCTGCGTGAAATGATGCTCATCAAAGTGCCCATCATCGCCGTAGTATTAGGCGAAGGTGGCTCCGGCGGAGCTCTGGGCATTGGCGTAGCTGACCGAGTGCTAATGATGGAAAATGCCTATTACTCAGTCATCAGCCCCGAAGGCTGCGCTGCCATTTTGTGGAAGCACCGCAAGCATGCTCCTGAAGCCGCTGAAGCAATGAAAATTGCCGCACCCGATCTGAAAAAACTCAACCTCATCGATGGTGTCATCCCCGAACCCGTTGGCGGAGCTCATCATGATCACGCTGCCGCGGCCCTCGCGCTGCGCGCCTCCGTAGCCTCACAATTGCAAGAACTGCTGCCCCTTCCTGCCGCACAGTTGCTGCAACAACGCTACGCCAAATTCCGCCAATACGGCGACTGGCAAGGCAAGTAAATCGCGCCATCGCTCAGTAAACCAAAAAACTCGCGGATTTTTTCGATCCCGCGAGTTTTTCTTTTTTGCCTCAAGCTTTGATAGGGTCAGAAGCGATAGGTCATTTTCACTCGCACCATACGCGGCTCGGCAGGATGGAAGTGAATGTCATCCACTGGCGCTGCCTCTGTCGACAACTGCGATGGATAGTAGTATTCGATGTCGTTGTCTTCTCGATCCAACAAATTCAAGCACTCCAGCGCCACCTCCCAATCTTTGGTGCGATAGCCCACCTGTGCGTTCAGCGTGAAAGTGTTCTTGCCTTCGATATCACCACTTTCCTCCAAGGGACGACCAACAAAGGCCCGGGCGCGCATCGAGCCGAAGAAACCTTCCTCATGACCTAAGGCAATGCCCCCGCTGAACATCACGGGAATGCTATTGGGAATGCGATCATCAGCACCCACATCACGAAAACGTGCATGAGTCAGAGCGATTTCACCATCGACCGAAACCCAATCGCAGGGACGCCAGTAATTGGTCCACTCGATGCCAAAACGCCGTGAACCAGGTCCAGCTTCGTTTAGCCCCGCATCGCCCACGTAAACAAGCTCACTGTCACTATCGAGCCACCACAAGCTTAGCGTAGAAGTGAGCGTAGGGATCACCTGCGTGCGCACGCCGAGCTCGCCACCGATGGTGCGAACCAGCGGATCAACGCCTGGTAGAGGATCGCCCGTCGTCGGGTCCACGGTGTTATTGACGCCACGCGCATCATTGCTGTGAAATCCTGTGCCGAGATTGACATACAATTCCGTCTCGTTCCAGGGTCCAAAAATCGCGCTCAATTTGGGACTCACAATGCCTGACCACTCGTCGCCCGAATTTGCGGCATTGTCGCTGGTGACATCAAAGTAAAAAGCATCAGCACGCACGCCAGCCACCGTGCGAAACCACGAATTCCACTTCACCGTGCTTTCTCCAAATACGCCGTAGCTAGATTCGTAAATGTCGTCCACACGAACCGTGTTGTGTCGCTCACGGCGCTCCGTTTTGTAGAGACCGATGTCATTCACGAGATCATGACGAGTCTGGAATCCCGCGGCAAATTCCGCTTCACGCCCAAACAACTGACGGTCCTGCCACTCGCGCACAATTTCACCGCCAAAAATGACTCGCTCTTCTTGCTGCTCGAATTGATCGCCGCGCATAGGATCATCGAGGAAATAAGTAAAATTCGAGAACAGATCGAGATCGTAAAATACCCCATACGCACTGTAGCGCGTCACCTCTGTGCCCTTGGTCGTTTTGAGATCAAACTGCAACGAGTGCCTCTGACTTTCACCACCGTTGCTATCATCCAAGTTCCCAAACAATCCCAGTGAACCATTCTGCACCGCGCGAAGAGGAATTTGATCAGAAGAATCCCACTCACCACCGTATCCCATCGCCGTGATCGACATCGAGTTTTCTTCATCTCCTTGGAAATAGCGCGCAAATGCATTCCAGCGTTGGAAATTTTCGTCACGCTCCCATGGACCATCGTAGGTGTTCCATTCGCCACCCAAGGTCAAGGTCCCAGCCCCGAGCGTAAAGCTCTCAGCCAGCAGCATACGATAGTAGTTGTGCTCGCCCATTTCCACCGATGCAATCCCCTGAGGCAATGCCTCCCAGAGAACAAAATCAGCACTTCCCGCCGTGGAGAGATCGCCATTGCGCGCGGTGTATGTCCCCTTGGTGTAATCGACACTCTTGACCAATTCCGGCAACAAGCCATTCAAGTCGGCATAACCTTGCCCGTGAGCATGACTACGCATATTGATCGGCATGCGCTCCACACTGACGGCAAAATCCGTACCGTGATCCAAATTGAAGCCCCGCATGAAATACTGTGTCGCTTTTCCTCCCCCTGCATGTTGCGTCGTCACCATTCCAGGCACGACCTCCAAGATTTCACTGCGACGAGCCAGCGGACGCTGGGCAATTTCCAAAAAGTCCGCATGCCCTTCCGACGAAGTCGCTGCCTGGCTCAACAAATTCTCGGCCTTGCCTGTTACAACCATTTCGTCGAGCGTATCAGACTCTTGAGCAGAGAGAACGAGCGGAAAAGAAAGCGGCAAGAGCGCGAGCGACAGCAAATGGTGTTTCATGTTCCAACATACAGAGCACAGAGTGATTTTATGTCAATGCAGATCGAAAAAAATCCGCATTCCGTGCTGGACGCCCTGCCCAAATGCGATAAAACGCTTTGCCGCACGGTGACATCGCTCATCCAGCGGTGAAACCCGATTGTAAAATCCTACCAAATCATATTCTATGGACATTCAAATTGCTTCCCTCTGTGACTTCGCCGCCGACTACCAAGGCAAACTGGTAGTAACTGGTGTTTTTGATACCCTTGCTGCTCGTGCGATGCCCGTCGTGCATCCGCATTGCGCCTTGGCTCTGCGTTTCTGCTTTACTCCCGAAGACAGCGGTCGCCACAAGCTCTCCATCAACATCATCGATGAAGACGGCACACCTCTCGATCCCACCAACATGCCGATCGAGCCAGAATTCGACGTCACACTGCCACCGAATGTTCCTTTCCTGACTCGCAACTTGATTCTCAATCTCCAAGGCCTGCGTTTCGCCAATGCAGGCATTTACTCCGTAGACATCGGTTGCGATGGCGAAGTGCTGCAACGCTTGCCGATCCGCATCGTGCACGTCAATGCCGAAGGTCAGCCGATCAAGTAATCGACTCACATCAGCTAAATACTTTTCAGGGAACGCTTCGGCGTTCCCTTTTTCGTGCTCCCACGCATCACATCGCAAAAATCTTGCACAGCGCCTTCATCCCGCTAGGATGCCCGCGCATGGCGAACATCGTTTATTTTGACCTCGAAACCCAACGCAGCTTCAGCGATGTCGGCGGCTTTTCCCAGAAACACAAAATGGGCATTTCTGTAGCGGTCACCTACTCCACTGCATCCGAACAATACCGAATCTACAAGGAAAGTGAGATGCAAGATCTCATCAACGAACTTATCCGCGCTGATTTAGTAGTCGGCTACAATCACATCAGCTTCGACTACGGCGTGCTCCAATCCTATGCCGTGTTCGACATTCTTGAGCAAACCCGCAATCTCGACATGCTCGTCGAAGTCGAAAAAGTGCTCGGTCACCGGCTCAAACTCGACGCCATTGCCTCGGCATCTCTCGGCACCGGAAAAACCGCCGACGGACTCGATGCCCTCAAATGGTGGCAAGAATACAAACGCACCGGCAGCCCAGAGCCGATGATGAAAATCGCCGAGTATTGCTGCTACGATGTCAAGGTCACCAAAATGGTCCACGAATTTGGCCTCGAACACGGCTTCGTCAAATTCGAAGACCGTGCCGGCAAAATCCAAGAATGTGCTGTTGATTGGAAACTGCCTTGAGCCGTGACTAACGACAAAACTTCTGCATCAAGCGAAGTTTGTTCAGCGCGGAGCCATCTTTGATCGTCTCACGGGCAATCTCGATGCCATCACCAATGTGATCCGAAAGGCCACAACAGGCCAAGGCGGTGCCTGCATTGAGCAAAACGATATCACGCTTCGGTCCGGTTTCCTTTCCAGAAAGGATGTCCTCGAGAATCACGGCATTCTCCTGAGCATCACCGCCTTGCAATTGATCCACAGCAGCAACATTCAGCCCAAAATCTTCTGGCGAAATTTCTTCGTCTTCTAAGTCTTGAAAACGCCCTGCTTTGCAAATGCGCGTGCTGCCCATCAGACTGACTTCATCAACGGCCTTGCCATCCTGCGTGCTGCCATTGACCACCCATGCACGATCGCGCCCCAATCGTTGCAGGATTTCGGCAAATACCGGACAATACTCACGGGAAAAAACACCCACCATCTGACACTCCGGACGAGCTGGATTCAGCAAAGGCCCGATTAAGTTGAAAATTGTTCGCACCTTGCGTTGACCTAACAGTTTCCTCGCTTCTACCACTGCTTTGAATGCCGGATGATACGCTGGTGCAAAGAGAAAGCCACATTGCGCATTGTCTAACGAATGACGAAATTCCTCCGTGCTCAGATCGAGTCGAATGCCGAGAGCCTCAAGCACATCCGCACCGCCCGACTTGGAGGTAATGCCACGGTTGCCATGTTTCACCACCACCGCGCCCGCCGCTGCTACGAGAAACATCGTAGTTGTAGAAACATTGAACATGTTGAGTTGATCACCACCCGTGCCACAAAGATCAATCGTCGGCCCCTCTAACTCTAACAAATTCACTTGAGGATTGACCGCGTGCCCCAAGAACGTTTCCACAAAACCAGCAATCTCTGCTGGAGTCTCACCCTTGCGCGAAAGCGATTCCAGAAGCTGAGCTTTTTTTTCTGCCGAGCCATGAGCGTCGAGCAAAAACTCCGCCGCCACTTCGATCTCGCGTGCTGACAACTCCTGCCCCGCGTCCAAATGATGTATGAGTGAGTCCATGATTTCGCCCCAATCCTAGCACAGCGCCCGCCCATTGCCCATGGAAAAGCAAAGAACATCGCTGATTATTTTCAGACCAAGGGCAAGCGACTTTCATGCCGACGCACCCCAGTCAGCGCATGATCCAAGCCGAGGCGCTGAACCATCGCCGCGACCGCACGACCCAAAATATCAACGTCACCGCGAGCATCATGGCGCCGCAACGAGCTTTCAGCGAGGCCGAGTCGTGACTTAAGGTGATCGAGCGAATGCCCCGTGCCACGCGTCGAACCAAAGAGCATTTTCGAGATGTGAATCGAATCGATGCATGAAATCTCACGCGTTTCACGCCCACATCGAAGACTCGTCGCTTGCAGGAATTTCGAGTCGAAGCGCAGACCATTGTGCGCGATCAGTGTCGATGTTCCCGCCCAAGTCGAGAATTCACAAAGCACATCCTCTGGGCAAGATGCCGCGGCCACATGCCGATTGCCAATGCCAGTGTAGCTCTCGATGAACGAAGAAATCGAGCGCCGAGGTTTTGCAAAACGAAAGAACGCATCATCAGCCCAAATCTCCCCCCCACAAAACCTCACAGCCGCGATCTGAATCAAGTCATCGCCCAGCGGATCCAGCCCCGTGGTTTCCAAGTCGTAAATGACAAATGAATGCGCGCTAGGATGATTTGATACCGATTGACTCATGATGACTCCCACGGTATGAAGGATTTCCTCCTACTCAGCAATTGAAAAGGGTGTAACTGAAATTTATTGGATAATCGACAGTCTTGGGAGCATAGAAATCCAAGATTACATGAGTA
>JBIIAI010000194.1:0-5315 GCA_044239965.1 Akkermansiaceae bacterium
CGATGTCGAAAAAGCCTGCGCCGCTGGTGCAGGTGGCATTGTCCTCGGAACCATGCGCCAAGGCGACGGCGTGCATGTCAAGGTGGCTGGTGAGTGATTTTTCTGTGTTTTTATAACCCTTCTTTTCCATGAGTGATTTTTTGAAACACGAGTGTGGCATTGCCGCCGTCCGCCTGAGGAAGCCTCTGGAATACTATCAGGATCGTTACGGATCCTGTCTGTGGGGCTTTCAAAAGCTGTTCCTGTTGATGGAAAAGCAGCACAACCGCGGTCATGATGGCGTCGGGATTGGCTGTGCTAAGCTCAACATGCCGATGGGGCAACCCTACATTTTCCGTCGTCGCGATGCCGAAAAAGATTCGCTCGCCAGTTTGTTTCGCGGCGAAATCAAGTGGTTCAACAAAATGGCTCGTAAGGGGCAACTCGACGCCAAAGTGCCTGCGAGCGTGAAGAAAAATTTCGACTTCGGTGGTGAAATTCTCATCGGTCATTTGCGCTACGGCACCTCTGGCGAATTCGATTCCGGTTCATGCCATCCTTATCTGCGTCGTAGTAACTGGCCCACGCGCACCTTGATGGTGATGGGCAATTTCAACATGACCAATACTGGTGAGCTCAATCGCAAGCTCATTGATCGCGGTCAACATCCTGTCTTCGGCACTGACACGCAAACTGTGCTCGAAGAAGTTGGCTTCCATCTCGATGAAGCACACACCGATTTGTATCGTCGCCTGCGTGACGAAGGGGTCGATGGCAACTTGATTCCCGATCAAATTTCCGCAATGCTCGACGTCGAAAACATCGTCGAAATCAGCGCGCAAGCGTGGGATGGTGGTTACGCGATTGTCGGCGTGATTGGCAATGGCGACATGTTCGTCATGCGCGATCCTCACGGCATCCGTCCGTGCCACATGTTGGTCAACGAGGAAGTTATAGCCTTTGCTTCCGAGCGTGTACCCTTGATGACTGTGTTCGAGACTGAGGCCGACAAAGTGCAAGTGGTTGCTCCCGGCTCGTTGGTCGTGATCAAGGCGGATGGTAGCATGCGCGTCAGTCAGTTTGCTCCTGAGACACCTTACACTCCTTGCTCTTTCGAGAAAATTTATTTCTCCCGCGGCAATGATCCTTCGATCTATCGTGAACGCAAAGCGATGGGCGCTGCTTTGGTTGATCAATTGGTGCATAGCATCGGTCATACCTTCGATAATACCGTTTTTTCGTTTGTACCAAACACCGCCGAGACCGCATACTACGGCATGATGGATGGCTTGCGCATGTATCGCCGCCAACAAGTGCGATCCGAAATACTCGAAGGCTTGGCGCAAGGAACACTTACTCCAGAAAAAGTTGACTCGCTGATTTTGAAAAATTGGCCCTGTGGCGAAAAGATCGCGCACAAGGACATCAAGATGCGCACCTTCATCACCCAAGAGCGTGGTCGTGAGCAGCTGGTCTCGCACGTCTACGACATCACCTATGGCGTGGTAAAAGAAAACGACAACCTCGTGGTCATCGATGACTCCATCGTTCGCGGCACGACGCTGAAAAAGTCGATTCTCAAAATCCTCGCCCGCACCAATCCGAAAAAGATTGTTGTGTGCTCGACTGCACCGCAGATCCGTTATCCCGATTGCTATGGCATCGATATGTCAGAGATCGGAAAATTCATCGCATTCCAAGCCGCCGTTGCCTTGCACCGTCGTGCGGGGCGTCAGTATTTGTTAGATGAAGTCTACGAAGCCTGCCGTGCTGAGCTCGAAAAACATGCTCACGAAATGCGCAATGCCGTGCAGCGAGTTTACGAAGACTTCACACAAGAAGAAGTTTCGGCCGAGATCAGTCGCATGGTCTATCCCGAGGACCTCAACTGGCATGGTGATGTGGAGATCATTTTCCAAACCATCGAAAACCTGCACGCCTCGATCAAAGGTCCTTGCGGTGACTGGTATTTCACCGGCAACTATCCGACTGCTGGTGGTTATGCTACTGTTAACGCAGCCTACATGCGTTGGTTCGATGGTCTAACAGGACGTGGCTACGAGTTGGCTTTGTGAGGCCAACACGGAGAAGGGATTTTCAATCCCTTTCTACAGCTGGCGGAGTAACTCTAACACCTCGTCGAGTTTTTCGGCTGCTTTCATCGATTTCAAACGCGGGTGGCGGTTGTCGATGGTGATGGGCAGGCCATTGCGGGTGAGGGTCAGTTTTTGACCTTTGACCTCAATGAGAGTGAGTTTTTTCGCGGCACCGCGGATCTTCGCCCGATGCAGTTGATGTAGATGACCGACAGAGGCAGGAAATCGTCCGAAGCGATCGCGCCAGGCTTTTTCTAAGGCATCGAGTTCTTTTTCTGTGAGGCATTCGGCGAGCTCGCGATAGGCGTGAACGCGCAATCGAGTTTCCTCCATGAAATCGGCGGGCACGTAGGCGGGGATCAGATCATGATCGCCATGGCCACGACGGAATTCGACTTCGCTCATGGCGACGAAGTCTAACTTGATTGTCGTCTCGGCGCGCTGGGGCAGGGATCGACCTTTCAGTCGGTCCACCGATTGGCGCAGCAATTTGCAATAAAGATCAAAACCGACGGCGGCGATGTGGCCTGATTGTTTGGTGCCTAACAAATTTCCTGCACCGCGGATTTCGAGGTCGCGCATCGCAATCTTAAATCCTGAGCCAAGAGCCGTATATTGGCGAATCGCTTGAATGCGTTTGCGGGCATCGCCTTGGGTGAGCATGTCGCGCGGCAGCAAAAGAATGGCGTAGGCCTTTTCCCCAGCACGGCCAACACGACCTCGCAATTGATAGAGATCCGCGAGGCCAAAGCGATCGGCGCGATCAATGAGAATGGTATTGGCGTTGGGGATATCGATGCCTGTTTCGATGATCGTCGTGGCTAACAAAACATCGGCTTCACCTTGCACGAATTGTTTCATCACGACTTCCAAATCATCTTGATGCATTTGCCCGTGGCCGATGAGAATGCGCGCTTCGGGCACCAAGGTTTGGATTTTCTTGCGCATCATCTCGATGGTTTTGACGCGGTTGTGCAGGAAAAATACCTGGCCACCGCGTTTCATTTCGCGACGTATGGCATCGCGAATCACTCGTTCATCGTAGGGTGAAATCGTTGTGTGAACAGGTACGCGGTTAGGCGGTGGGGTATCGATGGTCGACATGTCGCGCGTGCCCATCAGCGCCATGTAAAGCGTGCGCGGAATGGGAGTCGCGGAGAGAGTTAGGATATCAATGTGGCGGAAGATTTCTTTGAATTTTTCCTTATGCTTGACGCCGAAGCGTTGCTCTTCATCGATCACGACGAGGCCAAGATTGTGATAAACGACATCGCCGGAAAGCAGTCGATGTGTGCCGATGACGATATCCACCGAGCCATCGGCGACACCTTTGATCGTCTCTCGCACTTCCGCAGGTGTACGGAATCGATTGAGCAGATCGACGCGAATGGGGTAGTCGCTCATGCGTTCGCGAAAGGTGCGACAATGCTGTTCGGCGAGCACGGTTGTTGGCACCAAGATGGCAACTTGTTTTCCTCCAGTGACAGCCTTGAATGCAGCCCGAATCGCCACCTCGGTTTTGCCAAAGCCGACATCACCACAGATCAACCGATCCATCGGTTCGGCGCTTTCCATGTCGCGCTTGGCTTCTTCAATCGCACGCTTTTGATCCGCAGTTTCGGTGAAATGGAACGAGTTCTCGAACTCCCACATCCAGCGAGTATCGGGCGGATGCGCATAACCTTCTTTCGTTTGTCGCTCGGCCTGAATGCGGAGAATTTGTGCGGCGTAATCGAGGATCGATTTCTCTGCCGTCTTGCGCGTATTTTTCCACGAGTTGCCACCGAGTTGGTTGAGTTCGGGAGTTTTTCCGCCCATGCCGACGTATTTGGCGACAAGATGTGCTTGATCGATGGGCACTTGCAGCAAGGCACCGTTTTGATACTCGATGACGATTTCCTCCGTGAACGCATCGTCCGATGGCTGGATGCCGCGAAAACGACCGATGCCGTATTCGTAGTGCACCACGAGGTCGGCAAGTTGGATTTCCTCCAGATTGATCGCGCTGGTTTGTTGGCGATCGAGCAAATTTTTGCGCACACCCGTGGCACTGCGATAGCGGCCAAAAAGTTCCGATGAAGAAATGACAGCGAGCTTGATCGAGGGAATCACAAAGCCCGCATGGACCTCGCCGCGCATGATCATGATCTCGGGCATTTCTCCCGCGAGTTCGAGGAAACGCGCTTCCTCACCTTGATTGGCGAAGCTCATGGCTACGGTCCATTTCGCGGAATACCAGGCAGAGAGTTGCGAGAAAAATTGCTCGCGCTTGGTTTCTTGGAGAATGAAATCACCGGCCTCGAAGGCTCCGAGCGGACTAGGCAGAATGCCGAGCGCGAGTCGCATCGATGACACTTCATCGATGCCTTCTTGGCTCAAATGCAAGTGTGTGTGAATTCCTACGGGTATAGTATCTGTTAGGCAAACGACGAGATGATCATCGGCAATGTAATCTTGCGCGATGGCGGATTTGTCAGGCTCGCGCAGGAGGATTTCGGCACTGGATTTTTTCGTCGTACTGAGTTGGGAATCGGGATCATATTCGCGGATCGACTCGATTTCCTGATCGAAAAATTCAATGCGCAGTGGCATCGCGGCATGCCAGGGGAAAACATCGATGATGCCGCCGCGGGTGGCAAATTGGCCGCGCCCGTGAACGATGGCAGCGCGTTCGTAGCCGCAATCGACAAGCATTTCTGTGAAGCGAGCAGGGTCGAGTGTGAGGCCAGCTTTCAAGGCGATGCGTGCCTGAAGAATGCTCTCAGCGGAGGGCGCAGGTCCTTGTAGTGCGGCTTCGTGCGTGTGGATGACTAATCGCTGCTTCTGTGCGACAGAATCTAACACCGCGAGCCGTTCGGCCTCCGATTCAGGATCGGCAATCGCGCCATCGGTGAGCTCGGCCGAGACCTCGGGCAGGGTGGTGCAGTTCACCGACCATGTTTCCATCTCGACGGCAATTTTTTCGCGAAGTCGTGGCAATTCGTGAAGAATCCAGATTGTTTTGCGTGGATGAGCCTTACACAAAGCCGCGAGCAAAAAGGCATGTGCGGCGGGGTGGCATTGATCGATGACAAGGGTCTCCCGCTCTTGACCGAGGCGGGCAAGATGAGCAGAGAGTTCGGCATGTTGCTCCAGATGCTGAAGCAGCGTGTGCACAGGATTCGCTTTGGGCGGCACGCGTCGAGTATAGACGGGAAATGCAAAATGGCGAACGGATTTCACACTTGCGTGGGCGAAATG
>JBIIAI010000197.1:0-5265 GCA_044239965.1 Akkermansiaceae bacterium
TTCATCTAACAAATTTCTCGCCCACAGACTCACTGTCCAATCATCTTTGGCATAGCCGATGCTCGCATTGACATTGAAAAATCCATCGCGCTTTTCATTGTGATCATTCGATTCAAAAAACTCGCTGCGCCCCGTGAGATCCAGCGTGCTAAAGAATCCCGATTCATGCTGATACCGACCACCCAGCGACCAGGTGTACGCAGGAGTCGCAGCCAATTCACGACCACCACCTGTGCCACCTTTTGATAACGTATATTCCTCGATCGATGACGTCATCACGCCGATGCTGCTGTAGAGTGAGAGTCCGTCATTGACTTGCAGATTGGACTCGATTTCCACGCCTGTGATGTAGGCATCGCCACCATTTTCCTCGGCAAAGCTGAATTCACCACCCACCCCATCAGAATAGCGCACCTGAGTATCATTGCGCTCAAGATAAAAGCCGGTGATCGCAGAAGTAAGCCGACCATCCATCCAATTGCCGCGCATTCCCAACTCGTAATTCCACAGATCCTCCGTGTCAAAAGTCAGCGGGTCAGTGGCGGGATCGATTTCGCGCGCATCCAAATTTAAACCACCTGCTTTGTAGCCTCGTGCAATCGAAGCAAAGCCTAACAACCGATCATTCAAATCGTGCTCATAGGTCAACTTCCCACCAAACATGGTATCGGAAAATTCGGGGGAAAACGAATCACCATTGCGCGGGTTCAAGCTATCTGCCTTGCTATCCACATGCTCCAAACGCAGCCCCAGGATCAAGCGATCACGATCGGACAAATCATGCCCCGCCTGACCAAAGATCGCATAGTTTTCCGAGGTGTAATCCGTTACTAAGCGCGGCACCCGACTCGTCGTACCCCGCAGATATTCGCTCGTTTCGTCAGTCACGCCCACAAAGGCCCCCAGTGTCCAGCGATCGATCAGTCCGAACGCGCGCTGTGCATCAGGTGCCGAATCCAAGCGCATTTCCTGTGAGAAATTTTTCCGCGCGCGATCCAACTCACTGATTCCTTGATAGGAGGCCGAGGTCCAGTCCTCATCATAACTGTAAAAAGAATCCGTGTTGGTGCCCGAAGTAATCGAAGTGAGTTTCGCACCCTGCCAACCATCATAGGTCACGCGCACGCTGCCGCCTAGTGATCGCTGAAAGTCCTGCCCCGGCTCATCGCTGAAAGTATGCGAACCATTGTTATCGAGAGCGAATTCATCATAGCCGTTGTCGAGATACGCATGAAAAATCGTCGCATCCACACGTAGGTCAGAGCTCGGATTCCAGGTCAAGCGCAGGCGCGAAGTCCACTCATCCAGTGCGTTGGTATCTTGGTTCAAAAACACATTGCGGCGGAAGCCATCGCTCTGATTCCGATAAAGCGAAAAGCGGAACATCAACTCCTCGGGATTGCGCTGCAACAAAGGACCGCCGAAGGCCAGACCTGCGGCGAATAGATCATCCTGACCAGCCGTCACTTCGGTGCGGCCTGTCCAGTGTGGCGTTGGGCTGGCAGAAGTCATGCGCACCATCCCACCCGCTGCATTCACGCCAAATGCTCCCGCCTGCGGTCCGCGCAGCACCTCCACTTGCTCCATATCAAATGCACTCGCTACAGATGCGATGCCCGTGAAATCGATATCATCCACCACGAAGCGAACCGAGAAATCCGGAGACTCACCCTCAAACTGAGAATTTTCCCCCATGCCGCGAAGCTGGAAATACCGCGGACGCGAGGTGCCGCCCGTGGAAGTCAGATTGGGCGTGCGCTCGATCAAATCCGCAAAATGCCGAATGTTCGGATTCTTCAAGCTTTCCGCATCATACACAGAAACACTGGCTGGAATATCGCTCAATAGTGATTGCCATAAGTCCGAGGTGACGACCATCTCCTTGAGCTCCTCAGTTTGCGGAGGCTGCCCCTCTGTTTTCTGCTCGATCTCTTGCGAAAATCCGCAGGCCAGCGATAAGAGGCTCAGGGATCCCAACGAAAAATTACGCGTGTAAGATGATGTGCTGTAAGTCATAATGGTAGTGTGTTTGAAAAAACATTCACACCCCTCAGCAGTCAGAGAAAGATCACCACTGTCAAAAGTCCGCAGGCATTTTCGCCGGCAGAAAAGTAAAACAATAGATCTCTCGCTCTCGACTTCCTACGGCGGTGCGAACCGCATCAGGTTCCAAGGGTCCTTCGTATGAAGTCTCAGCCGTGCTCTCGTGAAAAAACACCGCCCCCCTGTCAAGATTGCACCCGTTTCCTACAACCGAACCATTGCCATAGCAAGAAGAAAAATTCTCAGGGCATTTTCAGACCATCACTGCAACGGTGGCTTAAACTTAAATGCGATTCATTGACAAAGCAATTTCAAGTAACGTCAAAAAATTCGTCGCGAAACGCTTGATAAGATGAGAATTCAACCACCATTTTTCACTCGCCCGAAATGCGCCTTTATTGCATGCTCTTCTCATGCCCGCTTCATTTGCCGTTTTCTCGTCCACCCATGGCACCGCCGTGTTGTCGGGCTTTGTGGTGCTGATGATCCTTTTGCTCATCGCGCGGAGATCGGCACGCGGAAAAACCATCGTCACGGGACTGCTCGCATTTTTCTGTCTTGCCGCCTATGGCTATTCGCAATGGGCCTGGTCCACTTGCACAGAACCGACCTCGCTCGATAGCATCTTGCCATTTCATCTTTGTGACTTCGCAGGCTTTCTTGCAGGCTATGCACTATTATCAAAAAAACCACTAGCCCGAGAACTCACCTTCTACTGGGGTTTGGCGGGCACACTACAAGGACTCATTACCCCTGCTCTCGCCTATGATCTTCCCCACCCAGCATTCTTTACCTTTTTTCTCCATCACTTCGCCATCGTCGGTGCGGCGTTGTTTTTACCACTCTGCGATGGCTGGCGTCCGCAGCAGCCCTTTTACAAAAGCCCGCTTCGCGCATTTTTGTGGATCAATCTCTATCTGATTTTTGCTGGCACGATGAATGTGTTGTTAGGCACCAACTTCGGATTCCTCGCTCATCCGCCAATCAATCCGAGCCTGATCGACCATCTCGGCCCCTGGCCGTGGTACATCGTTTCCTTCGAAATCATCGGTCTTGCGCTGTTTTTTCTACTCACTCTCCCCTTTATCCGCAAAAATCGCACCACTGGCTCAATCGCGGGTTGAAATTTTCTAGAAAAACACGAAGCTCACCCGCGCATGGCCACTACTACCACTCGACCCGCCGGAAAAAAAGTCCTCCTCATGGGCACCTGCCTCTGCGATGCCTTCTATGATGACGTCGCTCGCGCTACCGTGGAAGTGTTAGAGCATCTCGGCGTGGAAGTCGTTTTCCCCGAAAACCAAACCTGCTGCGGCCAGCCAGCCTTCAACTCGGGCGATTGGAATGCCTCGCGCAAGGTCGCTCTTCACACCGCGAAAGTGTTCGCTGGTGATCTTCCGGTCATCGTTCCCAGCGGTTCCTGCGCAGCCATGTGTTTTCACGGCAATCCTCTGCAATTCGAAGAATGCCCCGATCCCTCGATCGACTCTCTCGCCAACCGCACTTGGGAAATCATGGACTTCATCGTCCACGGCCTTGGCATCACCACCTGGCTCGGCAAACTGCCAGAACCCATCAAGATCGCCTTCCACCGCTCCTGCCACTCACGCGGCACTTGCTCAGGCGAGTCCACTCGCACCCTACTTTCCTCGATCGAAAACGTCACCCTCATCCCGTTCGGCCAATCGGAGCAATGCTGTGGTTTCGGTGGCACCTTCTCGGTAACCTTTCCCCACATCTCTGGGAAAATGGGCACGCTCAAGCTCGACCACGTGCTCGAACAACACCCTGACCTCCTCATCAGCGGCGACATGTCCTGCCTCATGCACCTCTCCGGACTCGCCACCACCCAAGGCCGCCCCGTCCCCATCAAACACGCCATCCAAGTCCTCCGCGACTCTCTAGCTCTCTAACGGATTCCCTTAAGCATCCCGACTTTCCGACCTTAAACTTTCAGACTTTCCGACCCATCATGTTCCAATCTCTCGCCGATTCCCTCGATAAAACATTCCGCAACCTCCGCGGTGTCGGAAAAATTTCTGAATCCAACATCACCGATGCCCTGCGCGAAATCCGCCTCGCTTTGTTAGAAGCCGATGTCGAGTTTTCCGTCGCTCGTGATTTCATCAATCGCATCAAAGAAAAAGCCGTCGGTGTCGAGGTTCTCAAGTCGATCAAACCCGGCGAGCAAATTGTCAAAATTTTCCACGATGAACTCGCTGATCTGTTAGGCGGTGACAACGCCCCGCTCGATCTCAATCCTCCCGCGCGCATCCTGCTCTGCGGTCTCAACGGTGCTGGTAAAACCACCACCGCTGCCAAACTCGCCTATCGACTCAAAAAAGAAGGCCGCCGCCCCGTGTTGGTCGCCATCGACCTCTATCGCCCCGCCGCCATCGAGCAATTGGCCACCCTCGCCCGCCAAGTTGAGGTCCCCTGCTACACGCCCGATGCCTCAGAAAAAGACCTCGTCAAGGTCGCCAAGGACGCGCTGAAATGGGCGGAAACCCAAGACCACAGCGTCATCATTTTCGATACCGCTGGCCGCCAAGAACTCGATGACAACCTCATCACCGAGCTCAAAAAACTTCACGCCTTTCTCGCCCCCAAAGAAACCCTGCTCGTTGCCGACTCCGCCGCGGGACAACAAGCCGTTTCCGTCGCCACTCACTTCAATGATGCCGTCGGCCTCACCGGGATCATTCTCACCAAGCTCGATGGCGATGCCCGTGGTGGTGCCGCGCTCTCGATGCGCGCCGTCACAGGCAAGCCGATCAAATACATCGGCGAAGGCGAAAAAATCGACCAACTCGGCGAGTTCCATCCCGTCCGCATGGCCGACCGGATTCTCGGCATGGGCGACATCGTCGGCATGGTCGAACAAGTCGCCGACAAGATCAACGAGGCCGATGCCATGCGCAGCGCCCAACGCATGGCCGAGGGCAAATTCGATTTCACCGACTTCCTCGATCAAATGAAAATGATCCAGAACATGGGACCGCTCGAAGGCCTGTTAGGCTTGCTCCCAGGCTTCAGCAAAATCAAAAAACAACTGCCCTCGAATGCCTTCGATGGCAAGAAAATGAAACGCACCGAGGCCATCGTGCTCAGCATGACCAAGGACGAACGCGTGCGCCCCGAGATCATCCGCGGCACCCGCCGCGCCCGCATCGCCAAAGGCTCCGGCACCACCCTGCAAGAAGTCAACGCCCTGCTCAAACA
>JBIIAI010000198.1:0-5259 GCA_044239965.1 Akkermansiaceae bacterium
AAAATCGCGATGTATTCGGAGTTGTATTGCGTGAGGTATGCGCGTTGTTCGATGGCTTCAGTACCAAGCGCACCTAGCGCTATTTCGCGCGCGTATTGCTCATCCATCGCATCATTGACTTCGCCAGTCACGCCGTTCACGTAGGTCGCCTTTTGCTCTCCATGCAGAAAAACTTGATACCATGGTTGCCCTGAAATCTGCCGCAAATGAATTTCTTTGGCCAAAGCGGACGTGCGTTGTTTTTTGATGAGTTTCATCACATCTACTGCCGAAACAGTGATCGCATCAACATCGATGTGTGAGAGGGAGGCACGAGCAGCGAGAGGCGGCGGCGCGGGTTGGCTGCGCGACATCCACAGGTGAATCAAGCCACTACCGCTGGCCATCAAGACTGTGATGCTAAACATCAGCCCTATCCACCTGTGAGCTTTACGAATCCAATGTGCTTTGATCATCGTGCGAAATTTCTCTTACCACTTAAAATCGATACCCGCAAAAACACCCAGTCCATCGCCAGGCAGAAACTGTGCTGCATCCGCGCCACCAGCGTTGTCGATCACTCCCGTAGTGGCCGCGAAGACTTCATCGTCGAGATTTCTGGCCTCGACGAACCACGAAATGCCGTCTTCTACACGACGTCCTACTTTGAAGCCGATCAAGTGATAAGGATCGCTTTTCAAGGTGTTACGATGATCGATAAATCCACCCTGAGGTACCCATTCGCAGGTGGGGCCAGCATAGTAGCCATCGGCATTTTTCCACAAAAGTTCGGCACGCACCAAGTGGGGTGGCAAACCTGCGATCGTGTTACCAGCATAGTCGTAGGCAGCTGTTTGATGTTTTTCAAATTGGAAACGTCCATAGGTCCAAGCACCGTGTAAAACGAGACGATTTTCTGCTCCAGTATTCCAATCATTTCCGAGTAAATCGATTTCCGCGCCAAGCTCTGCACCAGCATGGCTGGTTTCTTCCGCATTGGTGGTAGTGCTGAGATTGGTAATGGGGTCGAGGATAGCAAGCAATTCATCGTTGATTTGGGAATGATACAACGCAAGATCCCAGCGAACGGAGCCTTTGCGACCACGTGTGCCGATTTCGGCTGTCATGCCCGTCTGCGCATCGCGCGCGACGTTGGAGGTAATCGCCTCGCTAAAGGAAGGTGGCTCATAGCTTCCCGATACATTGGCGAAAAACTGCATATTCTGGCCATCCCACCGCAATCCTGCTTTTGGCGCAATTTGATCATATTCCAAGTCATAGTTTGTTGACGGATTCACGGTTCCAAAAACGCGTTTATTTTCACGATGATTGCGTGCAGCGCTGGCTCCTAATATCGTAACGAAACCGTTGCCCAGTTCATATTGGTCTTCGACATACACTTCGATATTGCTCGCATCTTGGCGATCATCTTGCAACTTTGTCCCACGTTGCGAGGAGCTAGGAGAAGAGTATAAGAATTGCGCGGCATTGGTCTCACCATAGGATAAAAGCAGACCTGCTTTGAGACGGTTTTCACGCCCAAACAATTCGCTCTCATTGGTAACATTGAATCCCCACATGTAATCGTTCGACAATTGATCAATCACCTGAAAAATCGGATGATCGAGATCTTTGTAAGTGAAGGCGCTTGTCATTTCAAAGGTGTTCGCACCTGAGCGCAAAGTCGTTTTATTCGCGATACGCAACAGTTCATAATCGCGACGTTGATCGCGTAGAATATTACTAGGATTTGCTTGGCGAGGGTCATCATGCATCTGTGCCCGTGTCAGGCTCCCCGGCAACGCCGAGTTGCTTTGGATGGTAGATAGATAAAAACGCGTCTCGAGATCATCGCTAATTTGCCAACCGAAGTTATGAAACAAACGAAAATTTTCTTGTTCCGCATGATCGCGGAAGCCATCTTGCGCTTGGTAGGTAAAGGTCGAAAAAAGATCGCGCGATCCTTCTCCAAAGCCGCCTGCTAGAGTAAAACGTTGATAATCCCATGAGCCGATTTCCGCTCTTGCTTGTATGCCTGGTGCAGATTTGCCGGTGTAGGAAATGTAATCAATCGCCCCGCCCAACGTGGATGATCCATAAGCAAGTGCATTGCCGCCGCGCCAGACATTGATGTATTCCGCCGCTGTGGGCTCAAGCGACTGCATATCAAATCCGCCATCAGCTAAATTGATGGCAATGCCATCTTGTAAGACGCGGACACCACGACCATGAAAGGTTCGTTGTAAGCCCGAGCCACGGATGGAAAGTCTAGCTTCATCGGAGCCAAAGCGCGGTTGTGCGACGACTCCAGGAGAAAGGAAAAATGTATCAGCAAGTGTGGAAGATCGGCCGGTGAGGTATCTCTCCGCCTCAACGACTTCCGTGCCACCAGGGGTTTTTGCCAGTTCGTCACGGCTTGCCGCGGCGCTTGGTACCGTAATCGTAGCAGGTTCTTTTTTTCCTTGCACTACCATAGGCACAAGGTTTTGCGCATGGTCCTCAGCATGAAGGGAGTTGATCAAACATGCGAGTGTCAATAGATGTGATTTGCGGGTCATGAGGAGCCGATGATATCACATTTGCTTACTCTGCCAATGTGGCAAAACGTCGCAGGCTCAGAAAAGCTTACCGCGCGGCGGGGAGTGCCCATGGATGCAGGAAGTGCTGCGAGCGCAGTTTTTTTGAAGCGTCAACGTGTGATGCGGGACCCATGTGTTGTTGGAATATGACCCATGATTGAAATCATGGGCTGGAGATTGCATTGACCCTATTTCCCCATTCTGGATCACTGAATGAACACCATCTGCGGCGAGCCGCGCGTGAGGGAAAGAACTTCGAGTTTACCACCGAAGCTGCCGATTTCGAGAAACAATTCGTTCGGCAAATCACGCTCAAAATTGTAACGATACCCCAAGCCCAAAATAGGATCATAGTCGGGACAGTAGAGCTGCGGCATGAGCTTTTGATGGTTAGGATCGGCATTCTCAGGCACACCAAACGTTTTCATGCAGTCTTTCATTCGCGGGAACGCGGGGCGCACCGAAGTCAATCCATGCTGTGCTGCCGCATCGATGGCTTCCTGCGGAGCTCCTTCACGCAATGCGCTGAGATTGATGCGAAGCCTGCAATCGGTGATGATTCCGCCATCTACGCCCCAGAAAAACAAAGGCTGCACCTGATCGGGAATCGGATCATAGGGATACGCGATGTCCCCCTCTCGCCAAACGAAGGCGCTCACGGAAACATCATTGAGCAGTTGATCCGCGTCAGCCACACGCATGCCCAACAAGGTTGCGCGATCCACTGGCAGATAGCGAAAGCATTCGCGACGTGTGAGCTTGCCATCGGCATTGGCATCGAGACGCAGCACTTCACGCGCAGCATCGGTGCGCTTTAATGCTGGACGATACAGCTTTGCGAATTCTTTGTCATCGAGCATTTCGTCTCTGTTGCGATCGACGATGAAAAAGCGCTCAACCACCTCAGCAGGCAGATCACGACGCGGCTTGCGCACCCAGTCAGAAAACTCAGAGCGTGTGATCGAACCCGATTGATCAAGGTCAGCGCGGAAAAACTCACGATAGGTGCGCTTGGTAAAGCCCGCGAACGTGGGTGACCTCTCCCCCATTAACCAAGCAAATTCAGTCTGGTCGAGCGTTTGATTTTTGTCGCGATCAAGACGTTTGAACATCCCGTCCGTAGCAAACGCAGCGGCTTGAGTGATGCTGGCGAGAAATAATCCTGGTAAGAGAAGGTGGAACATTTTCATGGCATCTATTGTTTCGTCATCGGCACTATGGTTGGATCAGCAAAATGAAAAAATTTTCACGCAATGATTTGCTTCACGATCTTCGTTCCCGTTTTGGTGATGTTGGTCAATCGGTGCATCGCTCCCTGATGCGGATAGGTGAACTTCTCATGATTGTATCCTAACAAATGCAGCATGGTTGCGTGCATGTCGTGCGCCGATACTTTATCGACCATCGCCTCGTAGCCAATCGGATCGGTTTCGCCGTGAGAGTATCCTCCTTTGACGCCGCCACCAGCCATCCACAAGCAATAGGCACCCGGATTGTGGTCGCGGCCGACCGCTGCCATTTCGACACCACCGCGATTTTCTCGCATCGGTGTGCGGCCAAATTCGCCCGACCAAATCACCAAGGTTTCATCCAACAAACCACGTTGTTTCAGATCCTGCAACAAGGCGGAGATGGGTTGGTCGATTTGCTGGCACTTGTTCACGAAGCCTTTGGTAAGATCGGTGTCAGGTCCCGTTCCGTGTGAGTCCCAGCCCCAATCGAAGAGTTGGATGAAACGCACTCCGCGTTCGGCCAGGCGCCGCGCGAGCAAGCAGTTGTTCGCGAAGGATTCTTGCCCCGGCTGCGTGTTGTAGGCCTTGTGAACGGCCTCGGGTTCTTGCTTGATGTCGAAGGCGTCCGATGCATGGATTTGCATGCGATAGGCCATCTCATACTGAGCGATGCGCGTGACGGTTTCCGGATCACCGACCTCGGTGGCAATCTTTTCATTGATGTCGGAGAGAGCATCGAGCGTGCGACGACGCAGCGACTGCGAGACGCCCTCGGGGTTTTGCAGGAATAGCACTGGCTCGCCTTGCGAACGACACTGCACGCCCTGATAGACCGATGGCAAAAAGCCTGAGCCCCATACTGATTTACCAGCATCAGGATTGACGCCGCCCGATGTCAAGACGATGAAACCTGGGAGATTCTGGTTTTCCGAACCGAGTCCGTAAGTCGCCCACGATCCCACACTGGGCCAACCAAGTTGAGGAAATCCGGTGTGCAGCAGCAATTGTGCAGGCGCGTGATTGAATTGATCCGTGTGCATCGATTTGATCACGCACATGTCATCGATGTGTTTTTCCAGAAACGGCAAACGATCACTGATCCACTGGCCACTTTGCCCTGCCTGGTGGAAGGGAAAACGCGAACTCATCATCTTCGGCACACCTTGGATGAAGGCGAATTGTTTCCCTGCCAAAAACTCCTGCGGACATTCCTTGCCATCGAGCTTGATCAATTCGGGCTTGTGATCAAAAAGTTCGAGCTGACTCGGTGATCCTGCCATGTGCAAATAAATCACCCGCTTCGCCTTCGGCGCGAAATGCGTAAGATCGGGCAGCAAGGGCTGTGTCGGATCTTTTTTGAGTGCGCCAGATGCGCCCCAGCTTTGCCCTTGAGATGCTAGCCACAGACCGCCAAGGCCGATGGAGCACTTGCTCAAAAAGTGACGACGCGTGAGGTGTTCGAGTTGTGT
>JBIIAI010000002.1:0-62095 GCA_044239965.1 Akkermansiaceae bacterium
CCACCTTGTGTGGCGATCGTGGCAGTGCCCGTTTGGGTAAAGCTACCGGCGATGTTGAGTCGAGAACTACGACCAAGAATCAATGACCCGAGATTGCTTACGGTTCCATTGGCATTGAAGCGTTGTTCATTGAATCCACCGGATGGTGCCGAGTTGCCCAGTGAGAGTGATTTGCCCGTATCGATGGTAATGGAGGATCCAACATTCTGGGTGACTGTGGTTGCTATGGTGTTGTAGGCAGTACCGGTATCGCTATAGCCTCGCTGCTGCCAACTGCCTGTGGCCGCCGTGTGATTTCCTGAAATGGTCACAGTGCCATTGTCGATGATTTTGTCACCAGTAAAAGTGTCGATGCCTGCAAACTCAGTGGTGCCTGAGCCAAGTTTTCGAATGGAGCCAGTTCCCTTGATCGTGCCTTTGAAATCGATTCTGCCGATGCCCGATAATGTGAGAGTGTTGGCTGCGAGATCGACATCATTGAGCGTTGTGAGAGCATCTCCCAACGATGCATTATCGTTCCTCCATGTTTGTGATTGATCGAGAATCAGATTTACGGCTTGACCTGCAGTGACAGACCCAAAAATGGGCGCAAGTCCGTTGGTGTTCACGGTGATGCCTGCAGCTGCTACAGTCAGGCTGTGGTTCGCGTCGCCACCGACAAATGTGTGAATCAGCGCGCTGCTGAAAATCATTTGTTTGGTGACGATATCTCCATTCAACGCAATGGTTTGATCGGAGAAGATGTCCTCAGTACTGAATCTCGTTGCGTTGTTTGCTCCAGGCGCAATGCTAGGATTGCTCGCGCCGTCTGTTGGAACGAGCGACCATGCGGCAGCACTGTTCCAGCTAGTTCCCGATCCGTCCCAATACATGTCAGCATTGTCATCTTTAGTGATAAGCAAACCATCGCCGGTAATTCTTGGAGTTTCGAAGTCAGCACCTAAGCTCGCGATCGAGCCGATGCGGCCCCATTTTCCGGGGCTTTGGGCGACGCCATCGATGATCAAAAGTCCGACTTCATCTGTTAGACTGTGATTGAGGTTGAGAATGCCAGTGTTCGAGATCTCTACATTGGCAAGATTGCTCAAAGTGTCTTCTGCCCCGATGCTAAGCGTTCCATCTTCGATGATAGTTTTTCCCGTGTAACTATTGAGATCGGGGAGTATCCAAGTGCAGCTTCCGATTTTCCTGAGGCTGGTGATGCCCGGTGAAGCATCGGCGATCAGCGGTGAAAATGTGTTAGGAGCAACATTGCTGCCGCCGAGAGTGAGAGTGCGATCCGTTCCCGTGTTCGTGTGAGCGAGATTGGCAGTATTGTTGAAATTGAGAGCTCCTGAACCATTGTTGATCAGAGCGCAACTTCCGCCGATGGTAAAAAGCCGATCCGTGGTGTCGCCAGCACCGTTGTAGATCAGGCTTCCGCCGTTGAGGACCAGTGATGATGCTGCATTGGTCGATTTTCCGATACTGGAGTTGCTGCCGCCATTGGCAAGTTTGGAAATTTCAAGCACTCCAGCGGACACAGTGGTGTTGCCGCTGTAGCCGGATGTGAGACTGCTCAAGGTTTGTGAGCCTGCTCCTGATTTGATAACGTTGAGTTTCCATGATACGGCGTTGGCAGCTTGATCGTTGATGGGCCCGCCAAATACGAAAGAGTCTGACGGTGGGGAAATTGTTAGAGTGATCGAGCCGCCTCCAGCTGTCGTTCGATTGGTCGTGACTTGGCCAAAACCCGTCGTGAGCGAACTGAGCCCAGCAACGGTTTCGCCGCCGTTCGATAAGCGAAAATTGGCGGTCGATCCTTGAAAGAGGATATTGCTGCCATTAGGAATTTGATTGGTCGCGCTATCGTTGGCCCCAAGTTGGAAGACCGCATTGCTTTTGATGATCACATTTCCATTAAATGTGTTCGCGTTGTTTGCTTGTCGAAATGCGATGACAAAATTGGAATCGATCGTGATATCTCCGGTGCCAGTAAATGCCCCGCTATGCCGTTGCTGGCCTTTATTAGCGCCCGCCGAATTGAAAAGTGTGACACCGCGATTCATTGCTACTGTGCCGCTGAAGGTGTGATCGATGGTTGCAATGGTAGGCGAGGAGGTAGTTCGACCAATTCTGACTTCACCTGTGCCCTGTGCGGAAACGATGATGTTGTTAACCGTCGTGCGGGCAGCGGTATTTTCTTCCGTGAAATTGAGCGAGGTTACAGAGTTGCCTGTATTTGCATCCCCAAGTGTGATGGTATTCGCAGCCGCTGCTCCGAATGCGGAAATGTTGTTGAAGCTGATTTGTCCTTGCGAGATCGTCAATGTGCCGTCGTTGGCGGTACTATTGCTATTGAGCGTGAGGTTTCCGCTGCCCGTCTTGAGTAGTAGGTTGGTTCGCGTAATGAGCGAGGTAATCGTGGCATCGGTCGAGGCATTGATGGTATTTGTCGATCCATTGAGCTCCAACGCAGTTCCCCCCGCGAGAGTGTAATTTCCACTCCCTGCTGGGGAAAATGTCAGCGATGACGTTTGAACGGTACCGCTGAGAGTGATGGTTCCTGCTGCCCCACTAGCTGCCCCAAAAGTAACGGCATCACCCTGGGTAAAAGACAGGTTATCGATGCTGTTGACTGAGTCATACCAGTTACCACTGCCTGCCAACCAAGTGCCTGATCCATCTTGGGGACCACTGGTGGCGTTGTCGGCATCCCAAGTTAGTGTGGCGGCCTTAAGGACTGGGAGGTAGCTCAAAAAAATGAGTGCAAGCGCGGAAGATGTCTTGAATTTCATGTGTTCTAGGTGGTGATCAAATTAACGTGTAATCTGTAATACAACACTGATCAGCGCATCTTTCATGTCAAGGGCATATTGCCCAAAAACGAGTGAATCTTCTCATGAAGAGCCCTGCACGAAACGAACTTCGGCCAGTCATAAAACTGCCATACTTTAGCTTATAAGAGCTTTTTGCGAATACCTGCCAGCTGAGCAAACTCAAGCTTCGAGCAGATTCTTTGCTATCACGCGGGCGGATTCACAAAATCTCGCTTTATATGGCAGTAACAAGGTTCTTAGAAATCGCCTTGCTAATAATCGAGGATGCGCTTTACTAATGCCTGATGAACCCAGCAGCGATTGAGCAACATTTGGTTTTAGTGATGATGGCGTGGGCGCTGATTATTGGCGCGGCATTTGTGGTGGGGCGATTGGGGAAACGGATGGGGCAGCCATTGGCAGTGGGGGAGATTGCAGCGGGTATTATTCTTGGGCCTTCTGTGCTAGGGCTTTGCGGAATATGGGGCGCGGAAACAGTGCAGTTTTTGCGAGGTGTGGAGGTTCAGAAGAGTTTGCAGTTGCTTGGCAAACTTGGTTTGATTCTGTTACTCTTGCAGGTGGGGATGGAGTTTCATTTTTCTAGCATGAAGAAGCAATCGCGCACGGCTTTGTATGTAGCGCTGTTTGGAATCGTCGGCCCCTTAATCATCGGATGGATGGTGGGCCCTTGGTTGCATCGGAATTTTGCACCTGAGGTGCCACAAACGGGGATGATTTTGTTCTGTGGCATTGCTATGGCGATTTCGGCTTTGCCGATCATGGGACGCATCCTGATGGAAATGAATCTGCAAACGCGTCCCTTTGCTGTGCTGTCGATAACAGCTGCGGCACTTGACGATGTAGTCGGCTGGATTTTGCTAGCTTCTGCGGGAGCATTGGCTACCGCATGGGCAAAAAATCAGGCTTTTGCAATCACTCCGTTGCTTTGGCAATTGGGCGGCATTGCGCTTTATGTCTTGGTGATGTTCCGTATCGCTGGTCCACTGTTGCGTAGGGCCTATCGACATCTTTCCTCGGATCATGATCCTTTGCCATCATCGTTCCTGGCATTGTTGTTCATTGCCTTATTTCTCTCCTGTTTATGCACCTATCACCTAGGGATTTTTACGATCTTTGGCGCATTTTTACTAGGTGTGAGTTTGCATCAAGAGCGCCGACTTGCAGAGGCGTGGACGCAAAAATTTGGTGCACTGGTGGTGGTTGCTTTTGTTCCGATTTTCTTCACCAACAATGGACTCAACGTGAATTTGCAAAATCTCACGCCGTGGCAATGGTGGGGATTGGCTGTCGTTCTTACGGCCTCAGTCGCCGCAAAACTTGGATGTTGCTATCTAGGTGCTAGGCTCGGTGGAGAATCGCACGCTGATGCATTTAAGATTGGCACGCTATTGAATACAAGAGCGCTGATGGGATTGATAGCGGTTAATGTTGGCAAAGGCCTTGGCTTGCTCAACGATACCTTGTTTACGATGTTTGTGTTGATGTGCTTAATCACGACAGCAATGTGTGGTCCTTTGTTGAACTGGATGTTGCGCAAAGAACAGCGTAATTGAAAGAATCGACTCAAGTAAGCGTAGCTTTCTCGATGTCAGCTTTGACTAGACGTAGATGTTTCGCCAT
The DNA here is from genome assembly GCA_044239965.1 of Akkermansiaceae bacterium. Taxonomy (GTDB): domain Bacteria; phylum Verrucomicrobiota; class Verrucomicrobiia; order Verrucomicrobiales; family Akkermansiaceae; genus UBA956. The sequence continues at coordinate 4,440 of JBIIAI010000002.1, forward strand.
GACTCTTGGTGCTGTAGTGGGCCATGGAGGTTTTTTTTCAGCTTTTGCACAAGCGTTAGAAGTAGCGAAAAATCATCGAGATTTGCGCTTTCAGATCGGCGATGGATTCGGCGAGGGGCTAAAGGAAAACATCGAAGCGGTCTTGCGTTCGTCGGCTGAAAGCATTTGGCGTCATTGTGAGAGCACGCACTGGCAGATTGCAGGCTTTTCGATTTACCGGCACGAGCAGCATCCAATATGTCATTTTGATCATACAGCGGATTCTCGCGTGTTGATCGGCCTTGCTACAAATCAGACTTTTTGGGCTCAGTATGCGTTTCAGTTTGCTCATGAATTTTGTCATGCTCTGATTGGCCACACGGGCGATTGGCGCAAACGCAATCTGCGACAGCCGGGTCCGAATTTTTGGTTAGAGGAGTGTCTTTGCGAAGTTGCTTCTCTATTTTCTTTGCGAGCAATGTCCGAGGCTTGGCAATCTCAGCCACCGTATCCAAATTGGAAAGGATATGCAGAGCATCTCAAATCCTATGCAGATGAGCGAATTGAGAAAACTCGACAGGCGTATCGGCAGCCCTTTTCATCATGGTTTACTGAGGTAGAAAATGATCTACGGAAAAATCCCACTATGCGGGAGCACAATTGTCGCATTGCGCTGGACTTGCTGCCGATCTTTGAGGCGCAGCCTGCTGGGTGGGATTCCCTACAGTATTGTCGTATGACGGTGCCTAGTGAGGAGCAGACGCTCCAAGAACACTTCGAGCAATGGTTTCTTGCTGCGGACCCCACGCAGCATACGTTTATTAGAAAAATTAGCACCGTTTTCGGTGTGAAAATTGCGCAGAAGTGACCGTGACTCTTATGCCTTTTTTTCGCGAATAATGGGCAAGGTTTGTGATACTTTTTCCTTGAGTTCCTTGCCGGGCTTGAACTTTACCACAGCGCAGGCAGGAATGTGAATCGCCTTGCTTGGGTTGCGAGGATTACGGCCGACCTTAGCCTTGATTTCCGAGACTTGGAACACGCCAAAATTCCTGATGATGACTTTTTCACCCAAGCACAGTTGCTCGGTCACGGAGTCCATGAATTGATCGACGATTTCCGTCACAAGTGTCTGGGTTAGCTCGCGGTGGCTGAGTTTGTTCGTGATGTCGGCAATGAGATTGCGCTTCGTGAGTGTGGACATGGCTACTGTGAATAGGTAATGATTTGGTGCTGGGGGGCGCGCCATTTGTAAGCCATAGAATCACGAGTTTGTCGCGAAAAAAATGCTTTTTGGGTGATTTTTTTTTGTTAGATGAGATCGCCGATCACTTGCTGTGTGGTCTTAAAATGGAGTTTAGCTACCTTAACTAGTGCCTCGTTACCATGTTTCTGAATGACCTTCTTTGCGGCTGAAATCACTGAGGCTGAGGCACCAAGTGGTAGTGTTACCCCACCAGCAACGGAGGTTTTATCCATCCATTCGACGAATCTTTCGCGCGCAAGAATCGATGCTGCGGCTACGGCGATATCAGACTCTCCTCCGGTCCGCTGATCGAGGGCGATCTTAAGTTTTTTGGCCGCTAGAGCCTTTTGCAAAACAAACGGTTTGGCGAATTGGTCGCTCAGTGTGCGCGGGCAATCTGGGACGAGTTGTAGCAATTTCTCAATTACACTGGCATGACCCCAAGCGAGCATTTTGTTGAGATTGCCAAATTGTTGATAGGTTTCATTGTAGCGTTGTGGGGGGAGTGTCATGATGTAAAATTCCACACCTGGAGTGCTACGGATGACTTCCGCGAGTTGCCTGATTTTCGCGGCGCTGTTGACTTTTTTTGAGTCCATGATGCCGGCCTTCATCAATTGCTTGGTGATCTCGTGATCGGTGTAGACTCCCGCAATCACCAATGGTCCGAAGTAATCGCCCTTACCGCTTTCATCGATGCCGAAATGTGGTGAAAACATCTGCGGGTCATGAATTTCTTCATAACCCATGGTTGCCACTCCGAGCACTTCAGGTTCAAGATGAAACTCGATGAAATCGCGGGTATCTTTTCCCTGAATTAGCACCTTGGGTCCTTTTTCATAGACACTCACACTGAGCTTTCCTTTCTTTGCTGAGAACAGGGTATAGGGCTTTTCGACGAACTCAAAGTCCTGCGCTTTTAGCAAATCTCGAAGCTTTTTGCATTGCAGGGTGGTGAGTGGTGCGGTGTGAGAGTTCATCTTTCGTCCCACAAATCATGCTTGAGTTTGCAGACATCATACAGCAAAAAATGAGGGAAATGCATTGCGGATGGGGGAAACTATGCTTTGCTGGGCTGTGCTCAAGCCGATCGCTACTAAGAACCTCATTGATGACGCTTCAGAATTTCGTAGTGCCCTATGCTCTTGGTTCATCCAAAATGGCAAGGATTATCCATGGCGCCGCACGCGAGATCCTTATGCCATATTGGTCAGCGAAGTGATGTTGCAACAAACACGCCTCGCCGTTGTGTTAGGTAAGGGCTATTATGAGCGTTTCATGCGTACTTATCCAGATGTGCAGACTCTTGTAAGTGCACCCGAAGAGGAGTTGCTCCGTGTTTGGGAAGGTCTCGGTTATTACCGCAGAGCGCGTATGCTTCAAGCTACCGCTAGTGCTGTCATGGCGCATCACGGTGGTGTTTTTCCAAATCATGAAAAGGAATTGTTGGCCTTGCCGGGTATAGGGCGTTATACCGTGGGGGCATTGCGAAGTTTCGCTTTTGATCTGCCATCGCCACTTGTCGATGGCAATGTCATGCGCGTATTTGCGCGACTCTTCGCGGATGATACTGCGGTTGATTCAACTGAGGGCGTGAAGAGAAGTTGGCAGCGCGCAGAGGTTTTGTTAGATCAAAAACACCCTCGTTTGTATAACTCAGCGTTGATGGAACTGGGACAGACGTTTTGTAAAGTTGGTATTCCCGATTGCCTGTCTTGCCCTGTGGCGGCTTTTTGTCAATCACGCGAGCCTCATAGTCTCCCAGTCAAAGTGGGTAAAGTTTCGATCACGCAAATCGAAGAAGTCTCCATTTTTGCTCGTCAGAAAAGCAGGGTGCTGTTGGCCATGGAGAAGGGGACACGTCGTCGTGGACTATGGCGTTTTCCCGAGCGCTCGCATGAAGAAATCGCGAATTTGGATGTGATCTATGAGGCAAATTACGCAATTACTCGATATCGCGTGAGCATGATAGTACATGCGGCACATGGCATCGAACCTAAGAACGGGGAGCAGTGGGTGGAGGACAATGATCTCGAATCTTTTCCGATGTCTGCACCTTATCGTAAGGCCCTGCGCCACTTGCTGACGCAGGACTAAAGAACGTTACGTTTAGGGCTTATCGATTTTGACTCGACCAAAGATTTTGGTGTTAGTACCTTTGGTAATCGTCACGGTGATATCATCGGCGGCACTTTCGTTTTCGACAACGCTTACGATACCAGCAGTTGCTGCGCCGAGAGCGACATCATTCCAGTTTTGCAAATCTGTGCTCCACTGAAAGATTTGTGTTGTATCGTTTTCAGAATCATCGCTGCGTTTGAATGTGAAAACAGCATTGGTAGCAGTGGTTGCAAATGCGGGGAGGATTTGTCGATCCGAAAGATTAGGATTCCCTGCAAGTACATATTCAATCAGGTTGCTGATGCCGTCGCTATCAGCATCATCCAACTCGCCGCGCTTGGTGACATCGGTAATAGTATCAGCAAAAGCGTCATAGCCAGCCGCAGGAGGCGTACCCTCAATGCGAATTTGGTGCAAGGTGTTGTCATATACCACTGCGTATCCGGCAGGCAGACCACTCACGGAAGCAAAAGCAGAGCCGGTGATGGCCGATGCCGATTCGACAAGAATGTATGAGGTTTGTGTTGGATCACTGATTACGCTGACATTGAGATTGAGCTCGGAAATGTCAATGACGCCGCTGCCCGTAAGCTCTAAGGTGTCTGCCACTGCACCATCCAATTGCATGGTGAGTTCGCCTTCACCCGATACATTGAATCCGGTGCTCAAGACTCCAAGACCATTTCCCGGAGCAATGGCGCCATCAATGTTGAGTGTGATGGGGCCACCAACAATACCATTGCCAGAAAGAATAGCAGAGCCGAAGTCACCCTCGTCATCACCAACGATGAGGTTGCCCGTAGCGGAACTATGATCAACATTGATGCGCAGATCTCCCTGTTTGATGCTTGTGACTCCAGTGTAGGTATTCGCAGCAGTTAAGGTTAGCATGCCATTCCCAGCTTTAGTTATGCCTCCACCCACAGATGTTACATCGGTGGCAAGAAGTTTGGGGATCGTAACATTGAAGCCGTTCGTATCGACAATCAAACCATTTTCCTTGATCCATGCGTTGTCGTTTTCTGCGGTAATGAAGTCGATCACATTGGCCCGAGCTTGCAAGGTTCCTCCATTGAAGTTTAGAATCTCGACATTATTGCTGTGCTTGATTTTTGTGACCCGAAGAACACCACCATTCAGGTTGACGGTTCCTGTCGCTGATTGAGAAACGCGAAACTCTCCCGCGGCGAAAACTCCGCCATTGATGGTCACAGTGCCTGTCGCTCCGTATGCATTCAATACTTCTCGTGTTCCTCCATCGAAGGATCCGGAATCGAGAATGAAGTTGTTAGCTCCACCTGACGTGTTCCCTGCTGGAAAAACATACGCTCCGCCCGTGGCGCTGATGCTAGCACCGTCGAGGCGAAGTGTGCCGCCACGCGAAACAATGAAGCCTGCCATGCTGTCAGGTTGAGCTGTGCCAGCAGATCCGGTGACAGTATACGTTCCCGATTTAAGATGCAGCGTTCCTCCGGATACATTCAAGCCCGCAAGAGTGCTCGTGTGGTCGGTGCCGGGATCGTATTCCCAAATGCCGGTGCCAATTTTGCGAATGGCACTGCTGCCAGTGAGATCACCCGTATAAACGGTGGACTGGTTGTTTTGACCGACGGTCAAGGCAATCGCAGCAGGTGTCGCGTTTTGAAGTGTGAGCGATTGCGTGCCTTTGATGCTGCCTAATGTTAGGGCTGTGATGCCTGAGAATGAAACGGTGCCGAGATTTGTAGCCCCGAGATCAAGAGTTGAACCTGACAGTGCTGTGCTGTTCGCAATAACGAGGCTTCCTGCCATGGCTTTGGTGTCGCCAGTAAATGAACCTGGTCCTGCGAGAGTGACAGTGCCAGTTCCTGTTTTAGTTAGAGAGCCAGTGCCAGAGATCGAGGTGAAGGCGCCAACACTGACGCTGCGATCTGCGTCAGCATGAAGCGTCGGTGAACCCGTTGTTCCTAACACGAGGCCGATGCTGCCTCCAGTTCCTGTTACCCCATTGATGGTAAGATCAGTGGTGGCATCGAAGTTGGCGATGGTGCCGCCATTAAAATTGATCCGACGAACCGATGCCGTCCAAAAGCTTCCCGTGCCTGCTTTGATTTCTGCAGCACGTAGCTCACCAGCAGAAAGGGTGTATTGCGCATTGTATGTGATGCCTGTCGTCGCACTCGTAACGGCACCCGTGTGTGTCGTTTGCCCAAATACAACACTGTTGATTTTGGCGTTACCACCGAGATGGTAAAGGTGCGATGTGTTTTGCGAGTTTCTGCCGCCTGCTTCGTTTTTCGATAGCCAAACAGTATTGGCAACTACTGTGCCGCCGCCGAATGAAAAGTATCCATTCACCGCTGGAGTATTTGCAGCCGATGATGCGCTAAAGCCGCGTGAGAGAACGATTTCGTTAGCGAGGATGTCGACAGAGCCATTCGCAAGTTCGAGACTAGATATTCCCACGCCTGTTGCTCCAGCACCGTTTTGACCGATGGTGATTTTTGTGATCGGACTTGTGCCGTTTGTCGCACGTAAAGTAGCAGATGGATTTACCAGATCCCCTTTGAATCGAATAATGCCGCCATCGCGAGTGTTGCCTAATGTCCAATTGTCAGCTCGGAGAATGTTTGCGGCGCCAAGCTGCATTTCACCTTTGTTAATGGGAGCGCTAGCAACATTCCCACCGCCTGTAATACCAACATTAATGGCGGATGCAATGATGTTGTTCTCGGTGGCACTCAACTTGAACATACCATTGCTTCCGGATGCAGTAGCGCCAGCACGACCACCAACATTGAATGTGTTAGCTGGTTTATCGATGGTCAAACTGGTCACCAGGGTGGCATCGACCTCGGCTAAAGTGTTGCCTGACAAGATCGTTGGACTAACGGTGAGATCCGACGCGCCATTGATGGTAAGTTTTCCATTGTCGAGGGCTCCAACTGTAGAGACCGTAGCAGTGGTAATTTGAAGATTGGCAATGGTTTGTTCGTTTTCATCAAAATCAACAAATGAATTGCCCGAAAAAACGATGTTATTCAGAGTAGAGATGCGATTGTTTCCGCCGCTCAAGATGAGCGAACCTTGCTCTACAGTAGTATTTCCCGTGTAAGTGTTGGCTGCTGTCAGTGTGAGAATTCCAGCCCCTGACTTTACAAGACCATTGCTACCTGCAAGAGTTGTGTTGATGGTCGCATCGGCTGTAGCAATAATCTTTGGTGCGGCACCATCAAGCAAAAGAAAGCCACCATTGAGAACATAGTCCGCTACATTGAAAGTCACATCATTGGCCGTTACTCCTGCGGTCTGTACCGCAATGGTTCCACCGATTCCATCAAAGATAGCATCGTCATCTCCGCTTGATACACTCGGCCAAGCAATGTTGCTAGCTCCTGCATCAGCTGTCCAGGTAGTAGATGTGGTATTCCAATTACCGTTGCCACCAGAGACTAGAGAGTCCCCAGTTGTTGTGTCCCAAGTTAGCGAAACTGCTTGGGCATTGGTTGCAAGTAAAAGGACAATACAAAGAGGTAGATTGCGACGTGTTTTCATCGTGGGTTAGGTTTGGGATTGACAAGGATTGCACGGATCGACAAGAAACGTTTCCAAGAGCGATTACAGTAACCCGTCCGGGGCATTGACGCCATAACGCATTTGCGTGATTTTTTTGGTTTTACCTCAGAGCCGAATCGTGAAAGGGTGAATTCGTTCCCGTGAATCATTATGATTTAGGCCATTATCCCATTTTCCACTCTACATGTCTCGTGCCGTCATAACGTTGATTTTTTTTATTGTCGCGCTGCTGTTGTATTTGGCGCGTGCTGAAAAATTCGATGTTGCCCACTGGGGTGCCCAAAAGTTCACTTCATTGTCACAGTATGAGGATCGTCTGGAAGCAATCGAAAGCGAGATATCTGGATTGCCTCGTGCATCAGACCTTGACGCTCGCGGCACTCATGGCTTTCACTCCAATTTCACGCCCACAGCCGACTCGAACTGGATTAGTTTGTCATGGCCAAAAGGGCAGTGGGTGGAATCGATCGCATTAGTTCCTACCAGAATCAACACACAAAGTGGAACATTTGCAAATTACGGATTTCCACGAAGTCTCAAGATCGAAGGCATCGATATGTCAGGGAGGAAAAACGTCATCGCGCAGATTGCGAATACTCGGCTCGATCTACGAAAAGGAGACCCCTTGTTTATGGAGATTGATCGGCAGCAACTTCGTAGCATCCGCATCATGCCTACCGATTTGCCCGAGTTGATGGACAAGAAAGATGTCCGTGGTTTTTCTTTGGCAGAGTGTTTCGTATTTGATCAAGGAGTGAATCATGCGCCATCTGCGATGTTACAGGCGTCATTTAGCATTGATGGTGAACCTGGCTGGAACATCCGCTACCTGACTGACCTTCAATCACCTTTGGGACCTCCTGAGTTTGCGCAAGTGGGTAGAAGCCTAGGCTGGCACTCTGATTTACAGGTGTTGGAGCGCGATACTGCATGGATTGAAATTGATCTTGGAAAAGTGTGTGAATTTGATTCCATCCGCGTTTTTGGTGCGCGGGGGGATGCTCCACTCAAAGGACCAGGCTTCGGTTTCCCCCAACGTATGATATTCGAAGTGCGCAATCATGCTGAGGAATTGCCGCGCTTGTTGTGGGAGCCATCGCATGAACTGATTGACAATCCCGGTTACAACATTCTTCCCATATCGTTGCCACCAACCAAAGCTCGATACGTTCGGCTGACCGTAGAAATGCCAGACAAACCTGATGATCTTTCGATCGCTCGCGTTTTGTTGTCCGAGTGGGAAATCCGCTACCGAGGCAACAATATTGCGCTTGGAAAAACAGTAACCTCAAATGATGGCTATGAATCCATACCGCATGATTCAACGCGGATCTGGAGTCGCAAAGGCATCAATGATGGCTACACAAGTTCTGGAAAAATCATTTCAGATCTCGCATGGATTTCCGGATTGTCACGTAGATTCGATCTACGCGTCGAACGGCAAAGTTTAATCGAAAAAATTGCCGAGATTCGCCATCGCTCGCAACAGGTCGTCAATAGCTTTCTCATTACGATTCTCTCATTAATCATTCTATCTCTCGCCTTGGCATTGAGGCGTACGCTGCGCCAAAGTGCATTGCGAATGAAGCAATTGCGGATGTCGATTTCTAGCGACTTACATGATGAAGTCGGTAGCAATTTGGCAACCATATCTCTTCTCGCGGATCTTCCACAACAGGGGAATTCGAGCGCGTTGAAAGACGTTCAGCGTCTAGCAAGAGAGAGCTCTCTCTCGTTACGCGAAATCGTTGATTTAACATTGGGCGATCGACCACGTCGGCCATTGGTAGAGCGTATGAAAGATATCGCGAAGCTGATGTTGTGCGATCATGAATGGACGCTTGATGCAGATGTATCCCCCGAGTTGAATCCTTTGCAGCGGCGTGATCTGATTTTTTTCTTCAAAGAAGCGCTTCATAATATCATCCAACACGCGCATGCGAACCATGTAACGATTCGACTTTATCAAGATCAAGAGTTAATCAAGCTTGTGGTTGCTGATGATGGCTGTGGGTTTGAATTTGCCCCGGAAAAAAGCCTCCTCACTCTTCACCAGCGCGCCGCTTCGCTTGGTGCTGTATTGCTTGTGGAATCGATCAAGCAAAAAGGCACTAGCTTACAACTCACATTCCACGTCAATACAAAATCTATATGACTCCCACCATCACACATGTCAGCTTGATCGAGGATCATACTGACTACAGAAAAACATTACAAATGGCCATTCGCTCGCAAGAGGATTTGCGATGCAATCATTCTTATTCTTCTATTGAAGCATGCCTATCAGATGCGGCAGAATCTCATGCACCTTCAGTGATTCTGCTAGATTTAGGTTTGCCTGGGATTCACGGTGTCGATGGAATCCCGAAATTGAAGCATCAATTTCCCTCGGTGAAAATTCTCGTTCTAACAGTTTATGATAATAAGCCTGTTGTGATGCAGGCACTCGCCGCGGGAGCTGATGGCTATCTGCTCAAAACTGACGGATTGGAGGCAATCATGCGCGGCATACGCGAAGTCATGAACGGTGGCGCGCCCCTCAACAGCCACATCGCAAAAATGATCCTTTCCGCCTTCACCATAGCTCCACCGAAAAGCCCAGACGTTGATCTAACAGATCGTGAGCGGGAGATTCTGGTTCTGCTTTCCCGAGGAATGATCAAAAAGGAAATAGCCAGTGAAATGGGACTTAGTTATCATACAATCGATAGCCACGTGCGCAATATTTACGGAAAACTTCAAGTGCACAATCTCTCCGGAGCAGTAGCCAAGGCGATGCAATATGGCTTGGTATGACCTAACCCGTGAATACGTGAAAATTCAGCATTCGACGATACGTATCGCGAGTGTATTGTCATCTCCGAACCTATGAAGCCCAACTCAAGCCTGTGGATCTCAGTGCTTACTGCATTTGCGCTCATGGCATCTCCAACGAGTGCTGTGATGTACAATCGTGATGTAGGTGATGGCGCTTCTTTGGATCTCGCCAATCTCCCGCCCTTTGCGAGTAAAGCTGACGCAGCAGGGGGATGCAGCGCTGTCTTGATTGCTCCCAATGTCTTACTGTGTGCAGCTCATTGTGTGAACTATGCGGCAAGTGGTACGACGACTGTGAATTGGAACGGGCAGACGCGCAATGGTGCCGTTTTTTCAAACATTGGCGCAGATCATATCGTGATTGTAACAGCCACCGATTTTACCGGAACTACGGGCAAGATGACGGCCCCTTATCACGGTAGTAGTGAAAATGGGCGGCTCGTTTGGAAAGTGGGACGTGGCGGTAGAGGAGTAATCGGCTTAGGTGGTACAGGACCATTTTATGACAATCAGTTCCGAGCGATGACCAATCGCATCGAAGTCAATAATGTGAGTTCGCCTCCTAACCCCGTATCCGCGGATTGGCTGTTCTATGATTTTGATGGGCCTCCATCGCGACCTCAGAGTTCATCGCGACCGACAACATGGTATGAGGGAGGAACCGCGCCTGGAGATTCGGGTGGACCGCTTTACATGTTTGAGAATGGTCGTTGGTATGTCGTCGGCGTGACGAGCGGTCCTGATAACGGATTTTATCGCGATGGTCGGGTGCGAACGGACTTGGGCCAAATAGAATCAATCACAGGACATTCTTGGGCGCGACCGGTGACGCCCGCTCTCGAAATGCGTTGGGTTGCTCAAGATCTCGTGACTACTGTTGCATCTGGGCAGGCTGTTACATCATGGTCAAGACAAGGAGGCACGGATGCGTGGAGCACAGCAAACGGTGGCACTGGTGTGACAACTCTCACTCATAGCGCTACTCCTAACGGAAAGGCGGCGATTGAGTTTGCTGGTGCATCCCGACTAGGTTTGGCATCGAGCAGCAATCCGGTTGCAAATGAAACATCGTTCACTGTAGCCATGGTTGTGCGTGCTGATCTAGCAGGTGCTGGTGCGCAAGGGCAATGGCATCAACACACGGGAATTCTCGACGCCGATGAAACAGGTTCAGTAAACGATTGGGGCCTGGCCATTGAGTCAACTGGAAAGCTTGGATTTGGCATCGGAAAAAACGACTCCACGACATTCAGTAATGCACTTGCCGATCAACAATGGCACGTTATTGTCGCTAAGTGGGATGGAGCAGAAGTCAGCGAAGACGCCGTTGGCCTTGATCGAAATGTTTCACTTTTCGTAGATCAGGTCTCGCAAGTATCGCGTGTGCAAGGCGCTGAATTCCTCAATGTCGCAAGACTTGGATCAAGTCTTACACTCGGCGGCAGTCGCCTCACCTCTCGATTTTTTGATGGTGCGATTGCTGAACTACGGATCTACCGTGGAGCGTTACCCGATGCTGATATATCGAATCTGATCGATGAATTGCGGACCGAATACATAGCCGCGCCATTTGCAATGTCTCTTGCATCGCCGTCGACTGGTCGGGTGAATGTAGAGAAAGGACAGCACATTGAAATCAATGGCACTGTGACAGGCGCGGGAGCTTCCGTGAGCATTGTCCAAACTGCGGGCCCAGCGAATGCAATTCTCACTTCAAGCACTGCACTGCCATCCATCGCTCGTTTTCCTGTGGTCGGCACGTATCAGTTCACGATTACTGCCACGCAAGGATCTAACAGCATTGTCGAAACCATTGCGGTTTTGTGTTATGAAGGAGCAGCGCCGTCGAGTGGTCCAATGATGGACCTGAAAGGCAGTTGGCGCATGCAAAATGTTGGCGGTGCAACAACGACTGGCAGTCAGAGCTTTGGATCTAACAACACGGCATCCATTACTGGATCAGGCATGGGCTTTGAAGAAGTCAGTGATTCATTTCGCTTTGCTTGGAAACTGCTGCGTGGTGATGGTTCTATTTCAGCTCGTGTCACAGGTTTTAGCGCCAATAATGGCGGGCAGGCGTTTGGTGGAATTATGATGCGTGGGTCGCTGATGCGCGAAAGTTTTCACTCTTCAGCTACTGTCCGCAGCGGGGGCAGCGTGCGTTATCATCAACGCCCAGAAGACGCAGCGTATACAGAAACGGATGCTCACACTTTGCGCGCACCCTATTGGCTTCGCGTGCGACGCGTCGGAAATGACTTCTCCTCATGGCGAAGCGTTGATGGTGTCACTTGGTCGCAACAAGGTACCACTGTGGCAATCCCCAGTATGCCCGCAGCGGCACTTTGGGGATTGGCTGTCACCTCACACACGAATGATTCCTTGTGTCCCTGTGTTTTTTCACAAGTTCTGTTAGAACCTCTCGCTGGTCAGGCTGCTGCTTCAGGAACATGGGTTGGAGCCGATCTTGGTTCTGCTGAAATCGTTGGAAGTCATAGCATCAGTGGCAGCACGTTCAATGTTTCGGGCAGTGGTGCGGACATCTGGGGCACAGCTGACCAAGGATATTTGTTGCGTCAAACTTTTAGCGGCGATGCGCAAATGACTGTCCGAGTGAATTCTCAAGATCGCACTGATGTCTGGGCCAAGGCTGGTATTATGGTTCGAGCCGCCACCACTGCCGCTAGCCAAAATGCCTTTTTGGCAGTGACTCCACGAAATGGCATCACATGGCAACAACGCGTCGATAGCGGTGGTGCAACTGCGGGAAACACATCGGGCACGACATCGTTTTCCGCTCCTTACTGGTTGCGGCTCACGCGCAGTGGATCTTCGATTACTTGCCATCGCTCTACCGATGGTTCGAACTGGACACAATTCGGCGATGTCATGGCTCTGAACAATGCTCCCGAGACACTGCACGTTGGTCTCATGATGGCATCAGTAAACAACAACGGCAACTCCGTAGCGAACTTCGATCAAGTGACGCTGGTAGAGCAAGGCGTTGCTCCACAAGCGCCATTGATCACCTTTGCTGCGGGTCAAAATCCAACACTGGCAAATGGCTTCACACTCCAAGCGCAAGCGGATCGTCCGGTGACTTGGGCTTGGGAAAAAGTTTCCGGCCCTGGACTGGTGACATTCCAATCGCAAAATAGTAATGCGCCGAAAGTGGCGTTTTCGCGAGAAGGAACATATGTGATTCGAGTGAAAGCCACCGCCGATGGTGTGACCAGTGTAGCTGAGCAGACGTTTTATTTTTCGTTGCAAGCGCGGTGGGATTTCTCTCAAAACAACCAAGCACTTGGGTGGGCTGCTGCGGGAGGCACGGGCGCCCTAACAATTTCTAACGGAATTGTTTCAGCGTCAGTTACTGCCACTGACCCGCAGTTTTCCCAAAACTCGGCTTGCTATGTTTCGGGCGATTTGGTGAAACATGTCTTGATTCGATACAAGAGCACAGCGACTGGCACAGCTCAGTTATTTTGGGGCCGTGAGGGCGGACTCAGTTTCACAGGATCAAGGGTAATCAATCAATCTTACACGCCTGCACAACAGTGGCGCATTCTTGTTTTCACTCCTGATCTACACGCGCAATGGGTGGGACAAATCATCCGCGATTTCCGCTATGATCCCACGGGAGGCAGTGGATCAAGTTTTGAAATCGATTGGATCGCTCTATCCGATGGCGACTATGATGACGATGGCCTAACGGATTTGCTCGAAGGCACAGTCGATTCTGATAGTGATGGACTCGCCAACTGGGAGGATCCTGATTCTGACAATGACGGTCTGCCAGATGCGCTCGAGGACTTGGACGGTGATGGCTGGAGCAATCGTGACGAATGGATTTCTGGACACGATCCTAACAACAAAGCATCACGATTCAAAGCCGTCTATAATGGCACTAGCATGAGCTTCATTCGTTTAGCAGATCGGCGCTATCGCATTCAAAGCTCCACCAATTTGCAAACTTGGTTGGATCTGATTCAAGTGCCGCAAGGGGTAGGGGAAAGCAGCCATACGCTGCCAGTCACCACGGTACCTCGAATATTTTATCGCGTGATTGTCGAGTATCCCTGATCCTGTCAAAACGATAAAATCTGCTGGCATCGCGACGTCAGATGAGTATGATTTTGCGCATGCAGAAAAAGGCATTGTCGTTGTTGCAGGAGCTTACTGAGGCGCATTCTGTGCCTGGTCATGAGGATGAAGTGCGTGCCATCTTTGTGGATGAGATGGAAGAACATGGCGACTTAAGCACAGATGGTTGCGGTTCTGTTTTCTGCGCAACCGGATATGGTCCGCGGGTGCTGGTGGCAGGCCATATGGATGAGGTGGGATTTTTGGTGCAGAACATCACGCCCGATGGATTTTTGCAGTTTGTGGCGGTTGGTGGCTGGTGGGAGCATTCGTTGCTGTCACAGCGGGTTGAGGTTCGCACACGTAGTGGTGAAAAATTTCTCGGTGTTGTGGCATCGCGCCCACCACACTTTTTGCCCGCCTCCCAGCGTTCGCAAATCATTCCACTCGACCAAATGTTTATCGACGTGGGAGCGTCATCGCGTGAGGAGGCTGAACGTGAAATGGGAATTTCTTTGGGGGACCCGATCGCTCCCGTGAGTCAATTTACACCGATGGGTCGCGAGGATCTTTACATGGCGAAGGCCTTTGACAATCGGGTTGGTATGGCTGCGGCCATTCAGAGTGGACAAATTTTGTGCCAATCAGCACACCCGAATCATCTCATTCTTGCAGGTACTGTGATGGAAGAAGTGGGGCTGCGAGGCGCAAAAACGGCGGCCCATTTCACGCGTCCGGATGTGGCTTTGGTTCTCGAAGGTCCACCAGCGGACGACACTCCAGGATTTGCTCGCTCAGAGTCACAAGGGCGACTTGGCGGCGGTGTGCAGATCCGTTTGTTTGATCCAACAGCCATCACCAATCCTCGCCTTGCAGCACTGGCCATTCAGGTCGCAAAAGACGAGGGCATTCCATATCAAGTTACCGTGCGGCGCAGTGGTGGCACAGACGCGGGCTCGATTCATCAGTCTGGCTCTGGTGTGCCGAGCATCGTGTTGGGGGTCCCTGCGCGCTACATTCACTCGCACAACTCCATCATCGATATCAATGACTACCTCGCCATGGTATCGCTGACGACCGCTCTCGTCCGCCGCCTCGATGAAAGCACCGTGGAAAGTCTGACGACTTACCTGTGAAGCGCGGCGTGAGAATTGCTAGCTGGGAGCTGCTCCAGCCATTTGCCGATGTCTCCAATGACACGATCTTTTTGCACATCATACATTAGCAAGTGGTGTGCTTCTGGATAAAACAAGCGCTTTTTCTCAGGTGCCTGAGAAAGCTTGCGATAGAAATCTTCTACATCGGCGGCATCGGTGAAGTAATCTTGTCCACCATGAACGACGAGTGTGGGCACTTTGATTTTCGATGCCGAAGGTTTCATTTCCTCGATCATGTCGTGCAGCTGAATTAGCAAGCGCAAGGTGTGCCGCTCTACATGCCAGGCATTGGTTTCTGACTGTTCATTGTGCGTAGAGTCGGCTGTCATCTGTACACTTTGTCCTCCGGATAGAGTCTCGAGCGAGAGTCGCGCGGAGGGGAAAATTTTCGCAATCGCGCGCACCGTATTTTTCTTCCAAGTCGGAAAATCACCGCGAATGCCGACAACAGGCGAGGTGATGATGATTGCGTCGCAAGCAGGCTTGCGGCCCTGATCAATCTCAGTGCGGTAGGCGTTAGTCAAAATGAGCGAGCCCATGCTCTCGCCTTGCCAGACGATTTTTGCACGTGGGTGTTTTTGACGAACTAAGCGTGTAAATGTGTCGAGATCGCGATACCAATTCTCCGCTTGATCAATGTCTCCACGTCTCTCGTGCACAGGGTCGAGCCCTTGGCCGCGCACCTCGTAGGCGTAAAGCGCAATATCAGGATATTTTTCGAGCAAATGCTTGCCCAGGTTTTCATAGTCGATCGAAGCTCCGCAAAATCCATGCAGCGCAATGACTACTGTTTTCGGCTCGTTGTTCTTTTTCGATTGATTGAGAAATTTGCGATAAGAAAAGCTCTGCCTGTCAGTCGTCGTGAAAGTTTTTTCGCCGAGTCGTGGTTTCTCATACGTGTGGTTGACCAAAGTGTAGTTCGGTTTTCTTTGGCAAGACGCTCCGAAGAATCCCAGTAAAAAAAGCACAGCGATCCAGCGCGCAATAGCGCGGAAGAAGATGGATCGTTGGTCGTTCACAGCCGATAGCCTACGCCTTTGCGTAGGTTTTGGCAAGGATAGGGTGAAAAAAGTCAGGGCGACTCTTGCCAGTCGCCCTGAGATAATTACTCGGCATCAATGATTTGATAGACCGGACCAGAATGATCGACGATGAAAACATTGCCATCGAGATCTTCTCCAAACGATGGGATTTGCTTAATCTTACCACCATCGGGCTGGAGCTCATCGGTGTGATCTTTGAAATCACGAGCCTTGCCGTTTTTCAACTCGAAGGACCAAATCCGCGGATTTTGGTAATCAGCAAAAATGTAGCGACCTTGTAATTCCTTGATCGGACCGCGATAGAGGTAGCCACCTGTCACAGAGAATCCCTCATCCTTGCCGCCACCGTGTTTGTAAACATACACCGGCTCGACATTGTCCTTAGGCTTGTCTCCGCCGACATCGTTTGCTGGTGTAGCGACCTCGCCTTCGCGCAAGCGCCAGCCAAAATTTGCTCCGAATCCATCCTTGTGCGTGGTGTAGCTAATTTCTTCCCAGTGGTTCTGGCCGACATCGCCAATCCACAGATCGCCAGTTTTTTTGTCAAATGAGCAACGCCATGGGTTACGAACTCCGTAGGCCCAAATCTCCGGCTTAGCTTCTTTGTTTTTCAAAAATGGATTGTCCTTGGGCACCTCGTAACCCTTTTCGACCGAGACATCGATGCGCAAAATTTTGCCTAACAGTGATCCCAAATCCTGTGCACGTTGTTTCGGGTCGTTGCCTGAGCCGCCATCGCCGTTACCAATATAGAGCATTCCATCAGGCCCAAAGTCAATCCAGCCACCATTGTGATTTTGGAAATCCTGCTTATAGCGCAAGACGATTTCCTCCTTGGATGCATCGATGCTACCACCTTTTACCTCGAAGCGCGAGATGCAGGTGTGATGCTCCTTATCCACGTAGTTGATGTAAAAACGCCCTGTCTTGGTGAAATCAGGAGCAAAAGCCAAACCGAGCATACCTTCTTCATTGCCTTGACGCGAGACCTGCTTGCGGATATCAAGAATTACAGTTTTTTCACCAGAATCAGGGTCCACCGAGGTGATCGCGCCATGCTGCTCCATCACCCAAAGTTGTTTTTTAGACGATTGTGGAACGCCCACCCATACCGGGCGATCAAAGCCATCAGTGACTTTTTTTACGGCAATTTTCGCGCTGACCGGCAGCATTAGAGTGGAGCTCAAGGCTAAGATCGAAAGTGTGTGTCGCATAGTGAAAATACAACTAGAGTCAAATTCCACAGAGTCAAGGCACAAGCGAGTTTTTGCCGAAAATTCTGGCACAGTTTGTCATGCAGCATACTTCAACTCACTCGCGCATAATCTTCTGCACTGAGGCAGCAAGGATCAGCCGCCACGAAATGGCCGGGTGCGATTTCGGTGAGCGGTAGATCTTTGTCGACCGTTTGCTCATAGAGCGGGTGTTTCATGCGATGGCCGAACGCAGAACCTCGCGGTGGATTGATCGGTGATGGGACATCGCCTTCTAACAGAATGCGTTCTTTCTTCGCCGCAGGATCAGCAACGGGAATTGCCGAAAGCAGAGCCTTGGTGTAGGCGTGGCGTGGATTCCGATAGAGTGAATCAGCATCAGCCAGTTCGACAATTTTGCCCAAATACATGACAGCAACACGATCACTGATATGCTTGACCACCGCGAGGTCGTGAGCAATGAAAAGATAGGCAAGCCCCATTTCCTGTTGCAATTCCAACATCAGATTGAGCACTTGCGATTGCACTGATACATCAAGCGCGCTAACAGGTTCATCGCAGACGATCAGTTTGGGCTTAAGCGCAATGGCTCGTGCGATGCCGATGCGTTGACGCTGGCCACCAGAAAACTCGAATGAATACTTGTCGGCAGAGCTACTCGGCAATCCGACGCGGTCAAGCAATTCGGCAACCCATTTATTTCGCTCATCTTTGGTGCCGATGCCGTGAATCAAAAATGGTTCTTCCAGAATCGCCCGCACACTATGGCGCGCGTTGAGCGACTCGGAGGGATCTTGGAAAATCATTTGCATCTCACGGCGGAGAGGACGGATTTTTGATTGAGTGGCGTGAGTAATATCTTCGCCTTGAAAGGAGATACGTCCGCCGTTTGGCTTGTAGAGTCTCACAATCGCCTTGCCGAGTGTTGACTTGCCGCAACCAGATTCACCTACAAGCCCGAGGGTTTCTCCCGGTGCAATGGTGAGAGAAACATCATCCACGGCACGCACGGCACCGATTTGACGTTTGAACACGCCGCCATGCACGGGGAAGTGAATCTTGAGATTTTCGACGGATAATAAATCTTGCATAATTCGTTAGAGTCCTTCTACGCAAAGTGGGCACGCCTCAACCCAGTGAAGTGGTGAAATTTCTTTGTATATGGGTCGCTCGCGCAGCACTGACCCCTCGCGCTTCATGCGCTGGCAAAAGCGGCAACCATGCACGAAGTTTTGGAGCGAGGCAACCATCCCGGGAATCACTGGCAGCATGGTCTTACGAGGAGTATCCATGTGCGGCATTGAGGCCAGCAATCCTTTGGTGTAAGCATGGCGCGGATTGTGAAAAATATCTAACACCGGCGCGCGTTCGACGACGCGCCCGCCATACATCACGACCACTTCATCACAGGTTTCGGCAATGACTCCGAGATCGTGTGTGATGAGAATCATTGAGGTGCCGAGCTTCTGTTGTTGCTCTTTGATCAGGTCAAGAATCTGTGCCTGCACGGTGACATCGAGCGCAGTTGTCGGTTCATCAGCAATGATCAAATCCGGTCGACAGGCCAAAGCCAAGGCGATGACAATCCGCTGGCGCATGCCACCTGAAAGTTGGTGCGGATAGTCACCAATGCGCTGCTCAGGAGCAGGGATGCGCACGAGCTTTAACATCTCAATCGATGCCTCCCAAGCTTCTTTTTTGTTCATGCCTTTGTGCAGCAAAAAGCACTCGCTGAGCTGCTTGCCGATGCGGTGACAGGGATTGAGCGCCGTCATCGGCTCTTGGAAAATTACGCCAATTTCATTGCCACGAATCTTGCGCATATCTTCCGGAGATGTGCTCACGAGGTCTTTGCCTTTAAACAAAATTTCCCCTTCGAGAATGCGGCCTGCTGGCTGTGGAAGGAGCTTCACGATGGACATCGCCGTGACGCTTTTTCCGCATCCAGATTCACCCACGATGCCAAGAGTTTTACCCTTGGCGACATCGAATGATACCTGATCAACAGCACGGAGCAAGCCGTTGTCGGTATCAAACGCGGTGATCAGTTTTTTGACTTCTAACAGTATTTCACTCATGGCTCAGCTCCCATCTTGATGCGATATTTGTCGTAGACTCGGTTTACCTCAGGGAAAGTTTTTTGATCACGTATGGCTTCTTTGGTCTCTTTCTTGATGTCTTCATCGATCCAGAAAACGTAGCTCATTTCTGGTTCGTCAGAGATTTTCACATTGAAGTCATCAGGCCATTGAATCCAGCGCCAATGCGCGCTGCGGTAGGTATCTTTTTTCCATCCTGGGCTCCACAGTGCTTCGTTGTGGATTTTTTCCTCGATCGCGTAGCTTGTTTCTCTGATTTCTTCCTCGGTAGTTGCATTTCGATTGGCCTCAAGTAGAGGGTCCATCACCGCTGGGTCTGCATAGGTGAAAATGTTATTGGTCATGCTGCGCGGCGTCTTGGTGCCGGGTTCGTAGGCTTCCTTGGAGTGGAAAAATTCGTAGTAGTCAGGAAATGGTGGAGTGATGCCCCAAGCAGTGAATGCTATTTGATGTTTTTTCTGAGCAACCATTTGGTAGTTGGCGGTGCCGTCTTGGCCTTCAAGCTTATACTCGACCCCAGCCTTGAGCGCTTCTTCTTTCAAGCGCTGCATGATTTGATCGAGAAGTGGAGCCTTGGTGTAACTGATGGTGAAGGAAAGTTTTTGCCCATCGTCATTCATCCAGATGCCCTTGGCATCTTTCTTCGTATAGCCCGCACGAGCAAAGGCCTCGGCGGCAAGCTTGGGTGAGAAGGGGCGGGTGACAATCTCAGAGTTGGAAAATGAACCAAAGCCGTCGTTGAGGATGTGGAGGCGATTCGAGTCGCCGCGCATATCAAATTTGATTACCCGCTCCCAGTGCGTGGCATGCTGCAGCCCGATCCTCAGATCGAGGTTCGCTAGTTGGGCATGCGCTTGATTGAAGTAAAGTCCGTAGGGTGGGCGAGGGTAGTCATTGTAAAACGTCGCCTTCTCGATGTATCCATGGAAGACCTCTGGAATCTCGGTTTTTTCATACCAATACTTCATGTCATTGATCACTGGGAAGACATCGATTTCTCCGCGTTTGAAGAGCACGAAAATTTTCTCTCTGTCACGGATGAGCTTATACTCAATTCGATCAGGATTGAAGATGTAGCGGTAGTACTTCAAATCCTTAGCCCACCAGTCCTTCACTCGCGTCAAGGTGATAGCTCGGCCTTTTTTGATATCCTCGGGTAAGATTTTATAAGCGCCTGTTGTCGGGCGTGGCAGCCAGTTGTATCGCTCCTCGAAGTCAGGCCCGAAGGCTTTGTAAAACTTCGCTTGGAAGGGCACTTGATTAGCGAAAAACGCGGTCTTGGGTTTGGGGTTTGCGAGGCGGATGGCAAGATAATTTTTGCCATAGGCTGTGATGCCGCTGAATTGTTCACCGTAGTAGGTGCGATAGAACTGCTCGGTCAAGTAGGGCGAGAGGTAGACGTAGAAAGCCATGAAAAAGTCATCGACCACCACTTCATCGCCATCGGACCACTTGGCCCGATCATCGATGTGAAAATAGACGGTTTGCATGTCTTCGGCAACGGCCCAGCGATCTGCCAGCGATGGGATGATATTACCGGTATTCGGATGGCCGCCCACGAGCCCGAGTTCGATGTTATTCCAATGATACGAGCGGAAGTTGTTGTTGCCACCTTTACCTACGCAGCGCAGAGTAGGTGGATAGGCCAAGCCGGGGATGAAGGCTTTGTAGGTGCCGCCTTTTTTGGCATTTGGCGAGCCGATATCTGGATCCTCAAGGTTAGTGGTCCAAGTCAAATTTGCGGGCAAATCCGCTTCTTCTTTCCATTGAAAATAAGGACCGTCCGCCAAGCGTTTTTCTAGCAGCTTGATGCGGCGTTGAAGATCGCCTCGTTGAATTTCCTCTGTGGCTTTGCCAAGCTCAGCTTGGAGCTTGACCAGATTTTTTTGAGCCTCATCAGTGGACGTCTTATTGTAGCGTTGGTAAAAAACGCTGCGCTCTTCCGTGTTATCATAAGCAGGAAATGTCTCGCCGCTGTCGCAACCTAACAGCAGCAGCCCCACGAGGGAGGCGCATAAGAACCGTGGGAGAAATCGCATCATTGGTAGGTGGTGAATTTTTTGGGGTCAAAGGCTTCACGAATCGCTTCGCCGACAAAGGTGATGAGAAGCAGGAGCAAAACCAGGATGGCAAACACGGATGTAACGATCCAAGGTGATTCGAGATTGGCGAGCCCATCTGCGAGCAAGGTGCCCCAGCTGGGGTAGCGATCTGGTAGACCGAATCCGAGGAAATCAAGAGCTGTCAGTGATGTCGCCACTGCTGTCACCGAGAACGGTACAAGGGTGATAGACGTCGAGAGCACGTTGGGCAAAATGTGCCGAAACAATATGCGTGGCGTTCCTGCGCCCAGTACGCGCGCTGCTGCAACGTAGTCACGGGCTTTTTCCTTGAATGCCGCCGTGCGTTTGTACGTGCTGATGCCAATCCACGAAAAAATGCACAGCACCGCAATGATCGTGAGAATGCTGACATTTTCCCGACCAATGCGCGAGGCGATGATCATCACGATGAATAGAAACGGCATGTTGCTGAGGATCTCGATGATCCGCTGTGCGAGTAAGTCAAAGAGCCCGCCGAAGTAACCGCTGGTAAGTCCGACAACAATACCGATGAAAAAGGTCAGGATGACATAGAGAAACGATGCCTTGCAGACAACTTGTAGGCCTCCATAGAGCTGCGCAAACAAATCCCACCCTCGCGAATCCGTGCCTAACAAGTGATGTCTTTTCCACGATGGCGCGGTGGGGGGATACTTCAATGCGAAAAAGATCAGTCCTTTCACCTCGATCACCGAATCGATCGGGGTCTCGGCCTCTTGCACGACCAAGCTGCCCGCTTTCCAAGTCTCCTTGGCTATCGGATCACCCTGAGCATTGTAAATCGTTGTTAGGCCCTGAAATTTTCCTTCGCGCAAGGTGACTTCGCGCACTTTTTTCTCAGGCGCAGTAGGATCGTAAGCTGTTGCTAAGCCTTCATATGGTTTCTTTTTCCCGAGCTCATAAAAAACGCCATCACGTTTTTCGAGTTCGGCTTTCTCTAGCTCATCCGTGTCAAAAGTCATGTCCCATGGCACCAGCGGCATGATCACAAAATTGCCTTCATTCTCCAAGCGAAAGCGATCGCGAATGCTACGGTAGTTTGCACCCAGATCGGGGTCTCCTCCGAAGATTCCATCGTGGTAATTCTGAGTCACAAAGGCTGGGAAAAACCACTGATCCTCGTATTTCACCACCAATGCCTTGCGCCCGACGATGCACTGGTCTGGCAAGGTAAGAACGATCAATCCCATTAGTAAAAGAAACGACCGATAGCCACGTTTCAGAGAACGAAAGCGTTTGATTCGTCTCAAGGTCATCGGATTCCATTCGAAATCCTTGCCCGCGATCCATAACAAAATCGCAATGACAAGCAGCAGTCCCAGCAGCACAGCGCCAAAAAAATCGCGATAGATTTTCGCTAAATTAGGCAACGCCGCACTCATCG
Organism: Akkermansiaceae bacterium; assembly: GCA_044239965.1. Taxonomy (GTDB): domain Bacteria; phylum Verrucomicrobiota; class Verrucomicrobiia; order Verrucomicrobiales; family Akkermansiaceae; genus UBA956. The sequence goes on from JBIIAI010000002.1 coordinate 27,240, forward strand.
TCTCAGTGAGCTCAAACGAGAAAAACCAACGGACTGAGGGCAGTTCTAAGCCCCAGATGCGACCGACAATGGCCAAGGTTATGATGGCGAGGAGTGCCAGGGAAATTTTTCGTGGAAATGTCATCGGGGATATCAATCAAAGGAAATTTTGGGATCAACCATCGCTACGGCGAAGTCGGAAATGACGTTCCCGACCAGCAAGAGAAAGGCCGAGATGGTCAGCGTACCCATGATGATGGTTTCATCGCGTTCGACGAGAGCACTGAATTGCAGCAACCCAAAGCCATCGATGTCGAAAATTTTCTCAATCAACATCGAGCCACCGACAAAAATTCCGACTACGCCACCAATCGTCGTGGCGATCGGGATTAAAGAATTGCGCAACGCATGTCCAAATACGGCGCGGCGGAAACTCACGCCCTTGGCGACAGCCGTGCGCACGTAATCCGCAGCTAGATGATCCATGAGGTTGTTTTTTACCATCATCGTCATCATCGCAAAGGAGCCAACCATGTAGCAGACCATCGGCATGGCTGCGTGATCGGCAAGATCTTTGATTTTGCCCCAAGTGCCGAGTTCAGAAAAATTATCGCTGACCAGTCCGCCCATGGGGAACCAACCCTTAGCGCAGATGAAAACAACTAGCAGTGATCCGAGTGCATATCCAGGAATGGCATAGCCAGCAAACACGGTGATCGATGAAACATTGTCAAGCCACGTGCGGTGTTTGATTGCTTTGATGATACCGAGCGGCAGGCAGATGCCGTAGAGCAATATTAACTGCATGATGCCAAAAAATAACGAGATCGGCATGCGTTGCGTGATCATGCCAGCGACCGGATCTTGGTAACTCATTGAGTTGCCGAGTTTGCCCTGAAGTAATCCACGATAACTTGGTTGGTACAGTTCTGCACGCCATGGCGTATCGGCAGGCATTTGGTAATTTCCAGGAACATGCTTGCGCCAGATCCGGGCTTGATCAGTGGGAGACTGAATGCGCAAAGACCATTCTCCATATTTCGCTGTATCTAGTCCTTCGATGTGACCTTTTCCCTCTCCATCACGATGAACCGTCACCGTGGAAATTGTTCCTGGCAGAGTAATCTCAGTGGTGTTACCCTCTTTGAAAAGAGCAGCGGTTTTGCGTGTATCGCGTGGCATCACTCCCAGCCATTCAAAGTAATGCCGAAAACTTGATTTATCACGATTGTAAGTGCCTGCCAGATTCAACAGCATTTCCGGAGTGAGTGAGAAACCACTTTGCTCGCGTGAACGAGTCGATTTCCCCTCCGGCGAGCCCATGAGTTTTTTTAAATCTTCTTCCATTGGACCACCAGGTGCCAGGCGCATGATCATAAAGACCAGCACGGTGATCCCGAACAAAGTGGGCGGAATTAACAAAATTCTTCGTAGGAAATACTCTTTCACTCGGGGAGGATCTTGGTGATGTTTGTACTAAATGGCAAGCCAATGTTGTGAAAACTGTTCTTCAGCCCGGAGGCCATGTCATTTGTCTTCCGCCTAACAAATGGATGTGAAGATGAGGCACTGTCTCGCCACCATCACTACCATTGTTGATGACCACCCGAAAGCCGTTGTCCGCAAGGCCTGCAGTGCGGGTGATTTCACCAATGCGACACATCAAGTGGCCGAGAATGCTTGTGTCATCCGCTTCAGCTGCTGCGATGCGTGGAATCGGCTTGCGCGGCACAAGCACGAGATGCACGGGAGCTTGCGGGGAAATGTCCCGAAAACAAACGCAGAGCTCATCTTCATAGACGATGTCTGCCGGAATTTCGCGAGCGCAGATTTTTTCAAACAGAGTAGGCATGGAGAATTTATAGCACAGCATAATCAACAGGCAAGTATCGAAAATGCGCTTGATGAGACTAAGTATCAATAAGGAATCTTCTTTACTTGGTGACGAAGTTGATGCTATGAGCCATCCTTTCTCAAAACCTATAGCAAAACCACCTATGAAATTCACCGCGTTGACTTTTTTAAGCATCGTTTCATTTGCCGCACAGGCCCAAGTGCAGATCAATGAAATCATGGCTTCTAACGCACGATCATTCCCCGATGTCGTGGACTTTGAAGATTATCCTGACTGGATCGAGCTCAAAAACACTGGCGGCACGGTGGCGAGTCTCCAAAACTACTTTCTCAGCGACGATCCCGCCAACCCTTACAAATGGCCATTTCCCGCATCGGCCTCGATACCTGCTAATGGACATCTCATGATCATGGCTGACGGTCACGATGCGATTCCTGGCCAATCCTTTCCTCGCGGTTACTGGCCGTGGCGGAATTTTACTACTGAGCGCTACCATACCAATTTCAGTCTATCAGCAGCAGGAGAGACGCTCACGCTAACGCAAGCAACAGGAATCGACTCAACAACTCTGGTCAACTCTGCCGTCCCCACTCCTGCGAATGCAGCGACATGGAAATTCCTCGATAACGGCAGCGACCAAAGCACCCAGTGGCGAGTTCGTGTTTTTGACGACTCCGCTTGGAACAGCGGCAAATCTGAACTTGGTTATGCAGATGCTCCAAACACTCCCGTTTTATTCGGGCCCAGCAGTTCTAACAAATTCATCACTACCTACTTTCGCCATAGCTTCAATGTGGCTGATCCCTCTGCGTATCAAGGTCTCACCTTGAATCTGCTGGTTGATGATGGAGCTGTTGTCTATCTCAATGGGACAGAAGTCGTGCGGCGCAATATGCCTACTGGCACCATCAATCATCAAACCTTGGCGACCGTAGCTGTTGCTGGCGCAGCCGAAAATACTTTCTACCCTTACAGCATTCCTGCGAATTTGTTAGTAGCAGGAACTAACGTAATTGCTGTGGAGGTTCATCAGGCTACAGCTGGCAGCTCAGACTTGAGCCTAGATTTGAGCCTCGTTGCTAGCTCGATTACTGGTGGCTCACTGGTCGATACCGTCACATACACGCAACAAGTGACCGATGTTTCCTATGGTCGCGATGCCGCTACACCTACACAATGGAAGCAGTTCGCCGAATCCACGCCCAATGCTGAAAATACGACGTCCGTAGTAGATAATGTGCGCGATACTGGAAATAATGTGAGTGTTTCGCCATCAGGTGGAGTTTACGCCTCAGCTCAGACCGTCACACTCAATACGAGTTCGGGGGAAATACGCTACACACTCGATGGCTCTAACCCGAAGAGCAGTTCTTTGCTTTATTCGATACCACTGGAGTTATCAGCCACCACGATCCTACGTGCTGCTTGTTTTGAAGCGGGAAAAGCCACAGGTCAGATTGTTACGCAAACGTATTTCATTGGTGAGACGCAGGGTAGCTTACCTTATGTTTCCGTGGTAGCTGATCCTGAGACATTGTTTGGCAATACGATTGGTATTTATCTGAATACGCATGAGCCTCTTGTCAGCAGCACCACTTTTTCCGCTCTCGGTGCGCGAGATGTTTACAAAGGCAAAGATGCTCCAGGTCACGTTGAATTTTTCGCCCCTGGTGGCACGGGGAAATTTAGCGCCAACGTCGGCATTCGCATCGGCGGAGAGAATAATTGGGTGCATCCGCAAAAGGCTATGAATCTCGCCGTGCGTGGGAAGTACGGTTCCGATGAAATCAAATACGATTTGTTTCCTGGATCGAAAAACGCATTGCACACAGGCATGACCCTTCGCGACGGCGGTGACCGCTGGGCCAATGAAATGCTGCGTGATGCGATCTGGGCAAAGATTGCCAAGGGGTTTTTGAATGTTGATACGGCCGATTTTCGACCTGTGGTTGTATTTGTGAACGGCAGTTATTATGGCTTGCACGATTTGCGCGAGCGCTGGGACGACATGTGGTTTGCACAAAAGTATCATGTAAACTCTGATGATGTCGATCACTTGCTTTACGGACACATTACGAGCGGCGATGTGACGCTTGGCGTTGATAAAGGTGATACCGATGACTGGCTGGAGTTCATGACTTTCATCAATTCAGCTGACCTCACAGTGCAGGCCAACTGGGATTACGTGGAATCGAAAATCGACGTCGAAAGTTTCATGGATTTCGTCATCTCTGAATCTTACGGCAACAATACAAGCTGGTATCACAATCGTGAATTCTGGAAGCAGAAAAAAGCGGGCGCACGCTGGAAGTGGTTTCTCACCGACATGGATCGGACTTTGTCAACAGGAACAACTTCAGGAATTCTTGCCGACATGCTCGTCGATGAAGATGTGCTGGTGCGCCTGAAGACCAACACGGCCTTCAAACGTCGTCTCGCGCAGCGCTATTCTGCCCACATGGCATCCACCTTTCAAGAGTCTCGTTTGCATGCGCTTTGGGATCAAGTGGATGCCGAAATTTCAGCGACAGAAGTTTCTCGGCATGAGGCAAGATGGGCTCCGAGAGGCATGACTGCAGACACTCGCGCGGCTGGCATTGCAGGCTCGAAAACTTACGCCACCACCCGTGCAGCCAATGCTCATAGCGAAATCGCGACGCAACTCAGCATGAGCGCAGCAGTGAATCTCACGCTGCAAATCACCGGCAGCGGAACCGTGCAAGTACAGGGCGTTCCCGTTGAGGCTTCGACCTTCAAAATGTTCCCCAATGCTCCATTCACTCTCAAAGCAATACCTGCACCGGGTTATGCTTTCAGTGGCTGGACAGGAGTGACAGGAGGCGAAAGCACTTCATTGACCATCACGGGAGCTTCTACGGTGGAGGCGATTTTTGTGCCATCGAACGAAACCTTGATTGGCGGCACCTTGGCAGCCGATACCACACTGAGCTTGGGCAGTTCTCCTTACGTCATCACCGATGATTTGATCGTGCCCTCCGGCATTACGCTCACCGTTGCAGCTGGTGTAGAAATCCGCATGAATCCAGAGCGCAACATACGCGTTATGGGTTCCCTGCAAGTCAACGGCACCGCGTCGCAGAAAGTCAATGTCGTCGGTCGCAATGGCGCACTTTGGGGCGGCATCAGCTTCGAAAATCCCACTGCGCCCTCAGCATTAGTGCACGCAAAAGTTTCCGGTGCCACCCGTGGTGCAGACCCGACAAAGTATCCTTCGGCCATCTCTGGTCTGAATGCCAACTTGACTCTCGATTTTATGGACATCACCGAGAATGAAGGGCCAGTCTTCACGCGCGGTGGCATGACAATCCTGCGCGATAGCGTGCTTTACAATCCGCACACGGGTGACTGCATAAACGTCAAGCAAGGTCAAGCGATCACGCAGCGCTGCACTTTTCTCGGCAACAATGCACCAGATACCGATGCGATCGACTACGATGGTGTGCCCAACGGCCTCATCGAAGACTGCCGCATTTATCGTTTTCAAGGATCAAACAGCGATGGAATCGACGTCGGCGAAGGCTGCACGAATCTTTTAGTACAGGGGAACTTGATTTATTATAACTCCGACAAAGGCTTCTCCGTAGGCCAAGCCTCCACGGTAACGCTCCGTAAAAACCTCGTCGTCGGTTGCGTATTAGGCGTCGGTATCAAGGACGCGGGCTCAGTCGCGACCATCGACCAAAACACCTTTGCGGATTGCGATACAGGCATTGCTGTATATGAGAAAAACTTTGGCGATGGCGGCGGCGAAGCGATCATTACCAATACCATTATTTCCAAATCCAGTACACCTCCCGTGACCGTCGATTCATTCTCGATCGCGACGGCCTCCTACAGCCTCAGTGACACCTTACCTATCGCTGGAACTAACAACATCGTTGCCGATCCTCAATTCGTCGATTCGACCTTGTTGAACTTTCAATTGAGAAGCACTTCACCCGCTATTAATTCGGGTGACCCAGCACACGCTTTGGATCTCGATGGCAGCATCGTTGATCGTGGTGCTCAATATCTTCATACGCCATCGAACTACCCTTATACCATCGGCGAAACGATCGTGATTAACGAAATCCTAGCTAACTCGGGAACCGCTAGTGATTGGATCGAGCTGCACAACCGCACTAACCAACCGATGAATATTGGCGGCTGGTTCCTCAGTGATGATGGCAGCAATCTCAGTAAATATCGCATACCTCTGGGCACTATCATCCCTCCTGGCGGCTTCGTGACATTTTTAGAAAATCTCAACTTCGGAGCAGCAAGTATCGATCCGAATAAGATTACATCATTTGCTCTGAGCGACGTTGGTGAAACCGTTTATCTCAGCTCCGCTGTCAACGATGAATTGACCGATTACCAGTCGAAAGAAGATTTCGGCCCTTCTTCAGAAGGTGAGACACTTGGTTATTACTACAAACCTAGTAGTGACAGTTATAACTTTGTTGCTATGAAAGAAGCAACGCAGGGCGCTGGGAACTCAGGGCCGCGCATCGGTCCGATCGTAATTTCGGAAATCATGTACAATCCCGCAGGCAATGGTGATGCCGAGTATATCGAATTGCTCAATGTAAGCAATACACCCGTCACTTTCTTCGATCCCTCCAAAGACCGTGCATGGCGCATAAGCGATGGTATCGATTTTGAGTTTCCCTCCAACATCTCGCCTAGTGTGCCCTTGACTCTGAATCCAGGTCAGCGGGTGATTCTCACCAAAAATCTGGTGCGATTCAACGCGTCCTTCGGTGCCACATTAGCACCAGGCACAACTGTGTTTGAGTGGGGCACTGGCAGCCTTAACAACGGCGGCGAGACACTGCAATTGGACAAACCTGGCGGAGTCGATGCTCTCAATGTCTTGCAATACGTCCGAGTTGACCGTGTCAACTTCGATGATGCCAGCCCATGGCCAACATCGCCCGATGGCACTGGTCCCTCGCTCAACAAAATATCAGAAAACGACTACGGTAATGATTCGGTCAATTGGCAAGCACTTGCTGGCACACCAGGAGGCATCGCCAGTGGCTCACGCTTCGCAAGTTGGGCCGCAACGAATAATGCTGGTGCAGCGAATGACGACCCTGATGGTGATGGTATCAACAACCTCTTGGAATACGCAATGGGATCAGATCCAAACGCGCCTAGCACATTGAGTTTGCCAACAATGGGACTCAACGGAGACGCTTGCAGCATCAGTTATCCCGTCAACACTACTGTAAACGACGTGAACTACTACCTCGAAACTTCCCTTGATCTCAGCAACTGGATTCGCGTTGATGCCGCGCCGACCCAAGTTAGCTCTGGCTTGCAGACACGCATTTATCAAGATTGCAAAACCGGTTCTCGGAAGTTTTACCGCGTGAGTGTTGAGCAGAAGTAAGTTGCATTCCGCATCAATAATCTAACAAAAAACACCTGCATCCTTCGTGGAATGCAGGTGTTTTTTTTGAAGAGTTTACCTCGATCAATCAGGAACGTTTGCCATTGATCATTTGGGGGACCTTAAGGGGATTGCTATCCTTGAGTTCGTCAGGAAGCAATGCTTGCGGGCAATTTTGCCAAGCAACTACGCGGGTGAAACGGAAAACGGCCATGGTGCCGACGCTAGTGCTGCGACCATCCGAGGTAGAAGGATACGGGCCACCATGCACCATCGTGTTACAAACTTCAACGCCGGTAGGATAACCGTTGAAAATCAATCGACCAACTTTGCGTTCGAGGATTTCAAGCAATTCAGTTGCTTGGCTGAAATCGGCATCGGTACCGAAGATTGATGCGGTGAGTTGTCCTTCGAGCGTTTTTGCTGCGGCAATGATTTCATCGTTGCTACCGATCACGATTAAGCTGGCAGGACCAAACATTTCGTGAGTGAGGGCAGGGGATTGCAATAGCGTTTGCGCGCTGCACACAAAGAACATTGGCGAGCCTTGGCCTTGATTGGCGCTAACGTCGCTGGCAAATTGCGTAACTCCTTGGTGGCGCGCTGTGGCAGCGGTAGCATCGCGATATGCCTGACAAATGCCCGCATTGAGCATGACGCCCGGTGCTGCATTTTTGATGTGATTTTCGAGAGCGGAGAGAAATGCCTGTTGTGAGCCTTCGGGTAAAAATACCAAACCAGGATTGGTGCAGAACTGACCCACACCCATGGTGAGAGACTGGAAGAATCCTTCTGCGAGTGCGGTAGCCTTTTCACCTAACACACCTGGCAGCATGACCACAGGATTGATCGAGCTCATTTCGGCATAGACAGGGATCGGCTCAGGGCGCGCAGCCGCGGCATCCATCAAAGCACGACCACCTGGGCGTGATCCGGTGAAACCTACAGCCTTGATGGCAGGATGCGTCACGAGAGCCATGCCAACATCGCGACCGCTGCCATAAAGAACGGAAAAAACACCATCAGGCATGGCGCATTTTTGTGCCGCACGGACTACCGCCTCAGCAACCAACTCCGCAGTGCCTGGATGAGAAGAATGCGCTTTGACAATGACAGGGCAACCAGCGGCCAACGCCGAAGCCGTATCGCCACCAGCGACGGAAAAAGCTAAAGGGAAATTTGAGGCGCAAAATACGACGACGGGGCCCAGTGGACGGAGCATCGAGCGGATGTCAGCTTTCGGTAAGGGTGCCCGATCAGGAATCGCGGTCTCAATGCGTGCATCGACCCACGAACCATCATCTAGCATGGTCGCAAACATGCGAAGCTGTCCCACGGTCCGACCAGTTTCTCCGCGCAAACGAGCCTCGGGCAAACCAGTTTCCGCAGTGCCGCGTGCCGCCAACGCATCAGCAGATCCCTCAATTTCCTCGGCAATGCAGCGCAAAAACTGCGCGCGCTGAGAAGCTGTCGTTTGGCGGTATTGCGGAAATGCAGCGGCCGCCAATTGGACGGCGCTTTCCACTTCCTCAGCTGAGGGCGCAGCGTAGCCGGGCTCCATGACCTCTTGGGTCGCGGGATTGATGGCATGTGATTTCGGGCCAGCAAGACTGCCGCGTGTGTATCCTATGAATGAGGCTCCTGTCATGTGTGTGATTTGTGTGCACAGAGCGCTAACGCAGCGCGTCGCTTTTGGCAAGCATGCGTGCGAGCTTTTATTTGTAGGACAGCTTTTCGTTCCCGACATCGTTAAAAATTGCATCGTCGATCTTACTTGACTTTTCTTCCGAAATGCGATCACGATGCGCGTATGAAAACAACCTTGCGAATGATTTTTTTATCCGTAGCCTGCAGCTCTGTAGCTCTTGCGGGTTTCACTGAGCGTAAGCTGGAGAGCGCTAAGCGTTCGGCCGAAAAAACCGATAAAGTCATCGCATTTGTCTTTTACGAGGATTTTTCCACCTATTTGGAGCCTCAGCAAATTAACGCCGCATCGGCCCGTAACTCTGCTGCCAAGAAAGCCATTCCACGCGCTGATGCCGTACTTGTCGAGATCAATAAGGGCGATAAGGACATCGACAAGCTCCCTGAGTGCGTCGAGCCCGATGGCAAGTTCCCTCGTGTGGTGATTACGGATGCCGCCTGCAAAAACGTAATCATTTCCTATGATGGTGCACCTGATCGTGAGAAAACCAAGGAGATCGAGGAAAAAGTGAGTGCAGCATTGGCCAAGGAAGCCGAGGCAAAGAATTAGAAACTCCAGACTAACGGGATGATCACTGAGGCGAGAATCCACGAGATGATATTCATCGGTAATCCTACTCGAATGAAGTCAGTAAACTTGTAGCCTCCAGGTCCATAGACCATCATGTGCGTCTGGTAGCCCATCGGCAACATGAATGCTGTCGAGGCACCGATGCAAATGCCAATGATAAACGGTGTGGGGCTTAGCTCAAGCCCGCGAGCTAGATTGACGACAATCGGCACCATCATCAGCGCTGTTGCATTATTCGACAAGACCTCGGTGAGACCAATTGTGAGAAGAATGATCACGGAGAGAGCCACGTAGGGGAGTAATTCGGGGCTGGCAACAGCCTTGACTCCTGCTACGAATCCATCTGCGAGCCATTTTGCTGTGCCTGTTTTGTCCATTGCCATTCCCAGCGCCAGCATTCCGTAAAGCATGAAGATGATGGGCCAATCGACACCAGCATACGCATCACGCATCGATATGATCCGCAGCCACAAGATCAAAACGGCTCCAATCAAGCTCGCAATGTGCATCGGTACGTGCGCGGAAAAAATCGTCACACTCAGCACTACTCCTAACAGAATTGCCCAAGTCAACGTTGCTTGCGAGTAAAATCCTGGCGATGGATTGTTGTCGGCGCGATCCGTGAGAACGAAGTTGTGGCTGTCCTGTAAGCTTTTGAGGTTGTTGCGCGGTGTCAAGACGAGCAAGGTGTCCCCGTGATCGAGCTCGGTTTTGGCGAGTCGCTCGGTGATGTTTTTTCCATTGCGATGCACGGCCAGCACCACGCTGTTGTAGCGCTGACGGAAGTCAGTTTCGGCCAGAGTGCGATTGCACATATCGGATTCTTCCGTGACCACCAACTCGGTGATCACTCCCTCGATTTTGGAGAGAGTTTGTATGCCTAGATCGGGCAGCAATTCCTCGACGCTACTGCCTTTGTTTCTTTTGCCGTGGATGCCGATGAGGAAACGATCATTTGCCTCGATGGTAATCTGGTTCACGGGCGTCATCATGCGCTCACCATTGCGGCGGATTTCCATCATGTGAATTCCCGAGTTGGGATCATAGAGTGGGCTATCTAACAAACGCTGTCCGATCAAGCTCGACTGCTTTTCGATGAGGATATGAAACAGCGGGGTCGAACGTTGCTTGTCATCGAGCACGCCGATCACCGAGGATCGATTGGGCAAAAGCTTGGGTCCAAGAATGGTCAGGTAGGCAATGCCAACAACACTGAGCGGAACGCCAATGGCTGCCAACTCAAACATGCTGAGCGGCGGCAAGTTGTAGTTTTTTAAGGCACCGCTGACGACGATATTGGTGGATGTGCCGATCAAGGTGCAGCATCCGCCCATGATCGAGGCATAGGAAAGGGGAATCAACAACTTGGAAGCGGAAATCTCCTTGCTACGGGCCAGGCCGAGAGCGACAGGAAGCATAATCGCGACGATCGCGGTATTATTCATGAAGGCACTGGCTAAAGCAGTAACTGTGCAGAAAATCAACATCGTCGAGCGGAGGCCGCCGCTGGTCATGCTTTTAATTAACGTCGAGATCTGCAACACCCCACCTGATTTTTCAAGGGCCGTTCCAATGATGAATAGAGCCCCAATGGTCAGAGGAGCCTCGTTTTTAAAAACGTCTAAGACTTCTTTATCGGATACGAGCCCAAAAAGAACGGTGCAGCAGAGAACGGTGAGCGCAATTAGATCCGAGGGAGCGACTTCTTTCAGAAACGCAAAAAGGGTCAGGGCAATCAACACCAGAGTGATGATCATTTGGGTTGAAACTTCCATTGCACAGCTGTTTTAGCAATTTCGCGAGATAACACAAGCTTAACTGCTGACATGCAACAAGCGAGCGCAAGTTCACTGCGGGAAATCAGCTGATTGGAAGCGGAAAAACTGCTCCTTGAGGGGTTCTTGAGAAGGGTCAGCGGTGATGGCCTTACGAGACCATTCGACGGCTTTTGCGCGATCTCGACGAGCGAACCAGATCTCGGCCATGGTGTCGAGGTAAGCTGCTTGGTTTGGTCGGAGCTCCAGAGCGATTTTCGATTGCTGCTCTGCGTCATCGAGGCGTCTCAAGCTCCGCGAGGCGAGCCAGGCGGCGGAGTTGTGAATGTTGTCGTCTTTGGGGAAGCGCTTGGCGATGGACATCATCGCTTGCCATGATTCTTCAAACCATGCGTCGTGTTCTTTGATGAGTCGATTTTTCCGCAGGCTAGGAAAAAATTCATCGGCGAGCGAGGCATCGGCGATCATGCTTTGGTGACAGGAGCGCAGGATTTTTATGGCAAGTTCACGGTCTTTGGCGAGTAAGGCGAAACCTTGTGCCATTTGGGCTTTGTTGCTGTAGCGATGGGTGAGAGCCAAGTAGCCGGAGTTTTGATTGCTAATCATCGATAGCAAAAAGGCCTGGTAGTAGGCGTGAGCTTGTTGGTATTTACCTTCTAACAAAAATTGATCGGCGAGAGTGAACACATTATTGATCCATGCTTGATCGGTGCGAGAGCAATTCAGATGCTTGATGCGCCATTGATCTGCGAGCTCGAGAACTCCAAGAGTTTTGTAGATTGCCGAGTTCATGAACATCATATTGCTATCTCCCATGATGAGGAAATCCATCAAGCGCTCTTGTTTTGTGGCTTCTTCTAGCTTGCCAGCTTTGCGCAAGCATGCTGCGGCCCAGGTGAGGTATTCGATGTCATCAGGCCTCATTTTTGCATTTTCTAACCACTGAGCTGCGGCCTGCTCCCAGCGTTCTTGATCCATCAGCTCACGAGTATCAGGCTCATGATCTTCCTGTGCTAACCATGTCGAGTAGCGAGTGACTTGGGTGTGGGTAGCAAGGAGGACTAGCAAACGGCGATTTCCTTCTTGGTCCTCTTTTTTCGCTTTTTGGAAATGTTTTTCGAGAGTTTTTTCCATCTCCGAGAGAACTTGGTCGGATATTGGAACGATGCGGAAAAGTTGCAAAGTCCTACGGAAAACATCGAACTTGGTTTCTTCGGGATGGAGCTCGGCGAGGAGGTCAAACCATTTTTGGTAGCCGGGATTGGGGCTATCGGCCAAGCCAAATGTGCGCTCGATCATGGTGCCCCAGCGCTCGGCATTTTCCTCGGCGTAACTTTCGGCGACGAGAATGGCGGATTGGGGTGCTTGTGCGCTGTCCAAATGCGGGGAAAAGCAGCTATCGAGTAATGCGAGAAAGCTATCGTTATCATCTTCGGCGAGTTCGAGCATTTTGGGTACGAAGACCTCCTTGATGGGGGCCATGATGTTGCGGCGTTCCAGGAAATCGAGCACAAGCGGAATGGAGTTCATGCCGTAGTCCAGTTCACCACGGAGTATCTGATCCATTTCATTTTTGAGCCATGCGTGGTAGTCGGGGTTTTGAGGGTTGAGATCGAGTGCTTCAAGTGCTTTGTCGATTTTTTCAGTTGAGACGTATAGCGTAAAGATATCACTGGGATTGATCAACTTTACGGCTTTATCGACCGATTCAATTTCACCTAGAGCATTGAGTGCGTTGATGGCAGTCCAGCGCCGAGTGTTATCGTCGCCCTTGAGGGCGGCTTTGGTGAGTGTGTTGAGCCGCTCCGAGTCATCAGCTTTGGGATTTTTGCGGCGCATCTCACTGATGCTCTGGTAGGTGGCGACAAGGTCGGAATGCTCTGCAGAGGAATTTTCAGAATACCAACGTAGCCATTGCTCTGGGCGGCCTTCGAGTAGTTCCATCGACGCATGCAGGGCGGTGAAGTCATTTTTTTCCGCGAACTCAGCGATGGCTTGGCGATTGCCCTGAGCGCGAAGCAAGGCGAGGTGGTAATCGAGTTGTTCGCGATCTGTTTTTTTGCTGACCTTTGCGATTTCTTGATCCAATCGGCCTTCCGCACGAGCAATCCATGCCAATGCGATGCGATTTTGTGGATCATCTTGAAATTCCTGCAGGGTCTTTTTTGCCTCCTCGGGCTTGCCGGCGAGGATCGAGGCACGCGCGGATAAAATGGCCAAGCCGCGGACGGAATTGCGAGTCCGCAGTTTCATGGACTCATCTTTTTCGCTCCGGAATAGCAGCAATGCTAGACGGTATTCACGCATTTTGACAAGTGATGCGTAGGCATCTTTTTTTTGATCTTCGGTGAGTTGGGGAAAGCGCTCAGTGAGTTTGATGATCTCCTCGGGGGTCTCGGGCGTGAGGCCCCAGTGGAGGTAGCGTAGAATTTTTGCCGCGCGTAGTGCTGACTCAGGCTCGCCTTGGTCGACGACCTTTTGTAATTCTGGCACGATCGATGGTCCTAATTTCCAGAGCTTTTTCTCGGCCGAGACACGTTTGCTGTGTCGATCACTCGACAGCTCACGAATCAATTCGGCACTAGACTCTTGCGCGTGGGCGAATGAAACGAGCAATGAACCGAGAAGCAAGCCTGTGATGCATAGTGTGCGCAACATTGTGTTTGTATTTTCTGTTGTAATTACGAAAATGCAATGAGTAACCTTAGCAGAAAAGCAAATAGATTGCGGTGGGCTTATTTTCCGATGCAAAAGCGGCTGAAAATGACTCCGAGAATGTCATCGGAATCAATCTTGCCCGATATTTCGCCCAGAGCGTCCATGGCATCGCGCAATTCAATGCTAACGAGCGTGAGATCCTCTGCTTGCTCAAGCATGGGAATGGCTCTTTCAAGGGCCCCCATGCTGCGTCTTAGGCAATCTTGGTGGCGTGCATTGATCGCGACGAGGCTTTCACCATGATCCATGCTTTGATTCATGACGGTCGCAACGATGGCTCGTTCGAGGTCTTGCATGCCCGCACCAGTTTTGCAGGAAATGCGCAGTGCCGATGAAGCCTGCCAGCTCGTGTGTTCTGGCTCATCGGTTTTATTAAGCAAATGAAGAACGTGTTGCTGCGGGTGATTGGCCTCAAGTAATGAAGCAGGCATAGGTAAGGTGCCATCGGCTAAAGCGAGGATCAAATCGGCGCGTTGTTGTTGGACGACGGAGCGGCGAATACCTTCTTGTTCAATGATATCCGTGCTGTCGTCCCTGATTCCAGCCGTATCGATCAAGCGCAGAAGAATGCCACCGCAGTTGACTGTTTCCTCAATGGTATCACGCGTGGTGCCTGCCATTTGGCTCACAATTGCTCGCTCAAAACCAAGGAGTCGATTCAGCAGGCTGGACTTTCCGGTATTGGGCGGGCCGATAATCACGGTGCGCAATCCTTCGCGCAAAATTCGTCCGCGATCTGCCGTGGAAAGAAGCGAATCTATGGTGTTTTTGATCTCAAGCAAACGTTTGATTAGTGCGTTTCCAACCTCAGGGGAGATGTCTTCCTCGGGGAAATCGATGTAGGCTTCGACATGAGCGATGCATTCGAGCAGCGCGTCACGGGTTTCTTCGGTTCTGCGGCCCAATCGGCCCTCGCGTTGCTCATGAGCTGCCCGAAGTGCAAAGTGGGTTTGTGCAGAAATCAGATCCATCACGCCCTCGGCTTGGGTGAGATCGAGCTTGCCATGCATGAAAGCTTGCTGGGTAAATTCACCTGGTCCGGCGAGTGTGGCGCCACAGGCTAGGGCGCGATCCAGTAGCGAG
This sequence comes from Akkermansiaceae bacterium, assembly GCA_044239965.1. Classification (GTDB taxonomy): domain Bacteria; phylum Verrucomicrobiota; class Verrucomicrobiia; order Verrucomicrobiales; family Akkermansiaceae; genus UBA956. The sequence goes on from JBIIAI010000002.1 coordinate 42,323, forward strand.
CGCATGACAAGCATACCGCCGTGGCCGGCGATCTCGCAGACGTTTTCACCAGTGTAGCTGTGGGGCGCGGGGAATCGAGTGAGGAGCACTTCATCGATTAGCTGCCCACCTTCGTTGACTATGCGACACAAGCGAGCTGTGCGTGGCGCCGCTGAACTGGCTTTTCCTGAGCACATGAGATTGGCAATCTCGAAAGCTTCGGGACCGGAAATGCGCAACAAGCCAACGGCTGCGGGTGCTGAGGCAGTGGCGATGGCGGCGATGGTTGGACGATGAGAAAAGCGAGACACGCGGATAGAGTGAAGGTTGTGAGAAGCGGCAATGCCTGATTGCTTAGCGGATCCTTTTCAGATCATCTTCAAGCGGTGTGTTTTGTGGTATGGTATCGGTGTGCTTGGAGTGCTCAGCCGACGTCGCTCCACCGCCGAGACTCTCAAACTCCCAGCAAATAAAGCGTTTAATAGAAGGAATTCCCAGATCGGAAATGGTGAGTTCAAGAGTCACGGTAGCGACGTTAGGCGTGATGTTTTTGGTGCCACGCCAGTTGATTTTCGCGAGATCCATGGCGATCGGCGATGTGCGCGGAACCCCGACGCGATAGGTGTCAAGCATATGAGCGGGATCATCAATCCGATAGACTAACAGATCGTTAGCAGCATCGGTAGCAAGTGGAACATCCTCTACGATTAAGGCGCGAAACACCCCAGACTGCCCCGGCTTAGCGTTCTCGATAAAGCGTTTCAAGGTGCGGTGGCGTGTCTGCAAATAAACATCCCAGTCTAACAACATGCCTTGCTCAGTTTTTTTGAAAAACGCCTGGATTTTCATGGGTTCCATGGAAAAAGTGATGGACTCAGTGAGCGGGTCTTTGGGGCTAGGCCTTGTTGCACCTCGATGCTGGCAAGTGGCCTGAAAAACTTGCTCATTTCGATTTGAGCCGGACGATCATAGGCCATCAAGTAAATGTTGCGCGAAAGATCTTCATCACCGAGCGGCATAGCGACAAAGGCATCTGCGGGCGTTTCTGTCTCGTCCATGATGCTCGGACCGTAAAGTTTTTCGAGGCGTAGCATCGTCTCGCGACCGCCGATAACGTAGCGGGATTTCTCATCGAGTGTGTTTGCTGCAATGAACTTGTTGAGAGTTTCTCGGGCCTCACGCTTCCATCCATCGCGTGCATATTCGGCTTCTTTGATCTTAGGATCATCAGCCTTGATGATGGGAATGGAGCTATTCTGAGGGGCTTTGCGCAAAACTTCTTGGTAGAGAAAGAATCCTGCGGCAGCCAGAATTGCCAACAAGAAAAGAGCGACGATCCAAGAGCTTGCGGAGCTTTTCTGCGTTTCTTGATCCACTTCAGCATCGCTGGAGTCCATGCGCGTTGGTTGCTTGGGCAATGGAATCACAGCTGCCGCAGGTGCGGGAGCGTTGGGGCGGGAGGCAGGCGCTGCTGTAGGTGCTACGCGCTGCACTGGCGGGGGGACAGAAATTGGTGCCTGTGCAGGCGCTGGAGCTTGCACGACAGCTGGTGCGGGGTAGGCTGTCGGATTACCAACGGGGGCTTGAGGGATCGGCGGCGATACAATCAATGCGTTGCAATGCGGGCAGGGTGCCTGCGTTGGTGGCAGATTGTGGGGGATGTAAATCACACCACTGCATTGGGGGCAGTGAAAAGAGCGTTGTGATGCCTGATTCATAACTGCCAACGTTTTCCACTTTTACTTAAAGGATGTCAACCATTAAGTGATCGGTAATTCAGCATTTTGTCAGGAAAATATGCAAGATTAGCGCTTTTCGAGGGCTTTTACAAGTTGGCGTCTTACTTCTACGGCATCCAATTCTCCATTGTGTTTCCACAAGATCTCACCGCCGGGTGCGACGAGGACTGTGTGTGGGAGATCGCCCTTCCACTCTTTGCTGATGGCATCGGCAACGGCATCGAGTTCTCCGTCTTTGACTTGGTAGTTGTTGGTGGTGCGATTTTCTTTTTTCATCGCAGCCTCGCGTGGACCAGGGGTGGCGACGAGTTTCGCTTTGAGGACGGAAAGCACGCGTGCGGCATCGTCTTGGGGATCGGTGCTGATCGTGATGAGCTCAAAAGGACGATTTTGAAAACGGCGCGCTGTCTCGACGAGGTCAGGCATTTCTGCTACACAGGGGCCACAGGTAGTTGCCCAGAAATTGAATAAGCGAACTTTGTCCGTTTTGTTAGCTACTAACTCCTTGGCGATGGCTGCATCCATCGGTGCAACGGTTACAGGGCGCTTCTCCCATGCCTCATTGTCCTTGGTGACGCTATCGCGTTTGTAGGACCATTTGGTGGAGCAGCCATAGGAGCGAGTGGTTTTCACTTCGACTTCTTTTCCTGCGAGGATGGCCTCGATGGCATCGCGCATCTGGCTTTTTTCGACAGGGCCGGCCTTGCGATATCCTTCGTCCATTCGGCCAGTGTATTGAAGCTTGCGCTCGGCATCGAACACAAAAACATGCGGTGTGGACTGCGCACCGTAAGCCTTGGAAACGACTTGCGTTTCGCCATCGTAAAGATAGGGGATGGTCCAATTTGCTTCTTTGTAGCTGAGCTTCATCTCGTCAAATGAATCGCCATGGGGCGCATAGCCGAGTTCATCGGCACGAAGTGCGAGTGGATCGTTGCCAGAAATTGCAATCACCGCAACGCCTTTGTCTTTATAGGCATCTGCCGTTTCTTGAATCCGGCCAGCAGCCGCGTAAGCCTCGGGGCAATGATTGCAGGTGAAAATGACGGTCAGCACCTTGGCATCGGCAAAATCCTTGAGGCTGTGTTGCTTGCCATCAACGCCAGGCAGCGTAAAATCAGGAGCTGCGGCGCCGATTTCCAGCGTTTTGACTTCAAAAGGTTCAGCCGCGTAAGCACTGCAAGCGGCGGAGAGGACGAGGAGTAGTTTTTTCATAGATATGACTTCGATGGAGTTGTGAGGAAATAGCAGAGTGTTTAGCGAACAAGAGTAAAGGTAAGGGGGATTTTTGTCCATTCGCCGCGGCTTGCTTGTACGCTGGCGAGAATCTCAAAAATGATTGATGTGATGAAAGCGATGATTACCGGAATAAAAGCTAGGAAACCACCTAAACAGAACAGCACAAAACCAATGATTGCGCAGACAAGGTTAAACAAGAGAAGAGTTAATTGATGGTTCAGGCTGTCGCGTGCGTGAAAGGTCACGAACTGTGATTTTCCTTTCTGCACGAGGTAAATAATCAAGGGCCCGATGAAGCCTAAGCCACCAAGAAAAATCAATCCACCAAGAGCGCTGAGGTGACTGAGCATAGCGAGATTGCGCTCATCCGGCGTGGGGATGAATCCCATATCGGTGGGCATATTAGGTGGTGGTTGCTGGATCATGAGTTTTATTTGGCTTGTTCGATGAATTTCTGCAAGTCGATATGCATTTTTTTCAAATCAGGAGGATTGAGGTAAAACATGTGACCGCCTTCATACCAAGTGAATTCGATGTTTTTGCGCAGCGGTTCGGGCAAAGAGAGCATCTGGCGGGTGGAATACAGCATGCCATCAGCGGGGGTGGCGAGATCTGTGTAACCGCACTGAACGAGCACCTTGAGGTGTGGGTTGTCGCGCATGGCGGTGGAGAGTTTTTCGGATAGGTTGACGTAGCCGTTAGTTTCGTTCCAGCGCCATGGATGCACCTTGGAGGTGAGAATTTCGTAAGGTTGATCTTCTTGCCAATTGAGTTCACGGGTCAAATAATCGAGCATTGTAGTGCCAAATGCCCCGTAGGCTAGGGAGTAGGAGGGATCATAGTTCGGGTAAATTTCTGAGCTGTCCGTATCATCCCATGCGACTCGAGCATCGAAGCGGCCGATGACTTTTTTCTTTGCTTTGAGGAGCTCACCGCGGAAGCGAGTAGGATCAATGCGTAGATCCATTTCTGCTATCAGTGCGGCAGATAGTCCCGTGAATTCTGCGAGCTTAGCGGCGACGGTGGATTTTTCTTCAGCGCTGATTTGATTGCCCTTGAGAAGAGCGGTGGTGTAGGGGCCGAAGGCATAGGCACGCGCGTCCTCAACGATTTTGTTCCGATCTCCTTGGGTAACTCCATGAAAATGAGCTACGGAAGCGAATGTGGGCAAGAATACCTGATACGCTAGGTCATTTCCCGGCGCTGGGCTCAAGGTTTGGAAATCCATGAGCGTCGAAAGCATGACCACGCCATTGAGCGACATGGCATAGCGGCTTTGGAGGTGGTGGGCAAGGCCGGCGGCACGGACTCCACCATAGGACTCGCCTAACAAGAACTTGGGTGAAGACCAGCGTTTGTTTTCCGTGACCCAGCTGCGAATGAAGTCGCCGATGGATTCCACATCCTCGTCCACACCGTGAAATTCCTGAGGTTTGGCATCTTTTTCAGCGCGAGAATAGCCTGTGGAGACGGGGTCGATGAAAACCAGGTCGGAGCTATCGAGAATGGAAAACTGATTATCGCCGAGTGTGGCAGGTGGTGCGATTGGTTGTGTTCCGTCACCAGTAAGTTTGACGATTTTCGGCCCGAGCGCACCGAGATGGAGCCATACTGCCGATGAGCCAGGGCCACCATTGAAGGCAAATGTAACAGGACGGTTCGGGTCGTTTTTGTCCTTGCGCACGTAGGAAACATGGAAGATCGATGCGCGCGGTGTGCCGTCATCGCGATTGATCACAAGCTTGCCAGTCGTTGCAGTATAAGGAATCGCGACGCCGTTGATGGTAACACTGCCCTCAACACTAACATTTTTCTGCGGTGCAGCTGCTTCTGGTTTTTTTGCGGTATCTTTGGACGCATCCTTCGGGTTTTCTTGCGCGAGGAGGGCGGTCAGAGGCAGGGCAAGAGCTAGGGTGTAAATGAGTCGCATAGTGTTTTGAGCAGTTTACTAAGATTAGGAACGCGTGCAATGACAAATCCCGAAAGCTAGCGAAAAGGCCTCGTTGTTTTGTCTAAGGAGAATGGTTATTTTTTCCCGAGCACACGGTTTTTCTTGCCATGCCAAGGAAAATGAGTGTAGATTCGCGCCCCGTTAGTCCCACCTATCAGCAACAATTTTCTCCTAATATATTCGCGATGAATCCAGACCGTGCCACATTGAACTTCCTAAACAGCTTCCCAGAAGAAGCTCGCAAAAAGGGCGAAATGCTCCAAAAAGACGGAGCGGTAACCCAAATTTTTGGTAATCATTTGTTCATTCAGGGGCGCGTCGAAGAAGAAACTGGCATTCACCGCACGAGTTTGCGACTGCAAGGCAATCGCTGGTTCGGTAGCTGCACCGCAGAAGATGAAATCGTTTCCGGTGCGTGCCAATATGCCACCATGATGGAGCGCATGCATCGTGGTGAGGATTTGCCCGAGTCGCCCAACGAATTCGATGATGCTCCTGTGCTTGATTTGATCGAGGAAAAACTCGGACGCGAGCTCGATGACAAAGAAGCCGATTTTGTAACCAAAATTGAGAAACGTTATCGTCGTTATGTGATCGAGGGTGAAGTTCACGACCACGATATGGTGCGGATCTCGCCGCGCTGGGAAATCACCAGCTACGAGCCTCTCGAGCTCTGGCCGATGCCACCAAGCGATATTCTGGAGTTTTGGAACTACATCGCCTACGCATTTTACAAGAAAAAACTTCCGTACCCCGAGTTCATGAACGTCATCACCGATCTCGAATCGGTGCAGAAAAAAATGGCCGAGTGGGAGCAAGAGCGCGAAGTGGCCTCATGGTATGAGCGCATTGAGCGAGTCAATGAACGCCCTCCTACCGAACCACCCTTCGAAGCCGAAGTGCGCTTGGTGGCGACCATCAATGAGGCTCGCATCGAGCTTCGTGAAAAGGGCGGTGAGTGGTTGCAGTTGCGCGAAAAATCAGACGTCGAGCGCTACTCGGCACTCTACATGGAGGCAGCGATGCGTCTTGATTCATCGAGCCAAATCCTCTGGGAGCATTTCCTCTCTTATTACCGCAAAGAAGGAGATACCTTGTTCGATTTCGATCAAGAAGAATGCTGCCGTTTCATGAATCGCTTGTTCCGTCAGCCTGCGCTCAAGGGCTATCTCGTCAATCTTGATGAAAAGCTGTTCAAAGTCGTCGATGAACCTTTGCGCTGGAAGTGTGAGGATGCCGATTACGATCAGATGAACTTCGCGCTGCAGCTCGTTACTTCCGGTGGCGAAAATGTTTCGCACTCGGTTCGCTTGTTGCCTGGTCGCGTTGAGCTATATCAATCTGACGAGACGGTTTTTCCTGGTCCTCCGCGTTGGCTGAACGAAACAGAAATCATGCCGCGCTACTACATCCCCAAGCGCGTCATTGATTCTTTGGAAGGTGTTGAATTTCTTCGCAAAATCGGCGCTTCTTTGCCCGAATCACTCTCCAAACGCGTTGTTGATCTGGAGTTGAAGCCAAAGCTGGAACTCAAACTTGTTGCTGGACTTACCTCGGCGGAAACCGAGCACCTTGTCGTCGATGTCAGTGCCCTGGAAACCAAGGGGCGCCGAACAGAACGATTGAACAAAGAAGGCTGGGAACTCGTGGAGCAACAAGTCGTCAAAGGCAAACAGCTCCTGCGCTTTGCTCGTGAAGATCTCCATTGCATTCCTAAGGTGCTGGATGAGATGTCTCTGACTTATGACGATAAATTGGTGTCGTTCAAAACTCGTCTAACAAAGAATTTCCCCGAGAAGTTCGCCGAGTGGATTCGCAAAATGCCACCACAAGTCGAGCTTGACATCGATGCTCGTCTCAAAACCATTCTCAACGATCCTGTTAGCGCAGCCGTGCGCTTCGAGGTCGTCAACCAAGAGATCGACTGGTTCGATCTGCGCATCGTCATCGACGTTGAAGGCGTCAATCTCAGCAAAGCGCAAATCCGCCAACTCGTCGCAGCCCGTGGTGGTTACGTTCGCATGGAAGACGGTTCCTGGATGCGACTGGAAATCAAACTCGATCCCGAACAACGCGATGCCGTTACTCGTCTTGGCCTCGATCCTTTCGACCTATCGGGAGAAACGCACCGCATGCACGCCCTGCAGCTTGCCGATCCCAAAGCAGCGGATGTTTTCGATCCGAAGGCATGGAAAAAAATCAAGGACCGCGCCAACGACATCGTCATCGAGGTCGATGCCGAGCTGCCGACCAATCTCAACGCCACGCTGCGGCCCTACCAGATCGAAGGTTTCCGCTTCTTGGCTTACCTCGCCACCAACAACTTCGGCGGTATTCTCGCGGATGACATGGGCTTGGGTAAAACGATCCAATCGCTTACCTACGTGCTCTGGCTTCGTAATGAAGCATTCAAAAAACAAGCACGCAAGAAGCCTGTGCTCATCGTCTGCCCCAAATCCGTTCTCGACGTCTGGGTCACCGAGGCGAACAAGTTTGCTCCCGAATTGAACGTGAAAATCTTGCGCAATCGGGACGAAATCGATCTCGATTACTACCAGAACACGCTCGACATGTTGGTCATGAACTACGCTCAGTTGCGGGTATGTGGCGAGTTGCTGAATAAGATTCAATGGCTTACCGTCATTCTCGACGAAGGCCAGCAGATCAAGAACCCTGATTCCAAAGCAGCCAAAGCAGCTCGCGAACTGGATGCAGGCAATCGACTGGTCCTCACAGGTACTCCCATCGAGAACCGCCTCATGGACATGTGGTCGCTCATGGCCTTCGCCATGCCCGGCGTTCTCGGCTCCCGCGCCTACTTCAAAAAACGCTTCGACAAGCGCAAAGATCCCGGCTCCCAGCAACGTCTTGCTGCTCGTCTTCGTCCCTTCCTTATCCGCCGGACCAAGTCCCAGGTGGCGCAAGACCTCCCACCTCGTACCGAGGAAGAAGTTTACAGCAAAATGGAAGGTGTGCAGCTCGACCTGTATCGTGCCGAACTCAAGCGCATTCAAAAAGCATTGCTTGGTATGGACTCCGACGAAGCCGTCAAGAAGAACTCCTTCGCCATTCTGCAAGGCCTCATGCGCCTGCGTCAGATTTGCTGCCACCCTGGTCTCATCGATCCGAAATACCTCAAGGAAGAAAGTGCCAAGATGGAATCGTTGTTCTATCTTCTCGATCAGCTCCACGAGGAAGGCCACAAAGTGCTCGTCTTCTCGCAGTTCGTTTCCATGCTCGACCTCATCAAGGCGCGCTTGGAAGGAGAAAGCCGCCCTTACAATTACCTCACCGGTCAGACCAAGGACCGGAAAGGGGAGATCGAGAAATTCCAGACCACCAAGGACCCAAGTGTCTTCCTGCTCTCGCTCAAAGCGGGTGGTGCCGGTCTGAACTTGACCTCGGCCTCCTACGTGATTCTTTACGATCCCTGGTGGAACCCAGCGGTGGAAAACCAAGCCATCGACCGAACTCACCGGATTGGTCAGAAAAACAAGGTTATTGCCTACCGTTTGCTCACTCGCGATACTGTGGAGGAAAAAATCCGCATCCTACAGCACCAGAAGACACAACTTGTCATCAACGTGCTCGGTGATGAGGGCTTTGCAACCAACCTCGGCATCGACGATCTGGCCTTCATTCTCAATCACGGCGGCGAAGAGGACGAGGCTCCACAGCCTCCCGATGACGAAGACGACGACGATTAAGATCCCCAAAACATCATGCGGGCCGTATGATCAAAAAGAAATGTGTTTTTTTCAAAGAAATGCCTTTACAAAATCATTCGTCCCGCTAGTTTCGCCCTCCCAAATCACTACCTCACACACAATGAAAGTTCTTTCCTCACTCAATTCCGCCAAACGCCGCCATGCTGATTGCCAAGTGGTAAAACGCGGTGGCACGCTTTATGTGATCTGCAAAAGCAATCCAAAATTCAAGGCCCGTCAAGGTGCAACCAAAGGCACCCGCCTTTCCAAAAAAGGCGTGAAGTAAGCGATTGCTTCTCACATTTTTTTAAACAGCGCAGCGAGTTTCACTTGCTGCGCTTTTTTGCGTAGTTAGATGATGTTTGAACTTTCACGAACTACAGTTGGATAGGCGATTTTCTATTGGCAAGTCGATCATCATGGCGTAGGGATGCGGCGTGAGTGGAACGAACAGTGCAGGGAAATGGTATTTAACGTCAGTCGGGTTGTCGCTGTGCGTGATTTCTGGGATTTTCATCGCTTTGATGTGGCGTAGTTATGCAAGAGCTAAAGGAATGACGAATTGGCCGCAGGTACCGTGTTTGATTTTGCAGTCGAACGTGGAAGAGCAACGAATCGGTGACACGGTCGCACCTGAATACCGCCTACAAGTGTTGTATCGTTATGATTTTGACGGTAGCTCTTATGAAAGCCGGCTGTGGAGTTTGCGTGGTAGTATGCCACGCAACGACAGGGCCATCGTGGAGGAGCTTGTTGCCACTTTTGCTACTGGAAGTATGACCAAGTGTTGGGTGAATCCGCAGCAACCGAGTCAGGCCGTTCTCAAACTGGATACCAGAGCAGCTGGTTACACCTTGTGGTTCCCGGGGCTATTTTTCTTAGGGGGAGTGGGGATGATCGTCGGCGCCTGGAAAACTCCTCGATCGGCAAAATTGGCGTAAATTGCTTTCCTAGTTGCGTTGAAGAAAAATTTCGCCCACGTTGACGGCGATGTTTTTGTATGGATTTCGAGAATTGGTGCGTCCGCAGTGGGTGTCGATCGTGGAAGAATTGAAGATTCATGGAGGCATGCCGATCCCTGAATTAGCTAGGATCATGGAGATGAGCTACATGGGGGTGAAGCAGCACTGTGAAGCCTTGCTCGAACTTGGATACTTGGAGCGCAGTCGTTTGCCGCGTAAGGAGATCGGTAGGCCTGAAATCATGTATCGTCTCGCCCCCAAAGCTGATGCGCTTTTTCCTCAAGCGGGGGTGGCGATGACTCTTAGCTTGTTGCATAACATGAAGCAATTGTTTGGCGCTACTGCTCCCGAAAAATTGCTGCACCAGTATTTCGCGGAGCTGCAAGAACGCTGGATGAGCCGCATGCAAAGGGCGAAGTCTCTGGTTGAAAAAGCCACGGTGCTTGCTGGATTGCGTGAGAAGGAGGGCTGTTTTGCTCGCTGTTCTTACGACGTCAAACAGGGTTTTCGCATTGAGGAATTTCACCACCCACTGTGGGCCTTATTTGAGGAGTATCCCGCAGCCATAGCGATGGAAGTGCGGATGATGGAGTTGTTGATGGGATCAAAGATCGAACGCCGAGAAGTTCCCGGCGGCAGAGGTGGTCCTGCTCGCGTGGAATACTATATCCATACATTATGAATTTGACTCATTATCATGGTGGAGATTTCCGCGAATAATGCATTTTGCTATTGTCACCACAGGGAATTTTCTGTCTATTTTGACTCAAGAAAAATTGGTATAGGAATCAGTAAATAAAGGAAAGGTCTAGCGAGAAATGAAGATTGCTGTTTTAGGTTGTGGATCACGGGGGAGGACATACTCGCGCATTGCGTCGGCGTGGCAGGGACGGTATCAATTGACTGCGGCCTGTGATTTGATTGAGAGTCGAGCTCAGTTGATCGCGGATCTCGGTGAGGGAGTTAAAGTTTTCACAAATGATGATGATTTTTTTGCAGCTGGAAAACTTGCCGACATTGTGATCATTGCTACGCAAGACCGAGATCACTTTGGTCATGCTCTACGGGCGATCGAAGCAGGTTATGATGTTTTGTTAGAAAAACCTGCGGCGCAGAGTTTGGGAGAATGCGAAATTCTCGACCAAAAGGCGAAAGAGCATGGTGTAAAAATTGGCCTATGTTTTGTTTTACGCTATACGCCATTTTATCGAACGATACGCTCCGTGATCGACTCTGGTCGGCTTGGTCGTATCATTTCGATTCATGCCAGTGAGGGTGTTGAGCCTTACCATCAGGCGCATTCTTTCGTGCGGGGACACTGGGCCATCAGCGCGGATTCGACGCCAATGATTCTCGCCAAATGCAGTCACGATACTGATCTACTGTGCTGGTTTACCGATTCGCAAATCAAAAACGTTTCTAGTTTCGGGCGACTTGAGTATTTTCAATCTGCCAATGCGCCTGCGGGTGCCACAGCGCGTTGCAGTGATGGCTGCCCGCATGTCGGAACTTGTTTCTACGATGCACATCGTTATCTCACCGACAAACGCAATTGGTTGAGGATGGTGCTGGATGGAGCAGAAACAGCCAGCGATGAGCAAATTACCCAATTCATTCAAACCTCTCCGTGGGGGCGCTGTGTCTATCATTGTGACAATGATGTGGTGGATCACCAGGTAATTTCGGGTGAGATGGAAAATGGCATTTCTGTGACGTTCTCGATGACGGCTTTCGATATGGGTCGCTCAATGGAAATCTACGGCACTGAGGGCAGCTTAAAGGGCGGTCACGCTTGGAAAGAAGCCGGAGCCTATGAATTATCGGTGCGCGATCACACGACTGGTGCTACGGAGGAAATCATCATCGAACATCCTCCAGAGCTCGGCTATGCTGGTCACGGCGGAGGAGACGAAGGAATTGTCGATTCACTGGATCGTTTGTTCGGACCACAAGGCAGCTTAGCACCGGGGCTAGATGGTTTTGCTGGTCATCAATTTGCGCTGCTCGCCGAAAAAGCCCGCATTGAGGGAACCGTGGTCTGTGCGTCGAGTGGAAAATGAGATGATTTTTCTACTGGCACATTGTTAGAGGTCAGCTAGTTTGCCTTCTTACATTTCGATATTTTCACCCATGATACTCACGATATTTCTTCTCATTGTTGGCTTAGTTCTTCTTGTTCTTGGTGCAGATTGGCTCGTTAAAGGAGCTTCACGATTGGCTCTTTCGTTTGGAATTTCCGCTCTTGTGGTTGGTTTGACGGTGGTCGCCTATGGCACGAGCGCACCCGAACTTTCTGTGAGTGTGATGTCCAGCATTCAAGGGAAATCTGAAATGGCGATGGGTAACATCGTCGGCAGTAACATTTTCAACGTGCTTTTCATTCTCGGTATTTCTGCGTTGGTCACACCCTTGATTGTCGCGAAACAGCTAGTCAGACTCGATGTTCCTGTGATGATCGCTTCATCAGTGTTGTTGATAGCTCTGTGTCTCGATGGAGTTGTAACGCGCGTAGATGGTATCATTTTATTCGTAGGTGCGATCGCCTACACTTGGTGGCTGATCCGCATTAGCCGCAGAGATAGTCAGGCCGCGCTCGATGCCGGTGGGGAGTTGCCTGAAAAGCAAGGGAATCCATGGATGAATGTTTTGTGGATTTTACTTGGCCTTGGCTTGTTGATTTTAGGCTCAAAATTTTTGGTTGAATCCGCCATTACGATCGCTCGCACATTTGGACTAAGCGAAACGATCATTGGTCTCACGATTGTAGCAGCTGGCACATCCTTGCCTGAGGTCGCGACCTCGGTGATGGCAAGCATTCGCGGTGAGCGCGATATTGCCGTTGGTAACGTTGTAGGTAGCAATGTATTCAACATTCTTGCCGTTGGTGGTTTGTCGGGGATTTGTTCGCCGAGTGGCATCACCGTTGCACCATCGATAATGAATTTTGACTTGCCTGTGATGTTGGCGGTCGCAATTGCTTGCTTTCCCGTGTTTTTTGTCGGCTTCCGAATTAGCCGCTGGAATGGCTTCTTTTTCTTGGCCTACTACGTTGCGTATACCATATACCTGATCCTCGGAGCTACGCAGCATGATGCATTGCCCGTTTTCAGTAAAGTGATGTTCCAATTCATCGTGCCAATTACTGTGGTAATGTTGCTCGCCCTTGTGGTTTTCGAGATCAAAAAGATCCGTAACGATAGGAAGCTACTCGCTCAGTGAATGGATTGATTTGGTATAATCGATCGTTCTCTGTGAAGATGGCGACGGGTAAATCGGAAAAATGTCTGGGGTTTTGGCTTGTCGCTGGTCGGGGTGGGGCGTAGCATGATCGCACAAACAAAATGATTGCGATGAAATCTTGGAAAATGTTGTTGATCTCTAGCATGATGTTCTGCGCTTGTCAGTCGGTGGACACGAAGGCGGACCGTCAGAAATTTCGTGACGCAGATGCGAACAGTGATGGCAAGCTGACTCTGGATGAAGCCAACCGCTATGAGCTGGCACGTGTTTTTGCAAGTGTTGACTACGATAGCAGTGGTTCTGTGACGTGGAGTGAAGCCAAGGATATTGATCCCGATTTCCGCTATACCAAATTCCAGCAATACGATCGCAATGGCGATGGTAAGGTCGTGTTCAATGAGTTTTTTCAAGAGCAAGTGGCCAAGGGCAGTGTGCAACGGCGCTTCGAAGCTGCTGATGCCGACAAAGATGGTTTTGTGACCTTAAGCGAAGCAGATGCACGGGTGCAGTTTTTGCAGTCGCAAGCGGGTGGGGTAATGGAATGATTTCGATTCCGGAAAATGTGGCGGTGCCGTTGCCGGACCTTGCGGAGGAAATGCGTATGGCATTTTCGACGAGTGGTTTGATGGCGCGGTCGAAGGATTTTGAATATCGTCCGCAGCAGCAAGATCTCGCCGTAGCGGTTGCTGAGGCGATGGTCGGCAGCACATCTTTGCTTGCTGAGGCGGGCACGGGTGTAGGGAAATCGTTAGCCTATTTGCTGCCGGCTGCACGTTTTGCCCTAGAAACGGGTCGCAAGGCGGTGATCTCGACACATACGATCAATTTGCAGGAGCAGTTGATTCGCAAAGACATACCCATCGTTAGAAAAATTCTCCGCAATGATTTTCCTGCGGTGTTATTGAAGGGTCGATCGAATTATTTGTGCCCAGTGCGGTTGCGACGTGCCCGTGAGCAGTCGGCGGATCTTTTTACGAGCTCGGAGGACGATGAGCTCAATGCCATCGCGCGCTGGGCCGAGAGCACCACGGATGGAACGCTGAGCGGTATGGACTTTACGCCATCGCCGAAGGTGTGGTCGCAGGTGTGCAGTGATCCGCACATTTGCACGGCACGAACTTGTGGGCCGCGCGGGAATTGTTTCTTTCAGGAAGCGCGCAAGGCGGCAGCGGATGCTAAGATGGTGGTGGTGAATCACACCTTGTTTTTTGCATTACTGGGATCCGCGGACGATGTAGCGGAAGGTGATGGCGGCGCGATGAGTGGATTTTTGTTTCCGAATGACTTCGTAGTGCTCGATGAGGCGCATACGATCGAGCATGTGGCCGCATCGCAATTGGGGCTTCGCTTGAGCCAATCGGGGCTGAAATTTGACTTGCTGAGGCTGTATCATCCTCGAACGAAAAAAGGCTTACTGAAGAGTTATCGCAAGGCCTCGGCGATGAAGGCTGTGGAGACATTGTTGGAGCAGGCGGATCATTTTTTTGAGAGCGTGGCTGATCAAGTGCGCTTTGGCGAATACTCGCGCGAGTTCCGAGTGCGTCGTCCTGGATTGGTAGAAAATAGCATCGCAGGTCCGTTGCGGGAGTTGTGGAGTGAAATTGATGAACTGGCACAAAATGTCGAAGGCGAGTCGAGCAAGGCTGAGCTGTTAGACGCTGCACAGAAATTGCGCGAGGTGCATGGCACGGTGCAGGTCTTTCTTGATCAGCAGCAGGAGGGGAATGTCTATTGGGTAGAGCGCGGTGGGCGTGAGGAGATTCAGTATTCCTTGCATGCTGCGCCTGTGAATGTGGCGGAAGCTCTGCGTCGCTTGCTTTTCGCTCCTGGAAAAATTTGCATCATGGCAAGTGCCACTCTCGGGGTAGGGGACCCTTCCTTGCAATGGTTCAAGGGTCGCGTAGGAGCAGAGCATGTTAGGAGTCTAACGATTGGAAGTCCTTTTAACTACAAGGATCAGATGCAGGTGAAAATTTTCCGTGATATGCCTGAGCCCTCCGATCCAAAGTATGGGAAATCTTTGGCGATAGCAATTCGCATGGCTGTTGAGTTGAGCAAAGGTCGGGCCTTTGTGTTGTTTACCAGTTATCGAGCGATGAGGGATGTGGCCACCCAACTGGAGTCGTTTTTTCGCAAAAAAGGTTGGCAATTGTTAGTGCAGGGAGCGGGGATGACGCGACATCGGATGATTGAGGAATTCCGCAGTGATGTGAGCAGTGTGTTATTTGGCACGGATAGTTTTTGGACAGGAGTGGACGTTCCTGGCGAGGCTTTGTCGAATGTGATCGTCACACGGTTGCCATTTGCGGTACCGGATCACCCCCTCACGCAGGCGCGGATTGAGGCGATCGAAGCGGAAGGAGGCAATGCATTCATGGAATATAGTGTACCTGAGGCGATTCTCAAATTGCGACAAGGCGTAGGCCGGTTGATCCGCACTGGCAAAGATCGCGGATATGTGCACATTTTGGACAACCGAATTCTCACGAAACGCTACGGGAAAAATTTCCTTCAAGCTCTGCCCGATGCTCCGGTAGAAGAGGTGTTCTTGGAGCAACGGTGATTTTTTCCGTTAGGTGAAAAGTTTCACTGAAGTCAATCCACCATCGGGGCGCAGGGTTTGTCCTGTCATGAAGCGGCTCGCGTCACTGAGTAGGAATTCGACCATTTGCGCCACGTCATCAGCGTTGCCGATGCGCTGCAAAGGATGACGTTTCGCTGAGGCTGCACGTTTGGCATCATCGGAGAGCAGTGAACCAGCTAGAGGTGTATCCGTCAAAGATGGCGCGATGACATTGACGCGAATCAAGGGGGCCCATTCGGCCGCGAGGCTACGCGCAAGAGCCTCAAGCGCGCCTTTCGCGGCGGCGATGGATGCATGAAAGGGCATTCCCTGATCCACGGCTACGGTAGAAAATAGCACGACCGATGCATCTTGCGATGCTTTGAGCGCGGGCAGTGCCGATTGCAATGCATGCACTGCACCTAACAGATTGATGTGAATGTCCTTGATGAAATCTGCGAGATTGAGGCGATGAAAGGGCTTGAGTGTGATGCTGCCAGGAAAATAAACAAAGCCATCGAGCTTGTCGGGCCAAGTAAGCGGAGTGGGCTCGAGGGCATCAAAAAATTGTGAGGGAATGCCCAGTTGTTGCAAAATCTCCGGACGACGTGTCGCAGCATAAAGTGAATGACCGCTTTGACGCAATCGAGCGACTGATGCTTGTCCAATGCCTGATGTTCCGCCGATGATTGCGTAGTGTTTTCCCATGCGAGAATGTCACGCAGAAATGCCAAAGGTCAAGTAACTGGGTGCGGGAAATCTGTAAAAATGCTGAAACCTCATCAGGATGCAGCGCGATCCAATTGTTCACGACGGAAGGCAGTGGGGGATGTACCTGTAATGCGTGCGAAAGAGCGATTGAACTGCGACAATGATTGGTAACCAATTTGGTAGGCGATTTCTGACACTCGAACCTCGGGACGCAGCAGTTCGCGCTTCGCCCATTCAATACGGCAGCGATTGATGTAATCCGTCAAGGTGAGATCTGTGCTGTCTTTGAATAAACGACAGAAATGCGACTCGGAGAGGCCTGCAACGCGGGCGACCTCACCAAGAGGGAGTGCCTGATCTAGGTGAGCATGGATGTATTTTTTCGCCTTCGCAATGGCTGCTGGCTCGGAGCCTTGATCGATGATCGAGAGTTGCTCGGTATAGACGGAGAGTTGCTCCGCAAAGCTCGAAAGCAGTGTGATCATGCTTTGGTAGCGTTGTGGCTCGATGGATCTGGTTTGAAAGTAGGCTGCACGCAAAAGGTCGATCTCGGCTGCAGGGATGGTTTTTTTGCCAAGCAAGGCTAAAACATCTTCGAATGAGTGCGTATCGGGTGTGCGTGAAAAAACTTGACCAGTTTTCAAATACGCAATGGTGGAGGCCCCAAGCTTGATCGGCACGGCAGAAGCGTAGAGACCGGCAAAGCAATGACAGGTAGCTGGGCCGTTGACATCTGCATCTTTCATCAAGCGAGCATTGACGTCGATGCACGCATGGCAAGCGCTTTTGCAGAGGTTGAGTTTTTCACAAAAAGGACTACGATTGATCGCTTGATCATCGAGACACCAACTATCGGTATCCGCGCCCACAAGACGCAAAGGTAGGCCTGTAGCTGCGCGAAAAGCCTCTTGGTAAATGGTGTATCTCTCCGAGTGTAACAGTCGCTCAAACAGCGAATGCTGGAATGATTTATGAGAGTGGTTTTGTGGTAACGTATTCTCCCGGTGTGCCATCGGCGGAATCATAGCGGGGCGAATTGAATTTTTCAACCAAAGAACTTCGATTTTTCAGAGAAATTGCAACCAGGGCTATCGATATCAATGAACTCAGGGGCATCAGCACGGCTGCAAGCAACGGATTCATCTGTCCCATCAATGATAGTGAAACCACCAGGACATTATAGATAAGTGCGAACAAGAAGGCGTGGAGCACTCCGCTTGCCCGTGCTTTTGCCGTTGAAAAGAGCTGAGGCAGGAAGGAAAGACCTGATCCGAGGGTGTAAAAGTCCGATTTTGATTCTAGCAACGAGCGATCTGTGACGGGAGTTCCCGTGACGTAAGCAGCATCAAAGGCGAGTGAGTCGTTTGCTCCGTCGCCCATGTATAAGGTGTTGCGAGAGTCGATTTTGCGCACAGACGCAGCTTTTTCTTCAGGCAAAAGACCTCCATGTGCCTGATCTTCCGAAATGCCAAGTTGCTTGGCGATTTTGGCTACCTTTTCACGATGATCACCGGAAAAAATGTGCAACATGATGCCGTCAGCGCGCAACGAAGCTAATGCGGCGACGGCAGATGGCCGCAAGGCGTCCTCGAACGCAAAACGGGCGATGCATTTGCCATTGCGACATAGTTGAGTGCTCTGTCCTTCTGAGATCGGTTCTGAGCTCTTCCACCCTGGGCGGCCTAGCGACCAGCAAACGTCATCGCTCTTCCATTCAATCCCTTGTCCCGCCGTTTCTAAGACCGAATGCTCACTGGCAGCGCGTAAGAGTTTTTGCCCACGATTACCCAATGTCTCTAACAAAGTGCGTGAAACAGGATGGAGGGAGCCATGCGTCAGTATGGCCAACGCCCTCGCACTATCCTCGTCGAGATCTTGCACTGCGTCAGGGTTGCTTAGGAGAGGTCGTTCCAAGGTCAAGGTTCCGGTTTTATCAAAAATGATGTGTTTGACCTTGCGAATGCGCGACCAGAAGGTGGTCGAACGCAGAAAGACGCCCCAATGTTGGAGTCGTGTCGCCGCTAGATCATCGGCTAGCGGAATGGCTACACCGAGGGCACAGGGGCAAGATACCACAAATACTGAAATCATAACTTGCAGCCCGCGGATCCATTCGTGGTGAAATGCGTGCCAAGCAAAGCCAGCGATCCCGATGATAACGATCGCTGCAAGCCAATACCGCAACAAGGTATCGAGAAATGCATGGCCGCGCTCCGCTACAGGAGGAGCGGTGAGGCGTGCCAAAAGTGAATCGAGCCATGGCTCAGAAGCCTGCACGATCACTGGCGAGCGACTCAGCAAAATTGCCCCTGCCGGGAGTCTAGATCCTATCGCAAAATTGACAGCATCAGCCTCACCATTGATCCATTCTAACGAAAAAGAAGCGTCACTGGATTGCACCATGGATGCCACTGGATTGGCTTGCCCAGGCCGCAGGCTGAATTGTGTGTCGGCTTTGATCTCATCCAAACTCACGGCTGGCAAATCATCGCGTGCGGCATCGAACGCTTTGGGCACGGGTTGTTGCCGCACCAAGCGCTTGCGATTTCTCTCTACAGCCGATGTTTGCAAGGCTCTACCCAGAAGCATCAGGAAAACAAACATCGCTACGAAGTCAAAATATAGGAGTCCCTCCGCATCCATCAACCAGCCAATGATCGAGCCAATATACGCGGCGATGAGTCCCAGCGCGATCGGTAAATCGATGTGCACGGTACCCATTTGCAAAGCTCGCCAAGCTTTTTTCATGAACCACGTGCCGCCCACTAGCATCGCGAAAGTGGCAGAGAGAAATGTGATGAGGCGAAACAAATCGGCGAACATGAAATCGCGCGGCATGCCAAAATAAGTCGGCAGAGAAAACGCCATCGCATTCAAGGCGAAGGCCCCGCACAAGCCCATGCGCGCCAACAGTTTTTGCTGTTCACCATGACCTGGTCGCTGATCGCGAGGTGCAGCGACGTAGCCAAATTGCGTGATCTCTTTTAAGAATGCGGCGATATCACAATGGCCCGGCAGCCATTCAAGATGCAGCAGTCCCTGAGTCGGGTGAGCGGATGCACGTATCGAGCCTGAATAACGCGCAAAGATGGTTTCGATCATCCATACGCAACCCACGCAAGAAATCCCATCCAGGGACAGATCCAAGTTCGCTTCTTCCTTCGCCTCGGTCTCGGCAGTTTCGATCATTGCGGGCAGCCATGAGAAATCATGCTCTTCAAAAGGGCGACTCTTCACGGGCACGGTCGCTAAGCCCTGTTTCAATGCATAAAACTGATCCAGTCCTTGATCATTGATCATCTGGTAAACGAATTCGCAACCATGACAACAAAAACGATCTTCATCGCTGCGCGGTGAGAAGGCGGTGTTGCAGTGCGTGCAAGATTTCATGGAGAGAGCGTGCTCGATATCGCTGTCGTGAGCTACGCAGCACTTGCGCTTCGATGCGCTTTTGTTGCTCGATTGTAAGAAAATACGCACAGCAAAGCGGATGAGAAAGCGATGTTTTTTGTTAGAATCACAAGCTTGAAAAACTTTTTTCAAGAAACTCCAAAAATTGTCTTGCCATACGAGCGAGTTTTGACCAGAGTCGCCGCCCCGTTCGGGGCGTAGCTCAGCCTGGTAGAGCGCCTGCTTTGGGAGCAGGAAGTCGTCAGTTCGAATCTGGCCGCCCCGACCACTA
>JBIIAI010000090.1:0-12006 GCA_044239965.1 Akkermansiaceae bacterium
ATGCGCCCAGAGCCAGCGCGCGCCTCGGACTCGATCGAAGCAATACCTGGCAAATTTTCAATGGCGCGCTCGATCGGGATGACTACGGCGCGTTCCACATCAGCAGGTGTGCCGCCACGGTATTCGACATTGATGTGAACTTCGTCAAAACGAAATGCAGGATTTACCTCCAAGGTCGTGCGTTTCCAAACAGAGTATGCGCCTAACAGAATGATGACGCCAATCATGAGATTCGCGGCTAGGTGATTACGGGCAAACCAGGAAATCATAAGGAGAAAAAAGAAGTTACGTGAATGTCGCAACGATCTTACGACAAAGCCTACACACCAGAAAATGGGGCACCGCAGAAGATGAACGCAAAATGGCTGCAATCAAGCGTTATGTGGCAGGAGCGTAAATTCCCGCTGCGCCATGACACAACCATTGATGACGAGCTCGATGCGATGCAGCCCTGGATGATAAACGCGGGTGGTGATCTTGCGGAACGATTGCCGACGCTCGGCGCGATGAACTTGTCCGGCGGGCAGGACGATTTCTTTCCACAAATAGGTTTTCGGACTGAGCGAGCCGTTGGCTTTTTGGTAATGCACGATGATGTCGAGGCGTAGTCGTTGTTCCACGGTGGCAAGCGAGGTCATTTCCAAAGCGCAGAACATGTCTCCGCAAAATGGCACGCTGCTTGAGGAGAGAGTAAATGACACATCGCCGAGCTGTGGCGCAGCGAGACCGTGCAGTGCGAGGGCTTGCGGTTCGCCCTTTTTGAGCAAATTCCGCATGGCATGGCGAAGAAGTTTTTTGCGTGGGGCGGGAGCGTTTTTCATCCACTTCTCGGCGATCTGAAGAGCGAGTTGCGGATGATCGCGTGCGATGTCATTCAAGTGATTGGCAACGGAGCGGCGCACATACTCGGAAGGATCATCGCGGAGGGCATGAAGAATTTTTTGCGTTGCGGTGGGATCGGCAATGAAACCAGGAATCTGCGCACCCCATGGCAAGCGCGGACGAGTGCCTTCGGTGAGCCAACGGCGCACATGATCGTTCGGGTCATCGAGCCAGCCATGCATGATCTGCAAGCAGGCCGGGGCATCGTGCAAGAGCAAATGGCGCACACCAAACTCGGAGGTGAAGCGCATGGTCAGCTCACGCAACAACTCCATTGCCACGGGAAGGTGATTTTTTCCGTAAATGCCCGCGTAGTCGGCAAGCGGTGCAATCATCCAACTTTGCACTCCATCGGCCGTAGTGCCCTCACGGAGTGGATCACATTCGCAGCTCGGGTGCAGCACACGACGAATCACCGCGGCGGCCTCAGGAAAATCGCTCGGCAAATGCCTGGCGAGGGCGTGGGTGACTTGCAACCAGCGCTGCTTCATTTCGAGCGACTCGAGATCAGCACAGGCATCGGCGTTCCATTTTTTCAGCGAAAAACGCGGAAGCTCGCGGGCGAGAAGTCGACCAAGGGTCTCGATCACATTTCGATTGAAAATATTTTTGAAAGGCTCCACGTGTTGAAGTATAAGGGCTTATTCAGTGTGTAACAAGCTTCACGAAATAAGATTGGCATTTTACTCTAATCTCGCTACAATACCAGCATGAAACAAATTGCTATGTTTGCGATAGCGGCTGTTGGCTTGAGTGGATCGATTGCCAAAGCGGATCGCAACAGCCCTCTTCCAGACTTCGGCCCCGGTTATCTCACCTTTTACTTGGATAACGACTTGTTCGGCAATAAAGACCGAGACTACACCAATGGTGCACGCTTGTCGTGGATCTCAGGCAATCGTCCGATTGGCGACATCGGCTCGATCCAACGAGGTCTGCGGCCCTTCACCGGGGACCGCAAATCCTTGCGTGCATTCCGAGGACTGACAGGATTTGATGATCCCGATGAAGTGCAATACAACTTTGGTTTCTCGTTGACGCAGTTGATGTTCACGCCGGAAGATTTTAGCTCGCTGACCCAGCCTGAGGGACAACGCCGCTACGCTGGATGGTCGGCACTTGGTTTTTCCTTGCACACCAAAGACGACCAAACACTAAACTCCGTCGAGTTTCTGTTAGGCATTACGGGCCCGAAATCATTTGCGCAGGAAACACAGGACTTCATCCATGACATGCGCGACATCGATAACTTTCTTGGTTGGGATAACCAATTGCCCACAGAGGTGACAGCGGATTTGAGCTTTGTGCAAAAACGCCGCCTGAACTTTGGTGACAACGATGGCATCCTGAGCATGGATGGCGTTGGCGAATGGGGTGGACGACTCGGAACATTTCGCACCACGGCACACATCGGCGGCATGGTGCGTATAGGTCTCTTTTTGCCTACCGATTTCAGTGACCCTCGTTTGTCCGAGACGGCTTATGCGCACAAGTACTTCACGAACGAACGGATTATGCTCAACCCATGGTCGGTATTTTTGTTAGGTGGATTCAAGGCCTCGTTCATCGCTCATGATGCTACACTTGACGGACCTGTTTTTCACGATGATTTCAATACGGGAAACACCCGTGAACCATACGTGGGTGAAGTGTATGCAGGCTTCGGCGTGCGCATCAAGGCCGTAGAAGTGAGCTACGCCCATACATGGCGTACTGAGGAGTATGAAGAGCAACTCGGCAACGCTAACTTTGGCACATTGAGTGTGAGATTTCAGTTCTAACATTTTTCCGACCTTGCGCGATTTACTTCCTGCTGGCCGACCGGCGCTCGTTCTCGCGCCGATGAAAGACGTCACAGATCTGCCGTTCATGCGGGTGACCGCTCGTCGTGGTGGACCGGATTGGTTTGTGACGGAATTTTTTCGTGTGCATCCGAACTCGAAACCCGATCGTTACATTCTGCGATCGATCCGTGAGAATCTCACGGGCATCCCTATTTTTGCCCAAATCATCGGCTCTGATCCACACGCCATGGTGAGTGAGGCGAAAGTTCTCCTGCGCGAAGAAATCGCCGGCATCGACCTCAATCTTGGCTGCCCGAGTCCGACTGTATGTGGAAAATCAGCAGGTGGAGGATTGCTGCGACAACCCCAAGAAATCGACCGCATGATCGGCATGCTACGTGAAGCAATCCCCACGCGTTTCACCGTAAAAACCCGCGTTGGTTACCATGACGAATCCGAATTTCCCGCATTGCTTGAAGTATTCCGCAAGCATGCCATCGATGGCCTCACCATTCATGCGCGAACGGTGGCAGATCGTTATCAAACACCTGTCAGACCTCACTGCATTCGTCTTGCTTTGGAGACATTAGATTGTCCGATCATCGCAAACGGCAACGTGATCAACGCGCAAGCAGGAGAAAATTATCACCATCGCACGGGATCTCACGGACTGATGATTGGACGAGGCGTAATCCGCAATCCGTGGTTGTTCGATCAATTGCGCCAACGCTACAGCGGGCAAACTCAGCACTCTCCCACCGCGCGCGATTTGCTTGCATACATTGAAGAACTCTACGCCGAGCTCGCCCAAGAAAGCAGAGAATACCACGAGAAACATCACATTCAGCGCATGAAAAAAACCATGCTCTACATCGTGCAGGGGCTTGGTGATGAATTCGAGCACCACATGCGACGCATGCAGACGGAAGAGGAATTCTTTTCGTTGTGCCGCGCTCATCTGAATCACGATGGCACCCTACCCGATGTGCCACCAGAGCAATCGAAATTGTTTTGTGGATTTCAAGATTTGTTAGATCCATCACTCCCCTGACGGACGAGGTAGCGGAACGCCGCGTTTCACTGGTGTGCCTAATTGTGGCATCCCCGATTGATCAAAGGTAAAAGGCTGGATCATGACATCGCGCTGCCATCCTGGTTCGCGACTTTGTTTGGAATGATAGATGTGCCACCATTCGCGGCCATCGGGCGATTTCACGAAGCAAGAGTGCCCAACACCATAGGTGTGCTCGGTGCTCTCGAATGCGGGACGTGCCGACTTTTTCCACGACTTCGGATCGAGCGGATTTTTGCCAACGAGTTCTAACACGCCTAACTTATACGAGGGCAACCAAGATGCTGCGCACGAGTAAAACACAAATGTCCGACCATGCGCTTGCACCACCTGCGGGCCTTCGTTCAAGCCGCGTCCCTGCGATCCCTCCTCCGTGCGCTCCCACGCGTGATCGGCATGATCACAAATCAACACTCGCGGCCCAGCAAGTTCGGTCGCGGATTTCATCGGAGCAATGTAAAGAAATTGACGATCCGTGCCGGGACGATCCCACCCCGACCACAACGCATAGAGTTTTTTATCGTGATGCAACAGGGTCATGTCAATCGCCCACACCAACGGGGATCGACCATCTTTGCCATCACCCGTGGCCATAGGGCCAAGCACTTCGTATTCGCCCATCACGTCATCCGTTTTCGCGCGCAGAACATAAGCGAGGTGATTTTCATTTTTGCCATCACTTCCCGCCATGTAAATGTGCCAGCGGCCCTCGGCAAAATGCAATTCTGGTGCCCAGATTTGTTGCGAGTATGGACCTTCCTTGGGCGCGCGCCAGACCACGGTTTTTTCACCACGATCGGTCAAACTTTTGCTTCGATAGAGAGCGACGCCGAGATCACCCTCGGAAAAGCACCACAGATACGACTTCGATGCCTCATCGCGCACGACCCAAGGATCAGCACCGCGGAATAGCGGATTCACGAATGTCTGCTGCGCCGCTAACGGCAACCACCCAGAAACAAGCATCATCAAAAGCATCATTATTTTGCCCATGAAAATGTCTACGCACCATGACGAGGCAACATATCAAACAATGACACAGAGATTGCTTCTTGACGCACCCTCAAAAACCGCAATGCTCGCACCAATCTCTCATCAATCCTTTTTGCCCATGAAAATGCTCTCATTGATTCTCGCAAGCGTGGTCACGTTCTGCTCGGGGCAATCGCTCGAAAAGTTGCTCGCCACACAATGCAAAACCTACGATCTACCGAGCATGAGCGCAGTCGTTTTTCACGAAGGAAAAATCATCGAAAGCGCCTGCCACGGCCAGCGACGCCGCGGATTTCCCGAGCAAGTGACATTGAAAGATCGCTACCATCTCGGCTCGATCACCAAGTCGATGACCAGCAGCCTAGCCGCCATAATCGTGGAAGAGAAAAAAATCAGTTGGGATGATAGCATCGGAAAAGTGTTAGGGAAATCATTTTCTGACATCCATGCCGACTATCGTGATGTGACCCTGCGCCAGCTTTGCGAGCATCGCGGCGGCATGCCTACTCATCGCAACGACGCCCTCTGGTCCAATCTCTACGAACGCAACAAAAAAGTTAGCCCCGAAAAAAATCGTGCATGGTTCATCGGCGAACTTCTCAAGCAAGCACCCGCACAAAAACCCGGCACTTACGTTTACTCGAACTATGGCTACATGACAGCCGGATTGATGCTCGAAACTATCACGGGCGAAGCATGGGAAACGTTGATCAAAGAAAAATTGTTCACACCACTGGGCATGGACAGCGCTGGATTTGGTGCAGCAGCAACCAGCGAAAGTCCGATTTCACAACCGTGGCCTCATCGCGAGGGCAAGGAAATTTTCCCGGGACTCCAAGCCGATAATCCTGCTGCTCTCGGCCCTGCTGGCACGGTGCATTGCAGCATCGGTGATCTCGCAACCTACTGCATCTGGCACCTTCAATCGGGAAAAACAAACAGCACTCCCAAGCTCAGCGCCGAATCCTTTTCGCTACTCCACAACAGTCGTTATTACGAAAAAAATTCTGGCGGATATGCCCTTGGCTGGAACCAAGTCCCTCGCCCGTGGGCCGGCGGCGATGCCCTCACACACAATGGCACCAATACCATGAACTATGCGGTCATCTGGCTCGCTCCGCAGAAAAATTTCGGCGTGGCGGTGTGCTGCAATGAAGGTGCGAACGATGTCGCAAAGGCCACGGACGAAGTCGTTGCCGCGATGATTCACAAGCATCTCACCGAAAAGAAATAGCTTCAGTATTTTTGCAATAACTCCAAGAACTTGCGATCCAACTTCGCACCGCGAAACTCTTCATAATCGACATCGGCACGCCCACTATCAAGCACCCCAAAGGAACCATGTAGATTCCATAAGGCCCAGCCGACATCAGATTCTTTCCAAATGGACAATTGATCCTCCGCCCAGCGCAACAGCACATCGTGCGGCGTATGCTGATGCGCACCCCACTCGCCCACCATCATCACTCCACCTTGCTTACGGAAATCCAGCCAAGGATCGAGTTGGGCTTTTTTCAACCACGCACGATCACGCATCGCGCCCAAAGTTCCGTCTTTGTAATGCAAAATTTCTGGCTGCACATTCCACTCAGGCGTCAGCGCCACGCGCGCATCCTTTCCTGAAGATCGAATGCTCACGGATGAAAAAATGGCCCGATCACCCTCGGTCATGCGCAATACCAAGCGCGAAGCATCTTGTGGTATCGGCACCACAAATTCTTGATCGTATGTTGCCACATAAACATTCCACTCGGGCAGCAACCGCGTGCTTTTCCATGGTCCATCTCCCGCACCAGTCAATAGCTCCTTTTTCCAAATCACTTGATCATCTGCCAACAATTCAAGCACCGCTTTCGTGCAAACTTCTTGAACTACTAGATGCATCGTACTTTTTGCGGGAACTTTGCCCTGTATGACCAAATCATGAGGATATCCCTGACGCCCAGGACCATACAACTGCCCGCTCGTGCCTTCTAGCGCTGGCCACTTCGGCACCGGAAAACGATCACCACCAGCCCATGGTGCTTTGTAATGAGTCAGCGGAAAGGGCGTGTAGCCGCGAGTCATCATCCCGACTTGAAGAGGAATGCATTCAGGCAATGGCTGCTTGCCCCAATCCAGACCATCAGAAAAAATCATTCGATCGGGGTCAACAGCGCGAATGGTCTCGACCATTTTTTTCAGCACTGGCAAGTATTGCTCCAATGTCACCTCTGCGGGCTCGTTGAATAGATTGAAACTCAGTCGATCGCCCGGTACATCGCGATAACGCTTCGCAAACATCTCCCAGTGCATTGCCGCCACGCGTTGTGCCTCGGCATCGGTCCACAACACCCGCGCCTCTGCGGGCTTTGCCACTGTGTACCCCGGCGCGCGGTGCAGATTGATGCTCACATGCAAGCCATACTTTTTCCCCCACTCCACCGCTTGGTCGATCTGCGCCAAACTTGTTTCATCAAACAACTCCCAATTGCCCTCGCGAATGTAGCCACGATAATCCAACGGCAATCTCACAAAATTGAAACCCCACTCGGCAATCAGCGCGAAATCTTTTTCCTCGTAGGCATGCCGCTCGCCACTGAAATAAAACTTTTGCAACAAATTGAAGCCACGATAACGATCCGCCGCATGGGCTGAAATCATCAAGCTCAACAATAGATAAATCGCCCAACGCACTTTATCTGCGAACCAGGCGCCACGATTCATTTGATTTCGTCTCACGGCAAAATATCTCCGTAAACTCCGGGATCACTGCCCTCAATGACTGTCGCACCACAGGCTTTGGCGTAAAATTCACGCGGCCCCACGCCACCGATCACCGCATAGGCATAGCCCATTTCGCGCATCGATTCGAGGCATTTGAAAAGCAAGGCCTTGCCCAAACCCATACCGCGTGCCGATTCATCCACACCCGTGGGACCGAAGTAACCACGCATCGTCGTCTCGTAGCAAGCAAAGCCCAGAATCACTTTATCCTTGGTCGCGATGTAACAACTCACCGGTTGCCGTGTCAGCGCGACCTCAATCTCGCTCACCCATTTGGCCGAAAAATGCTTGCGCGCAAACTCCGCTACCGTGTGTTTTTCAAAAGCCCGAGCCCTCCGCAAAGTCACCCCGTGCGCCGCTACAGACTCATACATCGCACCACTCTCCGGCAGCGCATACAATCGCACCAACATGTCAACCATGCCCGAGATGCTAGCAAAACCCCGCCATTTGCCAACCTCCGATTCTCGCGTTTTCCACAGCGGCCCGACATTCCCCGCGCTTTTCCCTTTACCCCGCCGCTTCAATCTGCGCAATCTCCCCCCGCCATGCTCAAAGCCGGAATCGTAGGTCTGCCCAATGTCGGAAAATCCACTCTGTTTAACGCTGTCACCCGCTCACGCAAAGCGGAGGCCGCGAATTATCCGTTCTGCACCATCGACCCCAACGTCGGCGTTGTCACCGTGCCCGACTCACGTCTCGCGGTTCTCTCGAAAATGTCGGGTTCGAAAAAACTCGTCCCTGCCGCCATCGAATTCGTCGATATCGCGGGCTTGGTGAAAGGAGCATCCGAAGGCGCAGGCCTCGGCAATCAGTTCCTCGCCAACATCCGCGAGACCGATGCCATCGTGCAGGTCGTCCGTTGTTTCGAAAATGATGACATCATCCACGAACTCGGCAGCGTCGATCCCGTGCGCGACATTGAGATCATCAACTCGGAGCTCATCCTTGCCGACATCACAGCTCTCGAAAAACGCCGCCAATCGCGCGATAAGAAAGCCAAATCGGGCGATAAGGACTCGAAAAAAGAAGTCGAGCTCATCGACATTCTCCTGCCTCATTTGTATGAAGGCAAGCCCGCCATCACCTTGACCTTCCCCACCGAGGACATGCCCTACATCAAGGACTTTTTCCTCCTCTCCTCCAAACGCACGATCTACGCCTGCAACGTTGCCGAGGACGAACTCGCGACCGCATCGGCCGATCCTGATTCGCAACCACTCGTCGCCAAGGTCCGCAAATTTGCCTCCGAAAACTTCGGTGCCGAGGCCGTCGTGATCTCCGCGCGCATCGAAGAAGAACTCGTCGATCTCGATCCCGAAGAAGCACAAGCATTTCTCGCCGACATGGGCGTCAGCGATAGCGGCGTATCCACTCTCATCCGCGGCGTCTATCATCTGCTTGGTCTGCGCACCTATCTCACCACGGGCGTGCAAGAAACACGTGCCTGGACGATCAATGCCGGCGACAAAGCTCCCGCCGCCGCTGGAGTCATCCACACCGACTTTGAACGCGGCTTCATCGCTGCGGAAATTGTGCACTTTGATGACCTCGTCGCCACGGGCTCGAAATCCGCGGCACGCGATGTCGGCAAGCTCCGCATCGAGGGCAAAGAATACGTTGTCAAAGACGGCGATGTGATCGAATTCCGCTTCAACGTGTGATCATAAGAATCGTCAATCGACACATTTCTGACGAATTTTTGCACTGATTGTGCAAATTCTTTCGCCATTTTCGCGATTTCGAAGTAGAATGACTCTGTGCGAGAGAACAACACTGTTCTTGCACTGCTTGCTTGTGACTCTGAGTCATCGAGCTGCGATCCATCACACCGAGACATTTCTCCTCCATGAAAAAGCTCAACATCTCTCCATTAGCCGAGTCCAATCGCCCGGAGCACAACAGCTCACCTGCACCAAAATCCGGCTCAGGTGCTGCTCTTTCTTGGCTCGCCATCGTCGCCTTTCTCGGCGGTGGAGCTTGGTGGGTTACCCAGCAAATGGGGAAAAAGCCCCCGCAAGAAGCTGCCGCCGCAGCAGAAGCCATTCCCCTTGTAACGATCATTGAAAACGCCAACAAGCCAGCCACTCCCACGCCGACTGCACCTGCACCAGCAGCTCCTGCAGTAGTAGCGCCTCAACCGACAGCTCCCATCGCCGAGGTCACTCCCGTACCCATGCCCGAGGAAACGGCTGCACCTACCATTAGCGCGGAGCTTTCGGCCAAGCTCGACGAAAAAGCGCCAGAACTCGCTCTCGTCGGCATGGATGCCACCAAGCGCGACGTGGTCGCTTTTGACAAGCAACTGATCATCGATGTCGCTCGCGAAGGTGCATGGGATCCCTACCGCTTGCACCTCCAACGCTCCCTCACTGCCGCCTACAAAAAACTCCCCACCGATGGCAACGGACGCAATCGTTTTCAGGCTCTCTGGGAGCAACCCTCCTTCTACCAAGCCTTTCTCCGCTGGCGCGTGCTAACCCTGCTACCCTCCGAGCTCATCACCAAGGACGGCTACGAAGGCGGCATGTTTTTTACCTGGCTGCTTGAGCGCAACGAAATCATGGAGGAAATCCTCCTCACCATCAATCCGCAAAAGGACGACCTGCCCCAAGTCACCAAACTTCTCTTTGACGCTTGGCAGTCCACTGCTGAAACGCAACGCGAAAAATACATCAATCTCGCCATCGCCTGCGCCGTGGTTTTTGATCGCGACCAAGCCATTACCACACCTTCCGAGGACGAAAAATACGGCGAGTCCACCACCATCAAGCCCCTCGCCCGCTACCGCTGGTACATGGAGAAAAATGAAGCAGGCAAGCTCACCGCACCCGTTCACCACAGCTCCGCACGCGATCTCACATGGGTCGTCTGCGCTCCTGTATCCACCAAGGAGCTCGACTGGGCCATCGCCAAAATGAACATCAGCCGCCGCAACTGGGGCAATGCCTACGGCATGATCGAATACCTCATGGAGCGCGCCGTCAATGGCCTCAACCCCTACAAAGAATACACCTTCGCCGAGATCCTCAAAGAAGGTGGCATCTGTGGTGATCAATCGTATTTCTGCGTCAATACCGCCCGCGCTCACGGCATTCCCGCCATGGTTCTCAGCGGCGAAACCGACCTCGGCGGCCACGCTTGGGCTGGCGTGAAAGTGAAAGACGACGAGTGGAGCACCATGGTTGGCCGCATCGGCGGTGCCGCGAATGGCAAAGCCGGCAATCCTCAAACCGGCGGCGACCTCAGCGAGCAAGAAGTCTGGCTGTGGAATGACCGCACCCAACAAAGCCGCCCCACCACAATCACTGTCTTCCGCCACCTCTGGCTCGCCGATTTTTTCGATACCATCGGCGATGCAAAAGCCTCCGAGGAAACCATCCGCCTATCGCTCACTCCAGGGCGCATGTTTTCCGAAACATGGTCGCGTCTGCACGACATTCTCGTCAAAAAAACCGCCGCCACTGCTGACCCGAGCAAGCCTGAGATTCTCAACGAGTGGATCGAATTCGTCGATACCATGCGCGATCAATTCAAGGAAAATCCGCGCATGGCTGCCCTCGCCGCCGATGCCGAGAGCAAATACATTTTCCCCTACGCCAAGGAAGAAGACGCACGCCGCTCTCTCATGCGTGAGCGCCGCCGCATCGAACGCGAGGCCGGCGAGCAAAAAGACCTCATCGCCGATTCCCTCAAACGCGAGGCCGACCTCCTTTTCAAAAACGGCGAAGGCGGAGACGATGCTCGCGACAAAATCTCTCGTCTCTATGATCGTGCCCTGCGCGACTACGGTGGCAGCATTACTGGCTTCAAGCAAATGGCCGAAAATTACTTCGCCTACATGAAAGACGATCCGATCACTGCACGCAAGGCCGCGCGCGACATCGAGCTCGCCTTCCAACGCGTCGTCGAGACTGGCTCCAAAGATTGGTTCCGTGCCAACACCGAGACCTCCATCTACAAAATGATCTGCTCCTACTATCGCACCGCCGGTGACGAGAAAAAAGCCGAGAAACTCGAAACTCGCTACGAGCGCCTCCTCCGCGCCGCCGAACGTGGGGCGCTGTAAGCATTGGTCTTTTGGTCACTAGTCACTGAAACCAATGCTCGCTCCTAAAAGAACGCATTCAATCAAACGCCGACTGCTGTGGACTTTTGCGGTTCCCCTCATCGCAGTTGCCATACTTTGGGCTTACACATCAATTCCCATTGCCGCACCATGGGCTGAGTTTGGCTATTATGGTAAGTTCAATCAAGTCCAGAGGATTATCCACGAGATTCCCAGCTTGAGCATTATTGATCATTGGCAGCATCATGACGTCATCATGGAAGATTTCAGCTTCACAGTAGCCAACCAAGATGGGGTTACCATCAAGATCGATTTCTGGGAAAGCAGGCCCGAGATGAGACTTACCAAAGACGCCGATATTCGATTTTACATTGAGGGAGTTATCGCAGAACACATGCGAGTTGCCCAGGCCAAACTTCACTGAACAGTCGATGCTCACT
>JBIIAI010000196.1:0-5285 GCA_044239965.1 Akkermansiaceae bacterium
TTCTGGGAAAGCAGGCCCGAGATGAGACTTACCAAAGACGCCGATATTCGATTTTACATTGAGGGAGTTATCGCAGAACACATGCGAGTTGCCCAGGCCAAACTTCACTGAACAGTCGATGCTCACTGCTCTCCCGGCATTGTCCCAAACGCGATTCTTGGCACATCTTCTGCCACCGCCTCATGCGCGGAGCCGAACCACAGCGCTTTGGCTCCATGGCGCTTGCTGATTTTTTCTAACAACGCACTCAGCGCTTGATCGCGTGGTTCGGGAGCAAACAAGGGCAAGCGCGGCTCCCCTTGCACGAGTAACTGACAAAGATCCACACCCACCGCAAACGGATGCGATAAGGGCCGCGGACGCTGCTCCCACAGCTCACGCCATACCGACAACAAAGGCCGCACCTCGTGGGTGCTGGGGAAGCGTGCCATCACCGACCACGAGGCCATCGCAAACTCGCGACTGCGCTTCACATAGACATGCATCTCACCACATTCATAGCCTTCCTTGCGCAGTCGCAGCGCCGCTTTGTACACCAGCCGATCCAACATCGCCCGCGCTCCATTTTCGTGTCGCAAGTCAGGATGGAGAATTTTCGAATGCCCGACTTGTCGCGGCACGATCGCCGGACGCACGGGCTCGATGCCATGCAGCGCCTGCCAAAAACGCTCGCCCTCGATCCCGCCCCACACCTTGCGCAACATCGCTGGGGTGGCATCCCACAGCGCCTTGACTGTGCGAATCCCCCGATACTTCAGTCGCTCATGCATCTGGCTGCCGATCCCGCACAGATCGCGCAGTTCCAGTTCAAAAAACATCGGCCCTGGCTGCTCGGCATCCAACCACACCAAACCATCTGGCTTCTGCATGTCGCTCGCCGTTTTCGCCAAAAACACCGTCGGAGCCAGCCCGATCGAACAGGTCAAAGGCCCGCCAAAATCTTTTGCCAAGCGCCGTTTCACCTGCTGCGCAATCTCCCAAACCCGCTCTTTTTCCGCGTATTTTCCGGTGAAAACACCATACAACTCGTCCACCGAGCAGACCTTTTCCACCGGAATCTCCTCCTCCAACAAGGCCACCAAGCGACGATGATAGTCCATGTATTTCATCGCATCGCTCAGCACAAACACAATGCCCGGACAGCGCGCCCTCGCCTCAGGCACGCCCGTCCCCGTCTTCACCCCAAAGCGTTTTGCCTCCACACTCGCGGCAATGCAACACGTCGTCTCAGCCATCGTCGCAATCACCCCCACCGGCTTCCCACGCAACAACGGATTCGCATGCTGCTCCACCGAAGCAAAGTAGCTATTGAAATCCACAAACATCACCGTCCGCTGCACGCGCAATACTATTCATTTGAACATCATTTGTGCAAGCGGAAAATATGAGCTATTTGTTTTTGTACACGAAAAAAAGCCAACCTTGGAAAAGGCTGGCTTTTTTCGGAAAAAATCGTGCGGAGACGAAATTACTTAGCAGCAGCAGTGCGTGCTTTGCGGATGATCGACTTCACCGTCTCGGAAGGCTTGGCGCCTGTGCCGAGCCACTTGTCAGCAGCAGCGAGGTCGATGTCGTAGTTCACGCCTTCTTTCATCGGGTCGTAGGTGCCGAGTTGTTCGATGAAACGTCCATCGCGGCGCACGCGGCTGTCCACGGCGATAATTTTGTAGTAGGGACGATCTGCTGATCCCTGGCGGGTAAGACGTAATGCAACGGCCATAATAAAGTGTTTGTGTTGAAATGAAGTTGGTTCCAGCCTTCGTTTGCGCGCAGGCGGGGGCGGAAATTGGACAAAAAAAAGCCCCTTGGCAAGAAGAATCTGCGATTTTTTAAAAAATTTCACCTCCACACCCACGCCACACTTGCCAGATGCCAGCACGCGCGCTAGGGATGCGCATGCGTCTTTACGATACTCTGCAGCGGAAAACCCTCGAATTGTCAGCCCTCGACGGCCAAACATTTCGTTTCTACTGCTGCGGACCCACGGTCTATGGCCCCGCTCATATCGGTAATTTCCGGACCTTCGTCCTACAAGATGTGTTCCGCCGCACGCTCGAAACCAGCGGCCAGCGCACCATGCACGTGCGCAATCTCACCGACGTCGATGACAAGACCATCCGCGAATCACAGCGCGCCGGAAAAACTCTCGGCGATTTCACCAATTTCTGGACCACCAAGTTTCATCAAGACTGCAAGGCGCTGAACTGCTTGCCGCCGCACGTGGAGCCCAGTGCCGTCGAGCACATTCCGCATCAAATCGCGATGATTGGCGAATTGGTGGAAAAAGGTCACGCCTACTCGTCCGAGGATGGCTCGGTGTATTTCAATATCGCCTCATTTCCGGAATACGGAAAACTTTCGCGCCTGGATGAGCGGGAGATCGAGCTCGGACGCACGCAATCGCAGCGCGCCAATGCCGATGAATACGAAAAGCAAAGCGTCAGCGACTTCGTGCTCTGGAAGAGCCGTCGCAGCGAGGATGGCGAAAACTTTTGGGCATCACCCTGGGGCGAAGGCCGTCCGGGTTGGCACCTTGAGTGCTCGGCGATGATTCGCGAGTATCTCGGAGATAGCTTCGATCTGCACAGCGGTGGAGTGGATTTGGTGTTTCCGCACCACGAAAACGAAATCGCACAGAGCCGTTGCGCCTGCGGTGGACACTTTGCCCACACCTGGTTCCACATCGCCCACTTGATGGTGGATGGCGGAAAAATGTCGAAATCGCTGGGCAATCTTTACACCCTCGAAGACCTCGCCACCCACGGCTGGACGGCCATGGAAGTCCGCTATGTCTTAATCAGTGGTCACTACCGCAAACCGCTGAATTTCACCTTCGATTCCCTGCACGCCGCGCGCGAGGCCTTGACTAAGCTCGCCAAAGCCGCTGCCGCTCTGGCCGAAAAATCCACCGCCGCCACAACCATGAGCGAGGTGAGCTTCGGCCCCTTTCAAGCCGCGTGGGATGCCCTTAACGACGACCTCAATACCGCAGGTGCGCTCGGCGGCATCTTCACCGGCATGCGCGAGTCCGCCAAGTTCGAAGGTGCCGAGGCAGCCCAAGCGCTCGCCGCGCTCAATCGCATTCTCCGCGCTCTCGGTCTAACCTTGCCCGAGCCTGAAAAAGCCGCAGAAATTCCCGCCGATGTCCGTGCCCTCGCCGAGCAACGCCTCGCCGTCCGCCAAGCCAAGGACTGGGCGCAATCCGATGTCCTGCGCGATCAACTCGCCGCCCTCGGCTGGACCGTCAAGGACAACAAAGACGGCTATGAACTCCTTCCTAAGTAACATCATGCAGCTCCCGATCCGACCACGCCGCAATCGCAAGTCCGCCGCCATCCGCGCCCTCGTTCGCGAAACGGTGCTCAGCCCGGGCGACTTTGTGCAGCCACTCTTTTTGCAAGAAGGCACGCAAAATGACGCCATCGCCAGCATGCCGGGAGTCACCCGCTGGTGCGAGGCCGATGTCGTGCGCGAGGCTTGCGACATTTTTGCCGCAGGTGTGCCCGCCGTGGTGCTATTCCCCAAGATCGATGACTCACTCAAGACCTCCGATGCCGCCGAATGCTACCATGACCAAGGCCTCATTCCCCGCGTCATCCGCGCCATCAAGTCGGCCTGCCCACAGCTCTGCGTCATCACCGACATCGCCCTCGATCCCTACAACGCCGATGGTCACGATGGCCTCGTCCTCGCCCAACCCAATGGCGAGCTGGTCATTCTCAACGACGAGACCGTAGAAATTCTCTGCCGCCAAGCCCTGTGCCACGCCGCAGCCGGGGCAGACATTGTTTCGCCCAGCGATATGATGGACGGCCGCGTCGCCGCCTTACGCGATGCGCTTGATCACGCTGGCTTCGAACAAGTCTCGATCCTCAGCTACTCCGCCAAATACGCCTCCGCCTACTACGGACCATTTCGCGGAGCGCTCGATTCCGCACCCAAGGCTGGTGACAAAAAAACCTACCAAATGGACTACGCCAACGCCCGCGAGGCAGTGCGCGAAATTTTGTTAGACGAACAAGAAGGCGCCGACATGATCATGGTCAAGCCCGCCGGAGCCTACCTCGACATCATCGCCAAGGTCCGCGAACACAGCACCTTACCCGTAGCCGCCTACCAAGTCAGCGGCGAATACCTTATGATCGAAAGCGCCGCCGCCGCCGGTTGGCTCGACCGCAAGGCCATCATTCTCGAATCACTCACCGCCATCAAACGCGCCGGAGCCGACATCATCCTCACCTACTACGCCAAAGAAGTCGCCCATTGGCTGCGCGAATCATGATGGAGCGCGGATCTTTAGTCCGCTTCTTCATAATCCAAACTCGCAGCCGCACTTCGATTTGGCAGGTTTTGCGAATTTCAAAAATCCGTAAAATTTGGTTCTCATGAGCGGTAACTGTTAGATACGCAAATCAAGAAAATCGATCCATCCAAAAATTCAATGCATACTAGCAATCCTCGCAATACATTAACAATGAATGGTTATTTGAGTGGCGGCAAATCATCTTGTCATTTTTCGCCTGAACGATATCATCTCGGACTGAACTAATTAACTGTTCGCCAGAAATTGAATCAATCCATGCTGAAGTCTTTTATCCACGCAATAAAACGCATCTTCCTGGCGCTTGCTGGTGGGCTAGGCGGCATTGTTGTTGGATGTTTGATCTCTTTGATGCTTTTTCACCTAAGAATAGCTCATTCCATTGAGATCAATTCATTTGGACTGAAGGTTTTTCTGGCGTTTGTCCTTTCTGTCATCGCAGGTATGATCGCCCCAAGGTTCTTTATGATGTTTTTTCTCAGTCCGCTGTCATGGCTGATGGATGCAGATGACTCTGGGGGAGTGCATCCATCAGGAGGTTTCGATGTCACTTGGCCGGACTTTTTGTTTAATGCATCTTACATGGTCGGATTGGTGCTATTTGTCTTTGGCGC
The DNA here is from genome assembly GCA_044239965.1 of Akkermansiaceae bacterium. Classification (GTDB taxonomy): domain Bacteria; phylum Verrucomicrobiota; class Verrucomicrobiia; order Verrucomicrobiales; family Akkermansiaceae; genus UBA956. Next base: position 4,936 of record JBIIAI010000196.1, read on the forward strand.
TATTTTTTCGCTACCTTGGCTTGTCGGAGTAGGTCTATCTGGGATTCTTGTCTTTTCCATCGGCGTGCTTCGGGTCTCCAACAGAACCAAAGGCGAACAAGACGTCACTCCTAACGCCTGACCCGCCGCCAGTTCCAGCCTCCATGACCGTTACAACTTCAACCCCGTTTTCCACGCTCGCCCCCGGTCAGGCGTAGGAGGACTCGACGTTCTGTAGTAAAATTGAAAACTTCACGCACTAAATCTTTCTGGACATCATGGCTTCGATGCTTTGTTCGTGGCCTTCATGCGCTTGTGGCTATGATGATTTCAGGCTTCGTTGCCCAAGTCGTCGTCTGGGCTTTCATCGG
>JBIIAI010000067.1:0-15527 GCA_044239965.1 Akkermansiaceae bacterium
TCCGCACATTCACTTTCGGCATGATCGCCAGCTTCGGCTCGGCATGGCTCTTCGCTGTGGTTCTTCCATTTTTCAAAACGCGTGATGTCAAACCCGTGTATTTCGCGGATGGCATCGACGAAAAAACCGGCGTATATTTTCCGAAACGCACAGGTCAGGTTGCGAACGGCGCTAAAGTCTACGCCCAAAACGGTTGCTACGTTTGCCATACGCAAGTGGTGCGCCCTACATACGCGGGCAATGATTTCCATCGTGACGGTTGGGCAGGCTTCAAGGCTGATCCCGATCGTGGCGACACCCGCCGTGAGTCCAATGTGTTCGACTACCAAGGTGAGGAATTTGCACAAATCGGTGTCATGCGCATCGGTCCTGATCTTTCGAACGTTGGTTCGCGTTATGAAAAAACAGCTCTCGCCTTGAACGAGTTGAACAAAACCAAACTCGGCGATGCTTGGAGTGACTCCATGAAAACTTCGCCCGAGGCGTTGTTGTTCGAGCATCTCTACAATCCTCGCACCAAGCCTTCGATGCGCTGGTCCACCTGCCCATCAGTGCGTTTCCTCTTCAATGAGCCTGCCCGTGAAGGTCTTGCGCCATCACCCAAGCCCGAGGCAAAAGCTCTGGTTGGCTACTTGCTCTCGATGAAAAAGAACGATACGGTTCCCGCTTCGATGAACTACGCTCCACCGAAACCTGCTGCGCAGTAATTTTTTGATTTTTCAGCAACCTCTTCCATCTTCTGACATGTCATCTTCTTCCACTCCCAATCCTAACAGCCGCCCTGATCTTGACGACACGATCAACGTCACCACTGCGCACAACAGTGCATCGATGACGGCTGCTGCTGCGCGGGAAAACCGCAACCCCGGTTCCAACAAGGAGCCATTGTCCATCGCCACCTTCGCGGTATGTGCCGTGATTTTCATCATCGGTGGCTCCGTGATCGGCAATGCCAGCGGCGGTTTCTTCAGCTACAACACCACCATCAAGCCCGAATACGTGCGCGGCAAAGCACCTGGTGTGGCAGATGAAGTTGCCCTGCCACCCAAGCCGATCCTCGACGTTTACGTGAAAAAAGGTCAGTCTCTCTACAGCGCCAAGTGCAATGGTTGCCACGGTGCTGACGGCAAAGGTGATGGTGCCAACTATCCATCTCTTGTCGGTTCTACATGGTCCACAGGTCACACCGAGCGTTTCGCACAGGTCATCCTCAACGGTCTGCAAGGACCAACTAGCACCGGTAAAGTTTACGGCGCTGGTGTGATGCCAGCCCAAGGTGGTGGCATGAGCGCGCAAGATCTGGCCTTCATCATGACCTTCATCCGCAACAGCTTCGGCAACAGCGTGGGTGATGTAGTGACCCCTGAAATGGCACAAGCCGCGATCGACATCGCCGCCAAACGCAGCAACCCTGCGGCCCCAGTGACAGCGGAGGAACTCAAAGCTCACGACAAAGATCTTCCCGGAGAAAAAATGGATCCAGCCACCTTGGTCGATCCCATCACCTTCCAACCTGTCGAGGCGAAGAAGTAATTTTCTGCTAGAGAAAAAACACATTATGCCCGCAAGTTCGCTTGCGGGAGTTTTTCGTGGTCACCGTCCCGCTGTTTTCGCTGGTCCGATGGTGCCACCGTTGATGAAGGTGGCAGGGGTGGTAATGGAGCGATGATCGGTTTTTCCTCGGCTGATGTTGTTAGCCCATTGCAAGATTCGGCGCTTGAGAGGCTCGGTTTCCCATGACATCAATGCGATGGGTGGTTCACAGTTTGCGAAGGATGGATCGTCGTCGGTGCAGACGAGGGAAACATCTCCTGGCACGGTGATGCCACGTCGCAGTAAAAATTGAAAGGTGGCAATGAGGTAACTCGCTTCATCGACGATTATCGCGGTGGGCGGGGTGAGGCGAAACAATGATTCGAGGCAGCGCTGAAAACCGGCATTGTTTTCCTCCCAGTCAGGGAGGTTGTAATCGCCGCAAGGAATGCGGGCCTGTTGCATTTCTTCGACAAATGTGCCGACGCTACGGTTGACCGTAGGTTGTCTTCGCGCACGTCGACATAGCAGCACGATGCGTTGGTGCCCGTAGTCGAGCAAGGTTTTCGTCGCGGCAGAAAATGCTGGCGCTTTGTTTGGCCCAAAGCTCGCCATCGGTAGGCCTATGTGTTCGCCAAAGATCGCAAAACACGGATCAGCTCGCCCTGCAAACCATTGCAGAACATCGCTAGTCCCTCCCAGAATGATCCATGCATCAGCTTTGTTCTCTTCGACCATACGGGCGATTTTTCCGATATCGAAGCGCAAGTCGGTCAGAGATCGCGCAGTGTAGTAGGCCGAGTGACCAGCTTCGATGAGCGAATGATAGCATTCGACCATGTAGTCGATGTTGCGGTCGGTGGTGTGATCGAAGTTTAGGATCGCGATGCGCATCGCGCGCGGGCTGTGGCTGAGTTTCGGGTTGATCAGTCTCTTGCGCCCTGCGCCTTGCGATAGGATCATTCCACTTTGTTCGAGGGTTTGCATCGCTGCTTCGACAGTTTTCGGATTGACGCCGAGTTCTTTCGCTAACTGGTTTCTGCCAGGCAATGTCTGCGTCCAGCGCCCTGAGGCAATTCCCGAGCGAAGATGTTCGACCACTTGCTCGGTGATGCTGAGAAAACTGGCTTGTTGCATGCTGAAAACATGCCCTAGCACTGGTCAGGATGCAAATGGCATTTTGTTCTGGTAGCAAATTTTTTTCCCAATAGTGTCTTCATCCATGAAACCCTTTTGCTCCATGTGGCTTCGACGTAACGTTCTCTCCTCCATGTCCAGCATTGCTGTGTTTGCATCGTGGTCAATTCTTGAGGCAAAACCCCTGCAAGTGTACATCCTAGCCGGGCAATCGAATATGCAAGGTCATGCGCATGTGCGAACGATTGAGCACATTGCCATGGACCCTGCGACCAAGCCGATGTGGCAGGAAATGCATCAAGCCGATGGTTCGATCAAAGTGTGCGAGCGGGTTTGGATTTCTTCGTTAGGCACCTCAGAAAAGGAACAAGTCGGCAAACTCACCACGGGCTTTGGTGCCGACCAACGTGGGCCGAAAATCGGTCCCGAGCTCACCTTTGGCATTTACATGGAAAAATCAACCGACGCCCCGATTTTGTTGATCAAGACATCGTGGGGTGGCAAGAGTTTACACACGGATTTTCGACCTCCCTCCGCAGGACCGTATGTGTTTGAAGCATCGCAGCTTGCGCAATGGAAAATGCAGGGCAAAGATGTCGATGCCTTGCAGGCTGAAAAGAAGCAACAAACAGGCGTTTTTTATCGCATGATGATCGAGCATGTGAAAGCCGTTTTGGAAAATCCACAACGCGTGGTGCCGGGCTACGATGCGAAGGAGGGCTATGAATTGTCGGGCTTTGTGTGGCTGCAAGGATGGAATGACCTTGTGGACGGCGGTGCTTATCCGCAACGCGGAAAACTAGGTGGCTACGATGCCTATAGTAATTCGATGGCGCATTTCATTCGCGATGTTCGCAAAGATCTCGCGGCACCGAAACTTCCTTTTGTCATCGGAGTGCTCGGTGTCGGTGGTCCCACCGAAAAATACGGCTCAGACCAACAGCGTTATAAAGTGATCCATCAGCAATTTCGCGACGCGATGGCGGCCCCCGCGAGTCTACCCGAGTTCAAGGGCAACGTCGTTGCTGTGCGCACAGAACAATTCTGGGATGCAGAATTGCAGGCGGCGATCAACAAAGATAACGTCATCAAGCGCGAGGCCGATCAAGCCGCAAAACAGCAGAAGTTGGCGCCTGTTGATGCCAAAAAATTGCTCGAAGAAAAACGACTTGCTGGACTCAATGAACGCGAGCGAAGCATTTTGGAAAAAGGCATTTCGAACTTCGAGTTTCACTATCTCGGCTCTGCAAAAATCCTTGGCGGCATTGGCAAAGGATTCGCTGAGGCGATGATTGAGTTGAATGCCAAAAAGTAAGCGAATGAATCGCTCATTCACCTGAAAGATCATCCTCTTTTTTTACGAATCTTATCACCATCATGAAAACCCTGTTATTATTGATCAGTCTCATGCCATGCCTCGCGCATGCGGAATTGACCGTGCCTCATTTTTTCTCCGATCATATGGTGCTGCAGCGTGAGCGTGCTGTGGCCATTTGGGGCAAAGCAAATGCTCTTGCGGAAGTGAAGGTAGAATTCAAAGGGAAGTCTGCCCAAACCAAAGCGGATGCCGATGGCAAATGGCGGGTACAATTGGAAACAGGGGCCGCCGATGCCAAAGGCGCTACGATGTTGATTCAGTCAGGCGCGGAGAAGAAAGAAATCGTCGATGTTCTCGTTGGCGAAGTGTGGTTTGCCTCGGGTCAATCGAACATGTCCTATCAAATGAAAGGATCACCGCAGTATGCTGATCTAACAAAAAAATCGACGCATCCGAATTTACGTATGTTCGATGCCCCACGTGTCACGGCGGTGCATGCGCAAGAGGACATCGCTAGCAAATGGGCTGCCGCCACACCCGAGACGGTGCCGAATTTTTCTGCGGTGGCATTTTTCTTCGCCCGCAAACTGCATCTCGATCTAGGCATCCCGATCGGTGTGATCAACAGCTCATGGGGTGGTAAACCCGTCGAGACATTTACCAGTCGCGAGGCACTCAACACGCTGCCAGGCACCAAGGCCTTGGTCGATGCCGCAATCAAGGCTGATGCCAACTACGATGAAAAAAAAGCGCAAGCAGCCTATCAAGTGCAGTTAAAAAAATGGCAGGAAATGACTCAACAAGCTGCGAAGAAACCAGCCAATCAGCGTGGAAACGTGGCCCCTCGTCCTGCGCCACCCAAGCGTCCGCTCGATCTCGAAGGCAAGCCGGGCGTCTTGTTTAATGCGATGATTCATCCCTTTATCGGCTACACGATGCGTGGTGCGATCTGGTATCAAGGGGAGGGGAATGCCAACGTTAACGCCGTGCCCTACGATCTCACCTTGCCGCTGATGATCAACGATTGGCGTAAGCGCTGGAATGATGATTTTTCCTTCTACTACGTGCAACTCGCCAATTTCCAACAACCCTCGACCGCTCCTGGCACAGCTCATCCATGGCCCTTGCTGCAAGATCGCATGCGCCTTGTTTTAGCCACCACACCGAAGACCGGCATGGCGATCATCAATGACGTCGGCGCGGCGAATGACATCCACCCGAAAAACAAAAAAGATCCTGGTGAACGTCTCGCGCTATGGGCTCTAGCCAAAGATTATGGAAAAGACATCACCTACTCAGGGCCTCTCTATCAGTCTAACGAAATCAAAGGTGATGCCATCCGTGTGACTTTTGCACAAAGTGGCACAGGTTTGAAATCGCGCGATGGTGGTGAACTGAAGCGTTTTGAAATTGCTGGTGCCGATCAAAAATGGCATTGGGCTGAAGCGAAGATCGATGGCAAAGACAGTGTGATGGTTCGCAGTGCCGAGGTGAAACAACCTGTCGCCGTGCGTTACGCTTGGGCCGCCAATCCCGAAGGCTCCAATCTCGTCAACAGCGAAGGATTGCCGACATCGGTCTTCCGCACCGATGACTGGGCCGATGCTCTCAAAGCCCAAGCGCAAACGCAAGCTTCGCCGGCGCCGAGTAAAGCTCTTGCTGATCGCCGCGCGCTAGGTGCCGAGATTCGCTCCCTCAATGCCAAGCGCAAGGCACTGAAACCTAACAGTCAGGAACACAAAGTTCTCACGCAAAAGATCAATGCCTTGATGATGCAATTTAATGCCATGTCACCCGCAAAATCTCGATGAAAATTGTTGCCCTCTTTTGCTCCATTGCCTCGCTTGCGTTTGCCGCAGAGCGTCCTAACATTTTGATCATATTGAGCGATGATCAAGGCTATCAAGACGCAGGATTTCAAGGCAGCAAACAAGCGCTCACACCGCATCTGGATGCGCTCGCTCAATCTGGTCTCCGCTGCACGAATGGTTATGTGACGTACTCCGTCTGTTCACCATCGCGAGCAGGATTGATGACGGGGCGCTATCAAGCACGCTTTGGCCACGAAAACAATCCGGTCTATGATCCGTTAGATCAGAAGGAAGGTCTGCCGCTATCAGAAAAATTATTGCCGCAGTATTTTCAGGAAGCTGGTTACAAAACTGGTTGGATCGGCAAATGGCATTTGGGCTCGGCTCCTGCATACACACCATGGAAACGTGGTTTTGATGAAACGTTTGGCTTCATCGGTGGTGGACATTGTTTCACGGGATGGAAGCCGAATCAGTTTCAGTATACCTTGCCCTTGATCCGCAATGGCGAATCGATCGACGACGTGCCCGCGCATTTGACAACGGCTTTGGGCGACGAAGCTGCTCATTTTGTGAAACGTCACAAGGACCATCCATGGCTGTTGTATTTGCCTTTTAATGCTCCGCACACACCGCATGAGCCGAGCGCGGAACGTCTAGCGAAATTCTCTCACATCGCCAACCCAACAAGGCGCAAATATCTTGCTCAATTGAGTTTGTTAGATGATGCCATTGGTTCAGTCTTAACGGCGCTCGATGCCACATCGCAGCGGCAACGCACACTGATTTTCTTTTTCAGTGACAACGGTGGGCATACCGATAGTGGATCGAATAATACTCCTTTGCGCGGCATCAAAGGGAGCTTGTTTGAAGGCGGCGTGCGGGTGCCATTTTTGGTGAGTTGGCCAGAGAAATTTCCTGCTGGCGTGGATTACACAAAGCCTGTTTCATCGGTCGATGTGCTCGCAACTTCTCTTGCCGCAGCAGGTATAGCGATGCCGAAGGATCAAGTTTACGACAGCGTGAATCTCTTGCCTCATTTGAGTGGGGAAGCCAAAGCTGCGCCGCATGATCGACTTTTCTGGCGCATGCACGGCAAGCAATTGTTCGCGATGCGTGAAGGCAAATGGAAGCTCATCCGCCTGAAGGATAAAGCCGAACCAGTGCTCTACGATCTCGAAGCGGACATGGCAGAAACCAAAGACTGCGCTACCGAAAATCCCGAGATTGTCAAAAAAATGCAACAAGCCCTCGATGACTGGTGCAAGCAACTCGTCAACCCTGTGTTCCCGGGAAGTTCCATCAAAAATGAAGACTGGGGCCCCGGCGGTGCGAATCAAAAGGCGAGAGGGAAGTGAGGAGTGATGAAGATCGTGTCGTTGTGAGATTTTCGTGCTAGGAATCAAATTCAACAAGTTGCTGCTCCTAGCAAACTGATGGTGGCGCGTGTTTCGTGTTGTTGGTGAAGGGATGGATCTTCATGGGGCTTTACGGACCCGTCGATTTCTCTTACGCCGAAGCTCCACTGGAGGATATGGCGCGATGAGCACAAAGCGCCGCCACGTGGGCTTGACAGTTTGGGGGGGATGTTTTAGGGAGAGCCATGCATGAATCACATCATTTGACGGGACTGCGTTTGGACAACAAAGTGGCTTGGGTTACAGGAAGTAGCCGAGGCTTGGGCAAAGCGATGGCGCTTTTGTTAGGAAAACTGGGGGCCCGTGTGGTGGTGAATTGCTTTTCGAACATCGCGCAAGGACAGTCGGTGGTCGATCAAATCGCAGCCGAGGGTGGTCAGGCCTTGCTGGTGGCGGGGAATGTGATGGACCTCGATGAGGTGAATCGCATGGCCGAGGAAATCGAGTCTCATTGGGGTGGGGTAGATATTTTGGTGACGAATGCCACGCCACCGCAGCCGATGAAATACATCGCGGACTACCAGTGGGATGAATATCAATCGATGGTGGATGCTTTTGTGAAAAGTCCGTTTTTGTTGAGTCAGCGAGTGTTGCCTGGTATGAAGGCGAGTAAGTGGGGGCGCATCATTCAGATTACCAGCGAAGTATTTCACGTCGGCATGCCGGAGTTTTCTGCTTACGTTTCGGCCAAAGGCGGACAGATTGGTTGGTCGCGATCGATGGCAAACGAACTGGCCGCCGATGGCATTACCGTGAACTGCGTGGCTCCGGGCTGGATTCCCGTGGAGCGTCATGAAAATGATCCACAAGAAGCCAAGGATGCTTATGTCAAAACGGTGCCGATGCAACGTTGGGGCACGCCCGATGATGTGGCATGGGCGGTGGCATGGTTTGCCAGCGAGCAGGCCGGTTTCCTCACGGGGCAAACTTTGGTGGTCAATGGTGGTCGCAGCTTGAACTAACAGAAATCATGGCGAATCAACCATCGGAATGGGATTCCGCAAAGATGCTCAGTAAGGCGATTTTGCATGATCGTGCTACGCGAAGAAAATGGCTCGGTTGGGCGGCCTTAGTGATGCTGGCGCTTTTTGCGATCGGACTGTGGGGGATTCAAGGATGGTTAGCACAGTCTTTACTGCGGTTCACTTTGTGGTGGTTGGGATGCGCTTGCTTCACGGGCTTGGTCATGATTTTCGCTTTATATGATGCCTTGCGAGTGGTGAGGGAAGAGCGGGAGAAATTTGATCGGGAACGTGAGAATTGATAGAATGTTGTTGTGATCTGAGCACTCGAAAATGAATGTTGAATGTCGAGGGATATGGGGTTAGCGTCGGGCGTGACGAAGCCACCGCGATATCCACTTTTGTTCAACCCGAAGGCGCGGAGTCAGCGGGCACAGCGAGCGTCGCGGTTCATCATGGAACGGGCTACGCGTTTTGCTCTTTATGCGACGAGCTCACCGGAAGAGGCTCGGGATTTGGCTGCGAAATTTGCTGCTGATGGTGCACCTGTGGTGGTGGCAGCGGGGGGCGATGGCACGTTGAATGCCGTGTTGCAAGGCCTCGCGGGATCGACCACCGCTCTCGGCGTGATTCCAGCAGGGACGATGAATGTTTTCGCTCGTGAGCTCGGCATTCCTTATGGGCATCTCGATAAAGCCTTCGAAGTGATCGAGGCGGGCTACATTCGTGAAATTGATTTGTTTGAGGTCAATGGCTCGCCTTTCGTGCAAATGGCAGGCTTAGGCTTTGATGCCTCGGTGATCGAAGAAACCACTTGGGAAAGTAAAAAAATGTTAGGGCCGCTGGCGTATTTGTTAGCTGCGGTCAAAGTACTCGGTGAAAGGCCTCCAAAGATGGAAGTAATCACGGCGGAAGGTGAGCGAGTGGAAGGCGTGGCGGTATTGGCGGGCAATGGTACGCTTTATGGAGGGCAGTTGCCGCTGTTCCGCAAGGCCGACAATCAGGACGAAATGTTAGACGTGCTGGTGTTTCAGGAATCAGGCTATCGCTTGGTGCTTGATTCCTTTGCGAGTCTGGCGCGCGGCGGCGTCGATCTATCGAAATCTGTCACGCATTTGCAGTCGCGCGATTTTGTCGTTCGTTGCGCAAGCGAGTTTCCAATCCAAGTGGATGGCGAATTGTTAGGGCGGGCTGCGGAGGTGCATTTTCGCGCAGTGGAACAAAAATTGCGAGTGTTAGCTCCGGAGCATCCGATGGTGAGTCGTTTTGGTGAAGCCATGAAAGCTCTGGCTGGGTGGACGAGAAAAATGCAAGGCATCAAGGAATGATCGGCTTGGAAGAAATGAAGCAGCAATCAGCAGCGCCGCGGCAGAATGTGCCGAGGCGGGCGGCTTTATGGCGAGCGCGCAGACGTAGATTTTTCAAATACTGCGCATGGTCTTGTGCGCTCATGATTGCTTGGTTCGTCTGGGTTCAGACGTCGGTGTGGCTTTTCTCTCGCGGGAAGAATTTTGACCAAATCGAAGCAGTGCCAGATCAACAAGTCGGATTAGTTTTTGGTTGTGATGATAAATTTCAGGGGCGCGACAACTTGTATTTTGTCTATCGGATCGAAGCTGCCGCCGCGCTGTGGCATGCCGGGAAATTACAATGCTTGATCGTTTCGGGTGACAATCGGAGTCCGCATTACAATGAACCATTGAAGATGAAGCAGGCATTGGTAGCGAAAGGGGTGCCGCCACACAAGGTGGTGTGCGACTACGCGGGCTTGCGCACTCTGGATTCCGTGTTGCGTTGCAAAAAAGTCTTTGGCATCAGCGACTGCATTGTCATTAGTCAAAAATTTCAGAATGAGCGAGCGATTTGCATTGGGCGTTCCCACGACATGCGGGTGATTGGTTTCAATGCACGAGACGTGGAAGGGCGCGGTGGTCGCAAAACCAAAGTGCGAGAACTGGGGGCGCGAGTTATGATGTGGCTGGATCTCCATGTCTTGCATACTGAGCCTAAACATCTCGGTCCACGCATCATCCTGCCACTGTAATGGTTGGCGTGAATGAATTCACACTTTAGATAGCAGGAAATTTCATCTTTCCTCCTTGCGTCCGCGGTTTTTTTGCGCTAATGGCTCAGTGGTAGATCATGGATGACGCATTGCAGAGAGCCGTTTTGGTATTGAATCGCAACTGGCAGGCGGTTCAGACGTGTACGGCGCGGCGCGCGGTGCACTTGTTGAGCATCGGTCACGCCCGAGTAGTGCAGGAAGATGGTGAGGAAATGTATGAGACTCATGACTTCGATTCATGGCTGCAGTATTCTCAACGTGTGCCCTCTGATGTGATGATTCACTCGGTGCGGATCGGTCTGCGAGTGCCGAAAATCATCGTTTTATCGATCTACGACAAGATTCCGAGCAAGGAAGTGACTTTTTCACGTCGCAACGTGTTTTGGCGTGATCAATATACCTGCCAATATTGTCATCGGGCTTTTGCTGAGTCAGATCTCAATCTCGATCACGTGATTCCAAGGCAAAAAGGCGGCAAAACAAGCTGGGACAATATCGTAACCTCCTGCGTGAAATGCAATACACGCAAGGGAAATAAGCTGCCGCATGAGGCAAATATGCATCCTCGGACCAAGCCAGTGGCTCCGCGTTGGAAGCCTGATTTTGGCATCAGAGAACAACATCAGGAGGCCTCGTGGGCGACATTTGTGGGGGCGCGTCGCGAGCAAATGGGGCTTGTCGGCTAAGGCGAAACGCTGCCGTGTGGCTGAGCTTGTGAAATTTTTCACAAAGTTGCCCCAAAACGCATCTTTTCCTTTACAAGGCTTGTTTGCGCGTACAATTTGTCGCAGGCAATTTCTGGGAAGCAAACAGCAGTTCATGCAGCAAAAACTGCGGAATGCTTGGTTTATCAGGGCTTGTTTTCATCTCCAAACCACAATTTTTCCTACATGAGCGCACACGCAGCCACCGCAGACCACAGTCATCATGACGATCACGGGCATCATCATGAGCCAGGTTTCCTCCAGAAGTATGTGTTTTCGACGGACCACAAAACCATCGGCATTCAGTATGGCATTACGGCGATGTTGTTCCTACTCTTTGGTTTTTACCTGATGATGGTGATGCGTTGGTCGATCGCCTATCCACATGAGCCACTTCCGGGTTGGATGAGCTGGATCTTTACCGACACCTGGAAAGCACGTTGGTTGCAGGATGGTAAAGTAACAGGTGATGCTTACAACATGTTCGGCGCCATGCACGGCACGATCATGGTTTTCCTTGGCGTGGTGCCTCTAGGGTTTGGTGCCTTCGGTAACTATGTCACTCCGCTGCAAATTGGCGCAGTTGACATGGCGTTTCCCAAGCTGAACATGCTCTCTTATTGGATCTATTTGCTCGGTGGTTTGACCATGTGTGCATCCTTTTTCATGGAATCTGGCGCGGCGAAATCTGGCTGGACCAACTACTCGCCCTTGGCTGGATTCGCGGACGGGCAGATTGTCAATCAGTGGCTAGCAGGGCAAACACAATGGCTGCTCGGCTTGGTGCTGCTCATCACTTCCTCCTTGCTCGGTTCGGTCAATTTCATCACCACCATCATTAACTTGCGTGCTCGTGGTATGACTTGGATGCGTTTGCCTTTCTTTGTTTGGGCGATGCTTGTGACGGGCTTCCTACTCTTGCTCGCTTTCCCTCCTCTTGAGGCTGCGGGCATCATGCAGTTGGTGGATCGCGTTTTCCACTCTTCTTTCTTCATGCCCTCGGGCCTATTTACCAAATCGGAAGGCTTGGCAGAACTCTCAGGCGGCGGTAGCCCCTTGTTGTTCCAGCATTTGTTCTGGTTCCTCGGTCACCCTGAGGTTTATGTTCTCTTGCTCCCATCGATCGCATGTGTGGCGGAAATCATTCCTGCAAACACTCGTCGTCCAATGTGGGGTTACAAATCCATGGTCTATGGTGTCATCGTGCTGGGCTTCCTTTCCTTCATCGTCTGGGCTCACCACATGTATCTTACAGGCATGGGGCCGAAAATTTCGACTTGGTTCCAGATCACTACAGTTTTGATCTCGGTGCCATCGGTGATCTTGTTGACTGCATTGATGATCTCTTTGTGGGGCGGTTCGATTCGTTTCACACCCGCGATGATCTGGGCTTGTGCTTTCATTCCGATGTTCGGTATCGGTGGTCTGACAGGCCTTCCCTTAGCGTTCAACCTGGTTGACCTTCACCTTCACGATACCTACTACGTCATTGGCCACTTCCATTACGTGGTAGCGCCTGGCATTTTGTTCGGACTGTTTGGAGGAGTTCACCACTGGTATCCGAAAATTACGGGTCGATACATGAGCAAAACACTCAACCACCTCCACTTCTGGCCAACGCTGATTTGCATGAACTTCTTGTTCTTCCCGATGTTGATTCAAGGCATGGCCGGATTCCATCGTCGTTGGTATAACGGTGGTGATGCTTATCTTGCGAAAGCTGCCGACTCTGCCAACGTTTTCGGCAAGACAGTTGCAGAGCACATCGATCTCAACATCACGATGTCTTGGGCTGCTTGGTTGATGGCATTGTTCCAATTGCCTTTCATTATCAATGTTTTCGTTTCGATGTTCCGCGGCAAAAAAGTGGAAAGCGACAACCCATGGAATGCGACCACATTGGAGTGGGCTACGCCAACGCCTCCAGGTCACGGCAATTTCACCTTCGATGTTGCCACCTACCGTGGGCCATACGAATACAGTCAGCCCGGTGCAGACAAAGACTATACCCCACAGTGGGAAAAGCCCAAAGTTGACGCACCGAAAGAAGCTCCCGCGACTGCACCTACCGCCCATCATTGATTTCTTCTCACTTGTTAAACTTTTCTCACGTCATTTATGGAAATTCCCTATATTTTTACGCCGCGCAAAGACACAGGAATGTGCAATTCCAAGATTGCGATTTGGTTGTTCCTCGCCTCTGAGGTGATGTTGTTCGGTGGCTTTTTCTCGTCCTATGTCTACTTGCGCCTCGGGGCCGATTATCCATGGCCAGAACGTGCGCTACCTGTGCTTCCTGGTCTGATCAACACCTTTGTGCTCATCGCATCATCGGTCACGGTGGTTTTCGCTTGGGCTGGTCTTAAGTTGCGCAAATGGCGCATGTTCCAGATCAACATGGCAATTACCCTCATTTGTGCGGTGATTTTCATGTTGCTCAAGGGCATCGAATACAACGTGAAGTTCCATCACCAAGCCGTTCGTTTGGATGATTATACGATCCTTGAAGGTCACTTGAACTATGACAAAAACACTCTCGATGCCGATGGCAAAGAAGTAGGCGAAGACGTGATTCGCGTCCAAGCTGAAAAGCTGACTTTTAGCACCGTTCGTTACCATGGCGCTTGGGTGGAAGAGATTCTTCGTCAAGCCACGGAGAAAGGCTCGAAAATCACCCTCGCAGAGGATGTTTTGATCGAGGGTGAAACCGTAAGTAAGGGATCCGAATTGAGTGTCGCTTTGCTCAAGCGCGTTTGCAAGAATCACCTCGACTCCCGCGCTAACAATGCCTCCGTGCGCACAGACGCATTGCGTGATGAATGGACCACTGCCAAGGCGAAGGCTGAGAATGCAGGCAAGCGCGGATGGGAAATCGCTCCAACGATTGAGATCGATGCGGAAAAAATTGCCCCATTGCTCAAGAAGGAAACATCCAGCTTGGCATTTGTTGTGAATCCACCGGTCCAACTCTGGTTTCCTCATCGCGACATCAAAGAGGGTGATGTGCAATCTCGCTTGCGCGATGACACCGTGATCGACGGCAAACTTCTCGACAGCCCTGTCAACATTCACAATTTGGATGCGATTGATTTCCGTCACCTCGTGATGAAAGCCGAGCAGAAGGGGCTTGATCCGATTGTGGCGATTGAGAATTCTTGGTTGATCAAGAATAGCAAAGAGGCAAAGGCAGCATGGGAGTGGAACAAAGAGCAAACAGCGAAGCTCGAAAAGGAACTGCTCGACAATTATGGCGTTGATAAAAATGGCGTCGCTAAGCGTGTTCCGACCGAAACTGAGCGTTATCGTATCGGCTGGAAAGACTTTGTTTCCAAAGCAAACGGCGTTGATAAAGGCGATGCAGAAATTGTCATGAGTGAAGAATTCTTCGGCCCCAATTACAAACTGCGCGAGGCCAAGCACACATTCCCGCACCTGAAAATCCCACGCAAAGAGGTCTTCCTCAGCGGCAAATTTACGCCCGCTTGGAATACCTACTACGCCATTTATTTCACGATGACCTTCCTGCACGGTCTTCACGTGATTGGTGGTGCCATCGTTCTTGGCTACTACCTCTTCCGTGGTAAGAAAATGTATCAAACCAATCCTGAGTGGCTCGCAAATCGTGTCGAAGTCGGTGGACTGTTCTGGCACTTTGTTGACCTTGTCTGGATCTTCTTGTTCCCGATCCTCTATTTGATGTAATTACCTAACGAACTACCTACAATTCTTATTTTTATGGCTGACTCTCCAGAACTCATCAAAAAATCGATCAAGACCTACACGCTGATCGGTCTCGTTCTCTTCATTTTTACAGGCGTAACCGTTGCCGTAGCCACGGTGCCTGCACTTGACATCGGAGTGCATGGTTTTGACGTTTGGGACATGATCCTTGGCTTGTTGATTGCTTCATTCAAGGCCACTCTAGTCGGATACATTTTCATGCACTTAAACCACGAGAAAAAAGCCATTTACTGGATTTTCTTCGGCGCTATTGTGTTTTTTGCATTCATGATTATCTTGATCATGGCTGCGAAATCGGATCCGATTCACTACAACGGTTTCAACTTCGGTCTTCCTTACTAACTCCAACTCTTGCTGCGCTATGTCACTGAAATCATTCCACATCATCTTCGTGAGCGTCACTTTTCTGATGAGCTTGTTTTTTGTGCTTTGGTCGCGTCTACTGGCTAAAGATGTCTCGACGATCACAACTGCGATCGGTTGGTGTGGCATCGTTGGTTTGGTGATTGCCCCTTTGTATGGCGTTTATTTCTGGAGAAAATCCTCAAAACTAATCCTATAAATATCATGTTCTCGCTTCTCAGTTGTGTTACTTGTCAGGCAAACTCTGCACTCGGTGGCAGTGATGCCATTGGATGGTCGATTTTTTTCCTCCTCATCTGCATTATGATGGTTGTCTCGATGGTTGTTTTTTTCATCGCTCGCATCGCGATTCGTTCACGGAAGTATGCACTTCTGGAAGAGGCGGAAATGCTTGCTGAGCTTCAACAATCTCATTAATTCTCTACGTTATTTCTTCTCGTTATGTCTCCATCCAAATTCTTCGGTATTCCTGAAA
>JBIIAI010000199.1:0-5186 GCA_044239965.1 Akkermansiaceae bacterium
TCGACAAATGGTTCGGGCTTGATTGTGACAACGCCAACAGCGGAAGGCGGCATTTGCATCGGTGCTGCGGCTGGTGGCTTCTTGCAGGAAAACAACAGCAAGGGCAGAGCGAAAATGAGTGGTGATTTCATAGTTGACTAGTTGGTAAAGTAATGGTGAAAAAATTAGGCCTTCTTGCGAAGGGCGAGGATGTCGAGCATGGCGCTGAAACCTTGTTCGATTTCTTTGACGTAGCTCAAATCATTGTGAATGCGAGCCTGTGTGAGCATGCCCTCGGCATAAGCAAGCAGACGGCGTGCCACAGGGGCCACGGGGCCGGGAGCGATGAGTTTTTCTCTCTGAGCATCGCGCAGTGCGGATTCGTAGTAATGCAGATGCTTGTCGAGAATCTCCTTCACCTTCAGGCACAGCGTTTCATCCAGCGTGCCGATTTCGGCTCCTAAAGAGAACAATGGGCAACCCAAGACACGGCCAAAGCGCTTGGTAATATCAGCCTGATGCTCGTAGCCCCAGCGAGCTTCGTTGCGAATGCGTTCGAGGGGTGGAACCGTAGGTGAATAAATGTGATCAAGAGTGGCGAAAATATCACCCGCAGTCTCATCAATCGCGGAAATGGCGAGATCAGCTTTCCCAGGGAAATAATGGTAAAAGCTACCCTTTTTCACTTCGGCACGTTCGCAAATGTGATCCACGCTAGTGCTGCCATACGAACCGAGCCAAATCAACTCGTTCATGGCTTCGATCAGTCGTTCACGCGCATCGCTCGTTCTGCCCATGCGCGGAGTATAGCATTACTAGATGACTAGTCAACTATTTTTTGAATCGGAAAAAATTGTGCAAAGAGTAAGGCGCGAAGTGTAGAGGTAGTTTTTTTTGAATGACTTCGGTTGAAGCGCTCGCAGCAGGCTGCTTGGCGGAAAGCGGCAGCAGGCTGCCGCAGTCCAAGGGCTGTGCCGGATTAGATGATGGCGGTTGCTTGTTGCTGCGTTACCAGTGCTGTGACGGGCTTGACTTCTTGAAAGAGATCGCGTGCTAGGTTGCGGATGTCTTGGGGCGTGAGTTGGCGAATGATTTCGTGAACGTGGCGGTGGTGATCGGCAGGGAGATCGAAGAGGAGGTCCACTGCGGCTTGGCGGGCGATGGCTCCGGGGCTTTGTTGTTGGAGAACGAGAGCCGAAAGCACCGTGGCGCGGACGTTTTCGAATTCGGCATCGGGGATGCCTTGATCGGCGATTTTTGCGATCTCGCTGATCAATTCGCTATGAGCGAGCGCGAGTTGCTCGGGAGCGGTGGAGACGTAAAAGGCGACCATGCCGACATCGTGCCCATGGAACTGAGTCGCACCTACTTGATAGGCGAGTCCGAGTTCTTCGCGAATGCGAGTGAAGAGCGGACCTGCCATGTCGGAGCAGTATTCGAGCAGCATCGAGCTCGCGAAACGTCGGGGATCTGCGGCCGAGAGCCCAGGGTAGCCGATGGCGATGACAGCTTGTTTTTTCTCGCGGTGAAATGTTTCGCAGCGATCGTGAGCAAGTTCGCTGGGAGGAAGTGGTAGCGATTTTCCTGAGGGGAGAGGCGCGAGGTGCTCTTCCAGCAACGGAATGATGCGGGCGGGATCAAAATCTCCTGCCAAGGCGATGGTCATGTTTTGTGCACAAAAAAGTTCGCGATGCAGATGGATGAGGTCGCTTTGCTGAATCGAGGTGATGCTTTCGACGGTGCCGATGGCAGGGACGCCGTAGGATTTTCCGGAGAACAGCATGCCGCGCATTTGGTGAAAAGCGGTATCTAACGGATCTTCGAGCGACTCGCGGATGCTTGATAGCTGCGATGCTTTTTCGCGCAGCAAGGAGTCCTCGGGAAATGTTGGATGCAGGAGAACATCGGACCAGATTCCAAGCAAAACATCGAGGTCTGGGGTCAGGCATGAGCCGTGGAGCAAGACGGAGTTGTTTCCGGTGGAAGCGTGCAAGGAGGCTCCGAGTCGATCGAGGGTAGAGGAAATCTGATAGGCTGATCGCGAGGTGGTGCCCTGAGTCAAGGTGGAGGCGAGGAGTGAACTGATGCCGGCGATTTCAGCCGTCTCGCGCGATAGTCCACCGCGGACGACCGTTTGCAGGCTGAGAATGGGCAGGCGCGAATCAGGAAATAGCGCAACTTTAATGCCATTGCGGAGGGTGATCGATTGATGGGCGACTTTGCTTTGCGGGGCGACGCTGTTTGATTTCGCGTTGGCTTCGCTGAGGGGATTGAGCTGGGTGATGGTCAGCTTGCGGTCATCCAGATCACGCAAGCAGCGCAATACGGCAGCGGCATCGACTTGCTCGATCAGTGCGAGATAGTTTTTGGTAAATTGGAGATCGCGAGCCTCGTGCCAATTGCCGGCGAGATCAGCGGCGCGTCCAGAAGCGGTCGTGAGTGAGCGGAATTGCGAGACCATGATTTGACGCTTGGCGCGCTCAAGCGCTTCGGTGAAATCGACTTGTTGGTAGTGAATCATTTCTTCACGGATCGCTGCGATCAAGCGTTCGCGCTGCTCGGGTTGGCACTCGGCGGAAATGGCAAAGAGTCCATCGCCGATGTTGCCACTCCATGACCAGGCGGCGATTTCGAGAGCGAGTTCCTGTTTTTCTCGGAGTTCAGTGTAGAGGTGGGACGATTGACCGCGCCCTAACATCGCGGCGAGAACATCGTAGATCGGAGCATCAGGATGACCCATGGCGGGGATTTTCCAAGCGAGGCAAAGGCGGCTCGAAGGGATGGCAAAAACGTCCGCGGCTTGGCGAAGTGAGCATTGTGGAGGATCGATGGCGTAAAATGGCTCGCGCGCCGGTCCGGGCTGAAGATCGGCTGTGAGCTTTGTGATCATAGCGATCGCTTCTGTGGAATCGAAATCACCGGATAGCACAAAAAACGTGCGATTGGTGGTGTAGCGTTCGCGATGATAGCTCACGAGGTCTTGGTGGGTGATGGCATCGAAGCTGGCGCGATAACCAATGACTGGAAGGCGGCGCGGGTCGTGGCGAAAGGCGGTATCGAGCAGCAAGCGCATTCCAGCTTGCGATGGGTCATCGAGCCCCATGTCGATTTCACGGCGGATGACGTCTTTTTCCATCTCGAATTCATCTTCGGGCAGTGTGGGCCGATAGACCATTTCGGTGAGAACGTGGAGAAATTTCTCGACGCCCGTGGCGGGGCCATCGATGTAATAAACGGTGCGATCGAAGGTGGTGTAGGCATTCCAGTGACCACCAGCAGCTTGCACGACAGAGGCGAGCGCGGTGCCATCATAGGCCGCGGTGCCCTTGAAGACCATGTGTTCGAGAAAATGGGAGAGACCTGCGCCTAGTAGTTGATTTTCGTGAATCGAGCCTGTCTCCACCCACAATTGCGTGCTAATGACAGGGTGATCGTGATGGGGATCGAGAATCAGTGTGAGCCCGTTGGGAAGAGTGTGAACGGTGGCAGTGGTCGGAGGAAACGTCATGGGAAAAAATGTGCTTGGCGCGCGCTCGTGATGCGTTATTATCGTCACAGATGCAACGCTTGATTTTGATTGGTTTAGCTGTCTGTGTTCTTCTGGGTGTCGCGGGAGTTGTCGGTATTTGGTGGATGAGGCAAAATCGTGCAGATAGCCAGTGGGTGCCCTTTCCGTTGAATGAGGAAACCTCAACCGAGCAGCGTGGTGAGTTGCAAAAGCGTCTTGAGGAACAGCTGACGAAGCCAGAGGTTATGGCAAAAGTAGTAGCCGAAGTTGGGCTTCAAAGTAAGTGGGGCGCGGCGAGCGAGCAAGAAGCGGTCAATCTTTTGCAATCAGCAGTATTTGTGCGCCAGGGAGAATTTAGAGATCCAAATACAACTTTGACTTATGCGACGATGGACGTGGGTGTTAGAGGGAAATACAAAGAGCATGCTTTGTTGGGAGAAATCGCTGTGAGTTTGGGGAAACAAACTCGTGTGATTTTGGGCGTTCCGGAGTCTCCATAAAGTCAGTCGTGAGCGAGTGAAATTTTCAGATTTTCAGAAAATCAATCGTTTTGATTTTTCGCTTGCGTTCACGTGGAATATTGGTTATCTATGTATCTGTGCAGCGTATGGATGTAATCATCCGAATGGCTGAAAGATTTTTTTTGATGAATTTTACCGCAGGTTCCACGCATGAATTCCTAATCCCCCCAATGAGTTGGGTGGAGAATCATGCTTTATTGATCCCACATCATGTGTCATGATCAGAGACCCGCACGCACCACTCTCGCCCTGCTGGCGGCATCACTTCGATGTCTCAGTCACTGGGGCGCAGCATGAACCCACTGGAGGACTAAAGCCATAAGCAAACAAACGAAATCAAACCAATCGAAGGGCGGTCGCATGGGCAACCGCGATCAAACACGTGTCAACGACCGAATCCGTGCGCCGAAGATCCGCGTGGTCGGGCCTGATGGTCAGCAACTCGGCGTCATGAACGTGCGGGATGCCTTGCTCAAGGCGCAATCTGTCGGACTCGATCTCGTCGAAATCGCAGCACAGGCGGATCCGCCAGTGTGCAAGATCATCGACTACGGAAAGTTCAAGTATGAACAAGCCAAGCTCAAAAAGCAGAAATCCAAATCCGCAACACGGATGAAGGAAATCAAGTTGCGCGTCGGCACCGGTGCGCACGACTACAATATTAAAATGGGCCGCGTCGAGGGCTTCCTCGATACAGGGCACAAGGTGCGCGTGATCATCCAGTTCAAAGGCCGTGAAAACGCGCACAAAGACTTGGGATTTGTGGCGATGACGAAAATCATCGAAGACCTCAAAACAATGTCGAACGTGGACCAAGCTCCGCGCTTGGGCGGTCGTGTGATT
Source organism: Akkermansiaceae bacterium (assembly GCA_044239965.1). Taxonomy (GTDB): domain Bacteria; phylum Verrucomicrobiota; class Verrucomicrobiia; order Verrucomicrobiales; family Akkermansiaceae; genus UBA956. Next base: position 4,852 of record JBIIAI010000199.1, read on the forward strand.
GCGATGACACTCTCGCCGTTGCCGCAAGGTCAACGCAAGCGCAAGTTCCATTTGTTCCATGGTGAGTTGATGGAAGAAGACGACGACCATGATGAAGATGTTGATGAATTCGACGAGTCCCATCTTGAGTTGGACGAAGACGATGCTTCCGACGATGCAGGAACACCAACTGCTGAGGAATCGAAAGACTAAGGCATCGATATGAGTCAGCGCAGTTCCTTGGAATTATCCTTCGATCTCGTGTTGTATGACATTGACGGCACCCTTGTGGATACAGGTGGTGCCGGAATGCATGCGATCATGACCGCAGCGGAACGCTACTTCGGTGCGCCATC
>JBIIAI010000200.1:0-5181 GCA_044239965.1 Akkermansiaceae bacterium
GACATCTTGACGAAATTTTCGCCATCGCCCGCTTCGTTGCCCATCGACCACATGATGATGCATGGATGGTTTTTATCGCGCTCTAACAAGTTTTTCATGCGATCCAGATGAGCTTCATACCAGCTGGGATCTTTGGCAAGTGAGGCCGCATCATAGCCCATTCCGTGTGACTCGATGTTCGCCTCGGCCACGACGTAGAATCCGAGTTCATCGCAGAGTTCGACGAGTGCTGGATCGTTAGGGTAATGTGCGGTTCGCACTGCATTGATGTTTGCGCGCTTCATTTGCAGCAAGTCGGCCTTGATGTCATCGCGTTTCACATAGTGACCGGTGAGGTGATGGTGATCGTGGCGGTTTACTCCTTTGATCAAAATCGGCTGGCCATTGTGGAGAAACTGTCCGTTCTTGATTTCATTGCGACGGAAGCCAGTTTTACCCGTGTGCACAGCGATGACGTTGCCAGTTGCGTCTTTGACGGTGATCTCATACGCATAGAGGTTCGGCAATTCTGCGGACCATGCTTGGATGTTTTCGATGCTATCGACTTTCACCGATTGCTCGGAAGTTTTGTTGGCAGGTATTGTGAGATCAATGTTGGGCACCGAGATTTTGCTGTTATCGGGTGCTGTTAGTTCTAACGAAACAGAGGCTTTGGCTTCGGCATCGGACTTGTTGCTCACATCCGCGACGAACTCCAAAGTTCCTTTTTTGTAATCGTCGGTCAATCCCGCTTTGATCCAGAAATCGCGGAGATTTACCGCTGCGGATGACCATAGATAGACATCACGGAAAATGCCTGAGAGGCGGAACATGTCCTGGTCTTCGAGATAAGAAGCGTCGGAATACTGATAGACTTCGACCGCTAGCAGATTTTCGCCTTCTTGGAGATAAGATGTAAGATCGAACTCGGCGGGGGTGCGCGAGTCTTCGGAATAGCCGACTTTTTTGCCATTGAGCCAAAGATAAAATGCCGAATCGACGCCGCCAAAAACAATGGCGGTGCGACGCCCTTTCCATTCAGCGGGTAGCGTGAACTTGGTTCGATAGGAGCCCACTTGGTTGCGGTTATCGACAGGGAAATTGGTGAAATGCTGTGGCGGTTCCCCCATCACGAAAGGAGGATTTTTCGCAAACGGGTAGGTGATATTTGTATACAAAGGTGCGCCGTAGCCATGGAGTTGCCAGTTTGCAGGGACGGGGATTTCTTTCCATGAAGAGTCATCGAACGCAACAGCTTCGAAGCCTTGCGGGCGCGTGGTAGGATTGCCGGTGTGATGAAACTTCCAGTTGCCGTTGAGGAGCTTGCACCATGGGGATTCAAGACGAAGTTTGCCATTGGCAGCTTCCTTGGTGGGAAATGGCATCGAAGTGGAGCGAGGAGCTTCCTTGTTGATTCGGAAAACGGCTTGGTTCTCCCAATCGGCCTGCTGGCCATAGAGGAAAGAGCTGAGAAAGAGAAATGCGAGAAGTCGTTTCATGACGATGTGGGAGGTGCAGTGATAACGCAGAAAAGTGTGGTTGTAAAAGAAAATGCCCTGCCTTTTTGCAAAGGCAGGGCAGGGAAAGTTCGGGTGAAATTACCAGTAGATGTAGTAGAGGACGAGCATGGCGGCGATCACCGCGACACCACCAATCTTGGCCACCTTCGAAGACTCGAGTGCGATGGTTTCCGACACGGGAAGCTTCGCTGGAGTTTGGAGCGGATTGACGAAGTTGAGAATCACTCCGATGAGGACAATCACGAGGAAGCAGATGCTCATGCGGTCAAGGAATGTGATTTCGGAAGCAAACCACATGCCGTTGTTGCAGAGTGCTGGTCCTACGAACCATTTAATTGCTCCGTAGAGAACGATGTTCACGATGATGCCAAGCCAGCCGAAGTAGCGTGGTGTGCGTGGAGCAAGGAATCCGAAGAGGAACACAGCGAGGATGCCGGGGCTGATGAAGCCTTGGAACTCTTGGATGATCGTGAAGATGCCGCCAAACGCAGGATTGCCGAGGAAGGGGGCGATGATGCAAGCGATGAGCACGAACAACAAGGTGAAGCCTTTGCCTGCGTTGACCAATTGGTCTTGCGTCGCGTCTTTCTTGAACTTCTGGAAAATGTCCATTGTTGCGATAGTTGCAGCAGAGTTCAGCATGGATGCCAATGAGGAAACAACGGCACCGAAGATTGCAGCGAGCACAAACCAAGTGATGCCTGGTTTCATGAGATTGCGTAGCAAGATCGGGAAGGCGGCATCGTAGTCGTAGCCTACGAGTTTGTTACCCTTGGCGGCACTACTTGCGCTGACAATGTCATTGTTCGCGGCGGCGAGAGTAGCGGGTGAGTTGTCCGTTGCGGGAACGGGCACACCGGCGATCTTGGCATTGTGGGCCAGAACGGTAGCAGCTTGCTCGGGATTGGTTTTCGCAAAGTTCTCAGCGAATGGATAGACCGTGGCTTCACCTCTGGCTATAGCTTCGATCATGGGGGTGTTTTTCTTTGTAGCTTCCCCTGCGAGGTCTCCGCGATACAGGTTGAAGCAAAGAATGCCAGGGATGACGACGATGAAGGGAATGATCAGTTTGAGTGCAGCAGCAAAAATGATGCCCTTCTGACCTTCGGCGAGAGACTTGGATCCAAGAGTCCGTTGCACGATGTATTGATTGAGTCCCCAATAGAAAAAGTTAGGAATCCACAGTCCTAACATGAGAGCAGTCCATGGAATCGCAGGGTCTGTGATCGGGCGCTTCATGTGCAGCTTGCCGCCCTCGAGGTTTTCACCAGCCACAGCAACGGCTTCGCCGTCCTTGCCATCATTGAGTAAAACGAAGCGTTCATATGCGCCAGCGTTTTTGATGTCCTCGACGGTAGCGGAAGAATTGTTGACTTTGGTAAGGATGAGCTCATTTGGGTCGGCATCTCTCATGGCTCCAAATGCTAACCACATCACGACACCGCCTCCGACAATTAGCGCAGCACCCCAGATCAGGTCGGTCCAAGCGCATGCTTTGAGACCACCTACAAAAACATAAACAGCGGCAGAACCGCCAATGATCCAGCAGCCAACGGTGATCGATCCGAGATCCAGACCTGCGACAGAAATGTCGTGAAAGAACACGGATACCACTTTGGCACCAGAATAGATCACCGATGCGGTGGGAACACCTACAAGAATGATCAGCGTGCTGACTGCCATCACCGAGCGCGAAAAAACACCGTAGCGGTATTCGAGAAACTCAGGAATGGTGTAAATGCCGCAGCGCAATAGTTTTGGTAGGAAAACAAACGCAGTGACGACGAGGGTCACAGCTGCCATCCATTCGTAGGAAGCGATGGCCATGCCGAGCCAGTCAGCGGCTTGTCCCGACATGCCGACGAATTGTTCCGTAGAAATGTTTGCGGCGATCAGCGAAAAGCCGACTAGCCACCATGTCAGTCCGCGGCCTGCGAGGAAGTAGCCTGCGGCACCACCAGAATCAGATTCACCTGCGGTTTCTTTGTTGCCTTGGCGGATGCCGAAAGCGATGACGCCGACAACGGCGACGAGGAAGAGCACGATGTCGAGCGTGCCCATGGCTTTTGTTTCCGAGCCCGTGACGGCGAGTAATGAAAAGAGAGAATTCATATAGGTTCGATCAAAAAAATTACTCCGCGCTGAATTTGTGGATCATCGTGTGCTTGTACGTCTCACCGGGCTTGAGCACAGCCGTGGGGAAGTTTGGCTTGTTCGGAGCATCGGGATAATTTTCCGTTTCCAAGCAAAACGCGGTGCGGTGAGCGTAGGCGACGCCTTTTTTGCCAATCGCTTTGCCGTCGAGGAAATTGCCACCGTAGAACTGAATCGCAGGTTGGTTGGTGGAGACTTCCATAACGCGACCGGATTTGGGATCTTTGACGCGAGCAGCGAGACGCACGCCATCGGCTTTGCGTAGCACCCAGCAATGGTCGTAGCCGAGGCCGAGTTTGATGGCTTCAAAGTCGGCATTGACGCGTTCGCCAATCGCGGTGGCTTTGGTGAAATCAAGCGGCGTGCCAACGACAGGTGCTACTTCGCCAGTAGGAATCAAGCCCGCATTCGTGGGCAGATAATGATCGGCTTCGAGTTGCAATACGTGATCGTTGATCGTGGCCGTAGGATCGCCGGAAAGGTTCCAGTAGCTGTGGTGAACAACGTTCAGAACCGTTGGTGCATCGGTGGTGGCTTCTGCTTCCCACTTGAGCTCGTTGCTGTCATTGAGCGAGTAGGTTACTTTGACAGAGAGATTGCCCGGATAACCTTCTTCGCCGTCTTGGGAGAGATAGGTAAATTCTACACCGCCATCGACTTGCTTGCCGGTCCAGAGAACTTTATCGAAGCCTTTGAGGCCGCCGTGCAGATGGCAGGGGATACCGCCGGGATCATTGTTGGTGGCGAGAGTGTATTCCTTGCCATCGAGAGTGAATTTTCCGTCCTTGATGCGGTTGCCAAAACGTCCGACCGTGGAGCCGAAGTAGCTGGTATTGGTCAACCAACCATCGAGGGTATCGTAGCCGTGGGTGACATCGGCGACAACGCCGTTTTTGTCTGGGACTTCGACCGAAACGAGGATGGCGCCGTATTCGGTGACTTTGGCAATAACGCCGTTTTTGTTCGTGAGCGTGAAGATTTTCGCTTCACGACCGTCGGGTAATTTTCCGTAGACTTGCATGGTGATAGGATCCGCTGGAAGTGCGACACTTGTGCTAGTGGTTTTTCCGCAAGAAGCAAGCAAAGCTCCCGCTAGTAGTGTCATGATGGGTTTTGCATTCATGTGCGCGCAGTTTGCGCAAATTCGCTGGAATGCCAAGGCAATTTTTTGGATTCTGTCATTCTTCTGCAAGCTCCATTCGCTCGGACCATGGAGCAATCATTCGTGAATCGGTTTGGCTGTAGCATCCAAAAGGCGCACACGGGGGCGAGCGTTTGAGGGCTCGGGAATGAGCAGTCGCACGCTGTGTCGGCCCGCTTTCAGTGGCTGGCTGATTTTGCCTTCCTTAACGAAAAGCTCTTGGCCATTGAGTTCGATGCGAGCATTGTCTGCGCCTTCGATGGCGAGCGTCACAGTGCCATCCTTCGATAGCTCGAAGGCGGATTCAAGTTTGCGTTTGGGCTTGCCTAACAGTTGGATGACAGGCACTTCTTTGAGCTCGATGCTGCCGTCCACCCATGTGGTGAG
>JBIIAI010000061.1:0-17174 GCA_044239965.1 Akkermansiaceae bacterium
AACGATAGACGAAAGCTTGGCGCAAATTTTTCGCAGGCAAGGGAAACTGTTCTGGTGCGACTTGGATCAATCCCGTCGGCTCTAACACCTCCAACTTCACGGCCCCTTCATTGGCAATGCGCAACCAACCATTGTGTCGCAATGAGCCTTGAGGAAGCAAACGCAATACTTTCGTTTTGCACGGGAAATCAGTGAGAGCGGCTTGCGACTCGATGATAATTTTCCCAGCTCCTTCCATCGGCCGATTCAACTGCAAGACCAAGCTGCGCTTGCCTGCATTTTCTTTCACAGACCAACCTACGATGTGCTCACCTTGTACGGAAAGCACTTCACCTGGGCCATCGAGAGCGATCATAATCTCGGGAAGTTTCCCCTGCAAAATGCGAAAATCCATCATGCTCAATTGTCGCAGCAAGCCACTGCCAAAGCGAACATCACAGACCTCGGCACTGGAGAAAAACAATGCACCATCCTCGACATTGCGACTCGTGCGCCAGGCAAACGAAATGTTTCCATCAGCAGGCAAAAAACCTCGCCAGTTGGCGGCATCTGGCATCGGCACGACAGGACGCTGCGCATCAAACTTGACCGCCGTTGCAAGACCCTCGAGCCACATCGGCACCACCACTCCGGCGGGTAATCGCGCATCGACCACGCGCCAGTCGCCATCCTGCACCACGGGCACATCGAAGCGCAGTTGCAGCGGTATTTCACCTTCGCGATCCGCGACCAAGTCATACACAAATCCATCGCCCACAGGACGCAATTGCACATGCCAACCATCGCCCGCACTTGCATCGACCAAGGCTGCGCCACCACCTAACAACTCTACGGCAGCACCAGCACGTCGCACAATAGCTGATGCACTCAGCGTAAAGGAAATGCTATTGCCATCCGCGGCAAGTTTGCCCTGAAGCATTGCTTGTTGCAGAGAAATCACACCATCACTTTCACTGAGATCGAGAGTCAACGCAGCTTGGGCCGAACCTACAAATTCACGGCCTTGCGACTTTTCGACAGGCGACAAACCATCCGCTTTCAACACGCGCGCTTGCTTGCCCTCATCAATCATCGTCACATGCATCGAATAGCCGACAGCCGCACCTTTGCCAGGCAGTAGCACATCGATCTGCCTTGTGGCGGCATCGGACTGCTGAACGGACTTCACCACGAACTCCCAATTTTTTCGATCAGCGGCAGCGTCGGCATTTGCACGAATATCCAAATAACGCACACCAGCTTCGCCAACGCGAACAGCCCAATCACGCAAGCCATCCCCCGTCACTGTTGCCACCTCACCAGTTCCCGTGAGAGCCAGACTAAAGACATCTGCTTTGCCTTGGTGCAATTGCACCGCCACACGGCTTTCCGTCTCCACACGATCGTGAAACACCTGCACGGAGACCTTCGCATCCGCCGAGAAAAATACGGGCACGACTTTGCGCGCCGCGTCGATGGGCACGATCATCACGCCTTCACTCGAAGGCGGCACCACGGCTGGTGGAGCATCTTGTGCAAAAGTCATCAGACTTAGCAAAAAAACGGTTAGGATAGTTTTCATAGTTCAAAGAAAAACGTTGTGAACGGATAAGGAGATTGTAAAAGGAAGGTAAAATCAGTTGAGCGCCGCATTATGGTTCGATCTGGCGGATCATCTCCATCAGTTGAGCGACGCGAGGATTTTGTCGGTAGTATTGCTGCACATTGGCGCGCAGTGCTTGCCAATCTTGAAATGTCACCATCTCACCAACAGCACCACCTTTGAGTTTTTCACCAGCAAACATCGCGAGGCCTGCCAACTGCATCGAGGGAGATGCACGATCCCAAGCGGGTGCCGATGGTTGATGCGCGATGGTCCATTTCCGCTCCACCATCTGCGCCGATGCCGTATCGCGAAAACGCACACTCACTTCGCCGATGTCGCCGCGGCCATCTGGCAATAGCTCGACCTGATAGATCGCTTGACCCGCTTCGGCGGCGGCTAGCTCAGCGGCATCCACGGCGTCATTGCGGAAATCTTCGGTCTTGAGTCGATCTTTTTCAAAACCGATGAGCCGATAGCGACTCACCCGCTCAGGATTGAAATGCACCTGAACCTTGACATTTTCTGCTGCGGGACGAAAGGCTCCAGCAAGTTGCTTGGCAAAGCCATCGCTGGCATCGGTGAGACGATTGACAACGTAATAGCGCCCGTTGCCATGACGCGCCAACTCTAACAAAAGCTCATCATTCAGCCCATCGGTGCCGATACCGGCGATGTCAAATGCGAGACCACTCTGACGCATCGACTTCACCCGTTCTGCCAATTCTTCGGGTTTGGCATTGCCGAGATTGGCCGCGCCATCCGTCATCAGTAGAATTCGATTTTGTGCACCTGGCTGCATGTGACGTTGAGAAATTTCCTGCGCGAGAGCCATCGCTTGCTCCAGATTCGTACCACCATCACTCGGGATCTCCGCGAGAGTTTGACGAATGCGCTCGCCCTCGTTGCCGGGAATTTTTTCTGCGATCAATCGAGGCGTGCGAGCGAAGCCTACAATCGACACCTGATCTTGCGGCGCGAGCAAAGTTGTGAGCTCGGCAATTGCCGCGTTCATCACCGCTGAACGATCGGCACGCACCATCGAACCCGATTGATCAACGAGCAATGTAAGATGCAAGGGCTGTCCGGCACTCCGTCCCGCAGCGGCCGTGCGCATGCTGACACGCACAAGATTTCGCGAAGCAAAAAGTGGATGGGCGGCTTGTTCCATGAAACAACTCACCGGTTCCTTCGCCGAGGGCACTGGATCTCCGTAGTCGAAAGCATTGTAAAACTCCTCGACCCGCACCGACTCGGGAGCTGGTCGTTCACCACGAGCCAATGCAGCCTGTGATAGCTTGAATGAAGCATCACTGACGCGAAGGGAAAAGGTAGAGTAGGCTTCGGTGGTAGTGGAGATTTCATCTACTACCGACATCACTTTCGGTTTAGCTACGACAGGCTGATCCTTTTTCATTTGCTGCAGCTTTTCTCTCATTTCTTCGAGTAATTTCTGCTGAACCACAAACTCAGCCTGCACCGTAGAATACTGCGACATCAATATACTTTGCTCCTTATTTTTTTCGCGCAAAACTGCTAGCGACTCTTCTGCCTTTGTTAGCTTTTGCATTTCAGCTTCTGCATCTGCCTTGATTGACTGCTTCAGTTCTTCGACTTGAACGCTAAGATTTTTTTTCAATTGCTCGATCTCAGCTTGGATTTTTACTGAATTTTGATCGTCAGTGGCTCGTCCAATTTTAGCTTGTTCACGTATATTTTTTTGCAGCAACTCTACATTTTGCTTCATGGTGTCACTTGCCATTTCCAAATTACCGGCATAACGCAACACTTCGTCCGTAGGGAGCTTTTCTAAAGTTTTTTCTATACTCGATAGCTCTGCGATCCTGTTTTTTGAAGACTCGGCAGTAGTTTCGACCTTACTCATCATACTTTGCTCACTGATTTCTGATTGAGGAACAATGCTATCACGGACGATGCCAGGCGCACGGCGTAACATATTGTCTCTCCGTTTTCGTTTTTCCTCTACTACATCACTGAGCTCATTGTATGCTTTTTCCAGTTTCTGAATTTCACTTAACTCTCCTAATGCAGCGACGCTTGGAGTGATCGTCTTATCGATAGAATCAGGTATAGTTAATTTCCAGGCCTCATCAACTTCCATCAACATTTCCGCACGAGTGTGATCGTAAGCCGAGCGGTAATAATCCGTTTTTGATGCAGCAACATCTTCCAGTATATGCCTAGCATCTTTGTTATTCGGATCAATACGCAAGAGCTCCTCAGCTTTCTTTTTCGCTTCGTCAGCTTGTCCGAGGTTGAATTTTCCCTCGGCCCCATAAAGCCTCCGCCTCACCTCGTCTCCTTGCTGAGCTTCCTCTTCAGGAATGGCAGCGCTCGCTGGAATCGGATCAGTAATCACTTCAGCAGTTTTCTCACCACCTCCCCCTCCAACCATTTGATCGATCTGTTTCCCCGCCATGACACTACCGGTAATGTCAGCCTCACTCTTACTATACCATTTGTCAGTCGCCGTGACGATAGCTCGAGCTGCTGCTGGAGCACTGGCTGGCGAAGGCTTCGGCACGCTGCCACTTTCATCCTTGGTCATCACTTGATTATCACGATCTGACAATGTCGCAAGTTGATCTTCACTCTTCTGAAACGCCAATGATCCATCCGTTGCGACAGGTGCATCCAATGGCACGGCCATGCGTTTTGCAACGGTCTGGCGTTCTTTTTTTTCAGCCCAACCATCGCCAAAGTTATCGCCATTCCCCATTTCTACCGACGGAGCCATGGGCGAATTCATCTCTGCTGGCATCTCTCGGGAATAGGACGCGACCTCTGGTGGCATCGAAGCTTTTCCGCCGACTTTACCAAAAATCCCCAGAAAAGCTGTGTAAGCGACGGACAAAATTACCATCCACAAGGCCGCGAATTTTGCCAACTGCGGCCACCAACGTTTTTTTCGCATTTGTTGTTTCGCTTCAACTACTACATCCTTCGTACCAAGAATGCCATCTAGGGCAGCGCGGCGCTGATCGGAAAGTTTCCATGTGGAGTCAGCCGAAGGTTGCACAGCTTGGCCTAGCAGACCATGCAACGCGAGCATGCGACGTTGATAGACGCGCCACTCCGGATGCGTCTCGCACCATGTTTCCAGTTCGGCAGCCTCGAATGCGGAGGACTGCCCGAGAACCCAGGCGACAATGCGCGCTTCCATGGCGTCATCGCCCACAGGGTTCAGTGTTGTTTGATCTTCGTTCATAGATTTATCCAATAAAAATGTTTGTTGTTATCCTTCTGCTCCTTCGACTCCCATGCGCCGCAGCGAATCGGCGAGGTTTTTGAGCAAGTGATGCAATTTGTAGCCAACGTTGCTGACTGTCAGTCCGGTGCGTTTGCTGATGTCCTCGTAGCTCATCTGGCGATGATACTTGAGGTCGATAATGTTGCGATCTTCATCGTGCATGTCCGCCATCAACATGCGCAACACGCCAACGGCTTCCATTTTTCCGAGGACTTCAGATGCCATCGGCGATTCGCTCTGCCACTCCTCGCCATCTTGCATCGGACTTTCCTTGCGGTGATCGCGAATGTGATTGAGCGCCAGATTGCGAATCGATCGATACAACCAAGCCAGAGGGTTCTGCACCTCGTCCCAGTGTTCATGGAGTCGCAAAAATGCCTCTTGCACGATGTCTTCGGCCGTCTCGCGTTGCCCACAAATGCCATAGGCAAAACGCAGCAGCGCCGATTCCTCGGAATCGAAAATGTCTCGGATGCTCGGCTTGTTCTCAGTCATCGTGTCGGAGGATCTCAGAGCTTCTGCGGCTGACCGGAGAGTGGAGAACCGTGTGTTGCTTGCATTTTCCATGATGGTTGCGTGGTTGCATTCATGCCTTCATAGGAAAAGACACACCCACGAAAGAAACCTTAGAAAATTTTTCCAAAAATCGCAATCGAAAGGAAAAAAATCGCCGATCGCACTAGACAAGCCCCTCCAGACTGTGACAATCCGCCGTCACAGATCAGCAAGGTTCTGTATCACAACATCATTCATTTTCTCATGAAATTCTCTACCATCGCAACACTCGGAGCGGGATTTTTCCTTGCCCATGGCTCAATTCATGCCGCCGAAATTTCTCTCGACCAACTCGACCTCAGCTTATTCAGCTCTGGATGGGAAAAAGTACAGGCTGGCAAAGATGTGGACGGCACACCGATCATCATGAGCGGGAAAACCTACGAAAAAGGCCTCGGCACGCATGCACCCTCTCTCGCTGTGATCGCGCTCGACGGCAAAGCAACAAAGTTTTCCACCAAAGTCGGCGTCAATGATGCCAATCCAGGTGCCGTGCGCTTCCGCGTGTGGGGCGACCGTAAAATCCTCGCCGAGTCGAAAGAAATGAAAGTCGGACAAGCCCCGGAAACGCTCTCCGCAGATCTTTCGGGCGTAAAAGAACTGCGTTTGGAAGTCGATGACCTAGGCAATAAAACCTCGGACCACGCCATCTGGGCCGATGCAACGATCACCTACGCGGGCGATGCACCCAAAGCCACTCTTCCCAGTGAACCGCAGCGCTGGGTGCTCGGCAAAGACCAAAGCACCGAGTGGCACGTCGCGGAGAGCATTTTGCCGCACAAAGATTTCATCGAACAAGGCGGTCGCCGCGTCGGCCAAAAAGTCTGGTATGCCGTCGATGCCGACCGCAAGCTCAGCATCGAGCGCCATGTCGTATGGCCCTCGTTGCGCATCAAGCCGAACGACACCCACGGTTCCTACATCGTTCACTACGCAGCCGAGGCCGAGCCGAAAATCCGCGTCGATGGCAAAGAGCTCGGTCCGATCATCGTCGATCAAGCCTTGCTCGATGGAACCTTGACCTTCATCGGCAAAGCCAGCGGGCTCGATGTCAAACGCGAAACCTTTCCTTCGTTCGATACCTATAGCGCATGGGACATCTGGACGATCGCGAACAAGAGCGGCAAGACCGTCGAGATCGCCGTCGATCCCCTACTCCTCAGCAGCGAAAAAGAAAGCCCCTACGGCATCAACCATAGCATCGCAAAAAGTGACGGCGTAAAACCTGTAAAACTCGCCAACAACAAAACACTGAGCTTCGCGGTATCGTTCACCGCCAGTCTGAAAGGCGAGGAAAAACCCGTTGCCGATGCTGCGGCCGAGCGCACCAAGCGCATGGATTTCATCAGCGGACTCAATCAAGCGCTTGTATTAGAAACGCCTGATCCCGTATTGAACCGCGCGTTTACTTTTGCCAAATGGCGGGTTTCCGAGGCCATGAACGACACCCGTGGCGGCCTGATGCTCGCCCCCGGCAACCTGCGATATTATGCCGCGACTTGGTGCAACGACAACGTTGAATACGCCGGGCCATTTTTCCCCTACCTCGGTGACCAAGGCGGCGTTGATGGATCGCTGAATGCCTATCGACAATACATTGCTTTCATGAAGCCCGACTACAAGCCGATCCCCTCCTCGGTCGTCGCAGAAGGCACCAGCTTTTGGAATGGCGCAGGAGATCGTGGCGATGCCGCGATGTTCGCTTACGGAGCTTCGTATTTCTGCTTAGCGTTGGGCGACAACACCATTGCCGAGGAACTTTGGAAAGGCATCACTTGGTCTTTGGAATACAGCAAACGCCAACTCAATGAACACGGCGTTGTGGCATCGCGCACCGATGAACTCGAAGGTCGACTCCCTGCAGGAAAAGCCAACCTCACCACATCGAGCCTCTACTTCGGAGCACTCGTCGCCAGCGCCGATCTCGCCGATTCTCTCAACAAACCCGACGAGGCCAAGGTGTATCGCGAGCAAGCCAAAACCATCGCCGCCGCCATCGAGTCATTCTTTGGCAAAACGCTCGATGGATTCGAGACCTATCGCTATTATGAAGAAAACACCACCCTGCGCTCGTGGATTTGCATGCCGATGTCGATGGGGATTTTTGATCGCAAAGCCGGCACCATCGATGCGCTATTCTCCCCGAAAATGTGGACGCCCGATGGTCTCGCTTCCGAGGCTGGCGGCAAAGTATTCTGGGATCGCTCCACTCTTTACGCCCTGCGCGCCGTGTTCCAAGCCGGAGAAACGGCCAAGGCGCTCGATTTCCTCCAACGCTACACCAAACGTCGACTGTTAGGAAATCACGTGCCCTACGCCGTAGAAGCCTATCCCGAAGGCGGCCAAGGTCACCTCGCCTCCGAAAGCGCACTCTATTGCCGCATCTTCACCGAAGGCTTGTTCGGACTGCATCCCATAGGTTTGCAATCACTCCGCATCACCCCTCGCCTGCCCGATGGCTGGGACAAAATGGCTTTGCGCAACATCAAGTTGCAACAGCGCGACCTCGATGTAGAAGTCATCCGCCAGGGCGACAAATGGAAATTGCTTGTCACTTCCGCAGGAGAAATTCTCAAGGAAACCCAGCTCAATCCCGGCGATAGCTTGGAATTCAGCACTGCCAAATGAATCTTTTTGTAAATTTTTCCTATTTTTTTGAACAATTGCGTAAACCCAATGTCAAACTTGATGAAATGCGACACTTCATTGTCGTTTTCATGTAAGGGTGTAAAAAAAACCAAACCATGATCGGCGTGCCCCCCCAGCACGCAGGTCGCCGGCCGAAGAGCGTGGGTGCGCTCTTCGGCTTTTTTTTCGCAAAAACCGCTCATTTCTCGATCAATTATGATTGCGATAAATCATTTCGCAGGATTTACTTGCGCCCGCACCGCCGAACGGTGCATTATACCTAGATCCGATCATGATTGAAAATCTTCGCAAATACCCCGGTGTCATCATTGCCGCTCTCGTCGCCGTATTCATCGGCTTCCTGCTGATGGACTCGCAACAATATTTCCGCAACGGTGGCGGCGGGTCCAAAGTCATCACTGTTGATAACGTCAGCTATGATGAGAGCGAGTTCAACAAACTGGGCCCAGCCTCGCGAGCCCTTACCCAGCAACTCAGCTCGTATCAAGCGATGACCATGTATGAATTCTCGATGGCTATGGCTGATAACAAAGCCGCGTCCGAAGATGCATTCGAAAAATCATTTTTCACACGTCGCATCCTGCTGCAACGTGCAGGCAAAGAATTCGGCATCGAGCCGAGCGTGGAAGAGATTCAAACATTCATCCGCGAGCGTTCCGTTTTCGCCGAGACCGACCCAACAGATCCAACCAAAAAATCTTTCAACAAAGAGGGTTACGAAGGCTTCATCCTCAATCGACTGGGCAAGAGCGGCATGTCGGAAAAAGATGTCTATCAGCTCGTCAAAGATGTGCTGACCTACGAGAAACTGAGCGAACTGCTCGCCAGCGGCATTTCCGTAGATCAAGATAAAGTCAAAGCGCTCTATCAAGCCAACCGTCAAAAAATCGGCATCTCCTACGCGAACTTGAAGCTGGAAGAATTTTCGAAAAAACTCACTCCTACCGAAGAAGAACTCAAGAAGTATTGGGAAGAACGCAAGGACAGCTATAAGACGGAAAATCGCCGCAAGTTCAGCTACGTCGTCGGCACACCGAAATATCCCGCAGGCGCCGAAAAAGCACCCACTCCGCCAACAGCAGAGCCAGGCAAACCCGCTCCTGAGCCATCGGAAGCAGATAAAAAGATCACCGAGCAACGCAAGAAAGCTGAACTCGAAGTAGCTGCTCAAATGGATGACTTGTTCACCCATCTCGACGAAAGCAAAGGCGGCACCTTCGAAGAAGAAGTGAAAAGCCTTGGCTGGGAATTGAAAGTCACCGATTTGTTTTCTTCCACCACCTTGCCAGAGGAGCTCATGAAATTGACTCCTCGCAAGACAGATAAAACCATCGAGCAACTTCTCTTCAGTCTCAAAGTCACCAGCGATCCACTCTCAAAGTTCACCAACTATCTCGCTATCGGTGAGGCAGATTGGTTTGTCGCTCGCCTCGATGCCGAGGAAGAATCCCGCGTGAAAACCTACGAGGAGGCCAAAGATGAAGTGCGCAAGCAATGGCTCGAAGAAAAAGGCCGTGAGGAAATGAAAAAAGCCGCAGACGAAGCTCACAAAAAGATCAAAGAGGCACTTGCCGCTAAGAAATCTTTTGCCGATGCAGCCAAAGAAGCTGGCCTCTCTGCGATCACCATCGATCCTTTTGGCAATGGGGAAAATCCCGCTGGTCACCCCGATGCTCAGGCTCTCTTTACCGCAGCACAATACACCACTCCCGGTGAACTGACCGAAGTTGTGACCACTACCGATGGTTCCGCTATCGCCGTTGTCGACAAGCGCGAAATCGTCAAGGACCCGAACTTTGACAGCATGCTGAGCGGTGGTGTTGACCAAACCAAACGCAGCATTCGCATCCAGGCTTTCCAAGCTTGGATCAACGAGCGCTACGAACTGGCGAAAATCCAGTAATCATCCGGCTCACGCCACCCGATCATGGAACAGCGCGACGCTTTGTTTGACGATGCCAACGGCCACCTGGCACTTGGTGAAATCAGCGAGGCCGTCGCGCTTTATCGTCAATGCGTGGCACTCGATCCTGAATTTTTCGATGGCTGGCATGCACTCGGCATGAGCCTGCTCAAGCTGGGCGAAACCAAGGAAGCGATTGGCTGTGGACTACAAGCCACCACCTTGAAACCCAACGACCTTCTCGCGTGGACCGCGCTCTCGCAAATGTATGTGCGCGATGGTCAAATCGCCGAAGCAGAGTCAGCAAAGGGCAATGCCCGCATTCTCTCGCTCGGCGGAAAAGTCATGCGTTAAACGTGGCGGAGGCGTCTCGCCTCCCTGCCACAATCAACCAAAACAACACACTCTTTCAAATCGGTCTATGCTACCAATTGCTAAAGTGTAGGCGTGGAAAATCACCGCAATTTCATCACAAGATTTTAAGATTATCAAGATGATCAAGATCTCGAATGATGATGAAATGTGAAATTCAATGAGGCAGGGAGGCGAGACACCTCCGCCACAGTCACAATCTTACTTCGCTGGAATCTCGTTGAGTGTGTAGAACGCTTGTGGATGCCACATTTCAGCTCCGCTGGCAGCTTTGATATTGCTGAGAGTCAAGTGATGCACGTGACCTTTCACACAACCATCCACCGTCAAGCGCACCTTTAAGCCATCGGGGGAAACTTTGGCTGCGGTGATTTTCGGTGAGGTCTTATCCACCTCGGGGCTGCCGTAGCTCGATTGAAGAATGTAGGTCCATGCTTCCATCTTGTAGTTTGCGAGATCGGCTGCCGCTTTGGCATCCACTGGCTCGGTGAAAGTCAGTTCAAAGCCATCGGGCTTGGCAAACATGGTCAACATCTCAAACGGAGTTTTGCCCGTCCATTTGACACGTTCAAAGGTAAATGGCTTCGAGCCGCGCGAAGCCCAGCCGCGATTGGATCCACCGCTGAACATGATGCCGCTTGGATCGAGACGCAGTGGGATGAGACCTGCTTCAAATCCTTCAAGGAAAAGAAACACCGCGCCTTGGTAGATGCCATTGACTTCCTCCAAGCACACGCGCTGAACTTGCGAGTGACATTGCTCTGCCACGTAGAGTTGATCGGCCCATGGCCCAAACTTGCCCTTGGTGGTATCGCAGACGATGCCCGTGGGAGATTGGCCCACTTTGCCATGAGGAAGAACCACGGCGGGAGGAATAAATGTAGGAAACTTCGCACGCTCAGTCTCGACGCGAGATCCTGATACAGGCTCTGGCGGCGCAGGGAGATTGGCGAGTTTGTGATACTTATTGCCTGTCGGATTGCCTTGAAACGAATCAGGCTTGAGCCATTTGACGGAAGATGAACCATTCCACAAGCCTTGGTTGTCGCAGTAAAACACATCGCCTTTGGCATTAAAGCCCATGCCGCCCGGAGAACGAATGCCGGAGCACGTTGGGATCATTTTTCCCTCGGGAGTCACGCGCACGGCCCAACCGCGCCAGTCGGAATTCGCCGCACCAGAACCAGTGAGGCAAAGGGTGATCCAGATGTTGCCTTCTTTGTCCGGCTCGGTGCCAAAGGCGTATTCGTGGTAATCGCCATTGATGCCCCAATCATCACAAATCGTTTCAAAGGTGTCAGCCACACCATCGCCGTCCGAATCCTTGATGCGCGAAACCTCGGGCCGCTGTGTCATCCACAACCAACCATCTTTCCAGAACATGCCGAATGGCTCGTGTTGGCCTTGGGCGAATTTTTTCCACGTCACTTTGCTGAGGTCATCACCATAGGCTCCCTCACAAATCCAAATGTCACCGCGTCGAGTTGCCACCGCGACTTTTTGCTCGGGCAATAGTGCCACCGAGCCGATTTCCATGATCTCACCTGGGGGCAAGGGAATTTCTTGGCGTTGATAAAAGTCAGATTGCTGAGGAGCGGCGAAGGCTGCAAGAGCGGTCGAAAGGTAGAGAGAAAAGAATTTCATGAAAAATTGTTAGGTATGGGATTATTGCCAGGTGTAGCGGATGGTGATCGCGCTGTTTTTCAAGTCGAGAATGGCGTGACCTGCCACATAGCGTACGGCACCGCCTTCAACCTCGACTTTGACTTTACCAGCTTGGAACGATTGAGGCGTCGAAGCCTGCAAATCATGCTCACTCAATAGCAACAAACTGACAGGCTTAGCTGCCTCACCGGATGGTTTGATCGTTCGGACCAAAGCGGGCGTGGGACCTGAAACAACAGCATAGGAGTCGAGAAAACGCTGATTGCCGATTTGCACCGAAAATGTCGGATTGCCCTTGGCATCGAGTTTGTAGCCGCGGAAATTCGGCGTGGCGGTCGTTGTTGCCGGCCAAGCAGTGCCCGCTTCTTCGGTGAATGCGTAGGCCAATTTGTTGCTGATGCGCGTCACCTCTTCGCTCGCTGGCGGTTCATAGCCAACTCCGCGGTCAGTCCAGTGATGCCCGGCATCGATGAATTTCCCGGTCCACAAGAGCTCTGGCGCGAGCCGATCTGCGCTGTATGCGATATTGATTTCTCCGGGAAAACCGAACCCAATGCCGCGGGCTGATGTGCCCTGAATGAAATTGCGATACATCACCGCGCGATCCGCTGTAGGGGCCAACATGATTTCGGGCCAAGTTTTCGACTGCGCATTGCCCTTTTCCTTGCTGAACCACTTGATGCCATTGGAGCCTTGTTGTTTCATGCCCACGCTGAGCGCCTCTTGGCCTGCAAACTCAAAGTATTCCACGCGAAACTTATGCATGCCCTTTTTCAATGAAACCGATTTTTTAACAAGTCGGCCAGCAGGGCCAATCGCTTTGATTTCACAAATTAACTGACCATCAATGAACAAACGTGACCCATCATCGGAATCCAGATAAAATTCATGCTTGCCATCAGGGGTGTAAATTTCGCCTTCCCACATCATCGCAAAGCCATCGGTCTTGGCGTAGGAACTATAGTCCACCAAGCCGAGAGGCTCCTCTTCCACGGCATCGGGTTTGAGCTTCGAAAAATCAGGCATCGATTGAAAGCTGCCCTTGTAATAATAGGAAATCAATTTTTCCACGGGCGGCTTGGCATTTTCTAACGGATGGAGCTTGAGAAGCTCCTCAGCCGTCCAATGCTCTTTGCGTGCAGCCGTTGCAGCGCGCGTAGCTTTTACTTGATCAGCAGAAACTGGCGTGGCTTTGTTGCCCCATGATGCTCGCACATGAGTCAAAATCGCAGCGATTTGATCATCGGGGAGCGCAGCACCTTGTGGTGGCATTTCGAGGTTGTAGGTCTTGCCTTTCACTTCGACAGGTCCATGGAGGCCATGCAGCACGATTTTGATGGCGCGCTCCGCATTTCCTTGAACCCAAGGAGATTCGGCAAGGGGCGGAAATTGCCCACCTGTCGCACCATTGCCATCAGCACCATGGCAAGCGGAACAATAAAGCGTGTAGAGTTGCCCCCCATCTTGCGCTTGTGTGGGCGCGATGATGAAAGGAAGTCCGGCGGTGAAGGCGAGAAGCGAGCGGAGCATATGCATGAATACTGCCACTTACCGACGAAACTGACCAGATTTTTCAAGCATGTCTGACATAATCGCGGATCCTCCACTCACGAGCACTTCGCCTTTACATTCGTGCTCCATCGCGCATCATCGGCTGGTGAAAATTCTCCGCATCAAACTCCGCAATCTGAACTCGCTGCGCGGAGAGCATGTTGTCGATTTCACCAAAGAACCACTCGCCAGCGCTAGCATTTTTGCAATCACGGGGCCAACGGGTGCGGGGAAATCGACATTGCTCGATGCCATGACCTTGGCGCTTTTTGGTCAAGCGGCGCGCTACCAAAATGATCGCAATCCCGAAAACATGATGAGCCGACACAGCTCCGACTGCCTCGCCGAGGTCATGTTTTCCGTCAACCAGGATATCTATCGCGCCGAATGGCAATTGCGCCGAGCAAAGGGCAAAGCCGATGGCACCATTCAAAAGCCCATACGCTTTCTCTACGATGCGCAGGAAAAACCGATGAATCGCTTGGCCACCGAATGCACGCAAGAGATCGAGCGCATCACGGGCCTGAATTATCAGCGCTTTCTGCGCTCAGTCTTGCTCGCGCAGGGCGAGTTTTCTCGATTCCTCAAAGCCAGTGCCGATGAACGCGCCGAATTGCTCGAAAGCCTAACAGGAACCGAAATGTATTCGGAACTCGGCATTCTCGCTCATACCGAATATGGTCGCCGCGAGTCCGAGCTATCCGCCATCCGCGCCGAGCTCGCCCACTATCAGCTTCTCAGCGAAGAAGAGATCCTTGCAGCAAAACAATCTCTCACTCTTCAGAATACACAGCTCGATCAGCTCAAAACCCAATCCTCTGCTCTCCAACAACGCTTGCGCTTGGGCGAAGAATGGCAAAAAAATCAACTGGCACAGGCATCGCAAGCCGAACGCAAACAACTGCTCTTGGACGAAAAGACCGCTAAGCAAGCATGGTTGGAACAACTCTCTCTGCACCAACGCGCAGTCCCCTACTCCGCTGATCTTCTCGAATTTGACCGCGTCAAAGAACTGGCTACCGTTGCACATCAGCAAGCTAACGATTCCACAAAGCAAGTCAGCCTAGCTCGCGATGTCTGCATGGAGCAACTCACGAAGCTCCTTCATCTCGAAGAATGCCAATTCACAAAACACCATCACCAGCTCACAAGCCTGCGCCAAACGATTCTCGATAGCGAAAAACAATCGTCCGTAATTCGTGAATGGCTTGCCGAACACCGACACCTCGAGACACTCGAAAACGCCTTACCTTCACTCCAACAACAGGCCTTGGAGCTGCATGTGCATCACCGCAATCTCGCCCAAGTCACCCAAGAACTCTCGAATCTCGATCAGGAAATTTCCTTGTGGGAAAAACAAAGCCAAGCCTCACGCGAATCACTCGCTCAAACAAAAATCCTGCACGAGCAAAGCATCGCACAGCTGCAACAACATCAATCCAGCCTGAAAACATGCCTTGCTCCATGGCCTGGACTGGATGCCGAAACCGCATTGGACAAATGCCGCAAGCAGCAACAACAGTGGCGCGATCTCATCGCCGTTCGTCATCAACTTCACACCTACAATCAGGAGATCAACCAGCTGAAATCATCCGCTGACTCCCTGCGCACAAAACAAGAAACCGAGCACCGCGAGCTCGCAGCAGCAAAACTTCAACTCACATCCAAAGAGCAAGATCTATCACTCAAACGAGATCACCTGCGCCTCGCGGAGCGCGTAGCAAGCCTCGATGATCATCGCGCCGCTCTGCATGATGGCGAAACTTGCCCGCTCTGCGGATCTCTTGATCATCCCCTGCGCCAAGCAAATGCGCAAGCACCCAATCTTTCCCTCATCCAACAAGCCCTACAAGAAGCGGAAACCCATTGGCGTGCAGCAGAAAAAACCGTGCAGACATGGCAGCAGTCGGCGATCGAAACACAAACGCATTTGACGCACACTCAGCAAGCTCTCACAGTAAAACAACAAGTCCTGATGCAACTCTCGACGCAGGCAGCCAGTCTGCATACCGAACTCGAGCTGCCACAGGAAATCGACATCGATCTGGAGCAGCGCCTGCAACTCTCCACCCAGCAAGAGCAAGAACTCAAGCTTGCATGGAAACAAGTGACAGATGCCGAGCAAAAGTCACGCGACACCCAACATGCCCTCGAGCAAGCGGAACAAAAATCCAAAGATCAGAGCCAGCGTCTGCTCGACTTTCAAAACCAACGCGCGCAAAAAATTTCCCAAGGACAAGAACTGATCACCACGATCGAGACCTTGACGCAAGATCTGACAAAATCCATCGATCCCTTTCAACTCAAGCTCCCCGACTTTTCTACGCCGATTCTCGCCCTAGATGCATGGCAAAAATCCGCACAACACTATCCGCGCGGCACACAGAAATTGGCAGACCTGTTGCATGTGCTCGAAAAACAACGCCTTGAGGAAACCCAACTGCAAAAGGAAACGCAGGCTTCGTCGGCGAGCATCGAGAAACTGCGCCAACTACTCATCACCGAATTGGCTGTCTCCGAAAAAACTCTCGAAGAAATGCTGGCTCTGCAAGCTGCTCCCTCAGCAACGCGAGAGCAACTGCAAGCCGCGAGCGACAACGCACGTTCAAATATCGAACGGGTCACGGCACAAGCAACGATGCTCAGCAGCCAAGCACAACATGCCACCATCGACCTACAACAGAAAGAGCAACGCTTGCTCGAAAATCTTGCCCAGAGCTCCTTCCCAGATCTTTCATTCCTGCGTGCAGCTTTGCTAACAGACGAAGAATTGCGCGCGCGCAACGATTGGCTTCTCGACTGGGAAAAACGCGAACAGCAACGCCTCACCTTGCTCGGAGCAGCCGAGCAGCGCCTCGCCGAACTCGCGGCTCTTCATGCTCCTGATCCGGATACTTGTGCGACCCTGCGCCATGAGTCAGCAGCCCTCGAACAAACGATGCTCGAACTCGCCAAAGAGCACACGCTACTCGAAGAAAAATTGCGCCGTGATGCAGAGCAACGCGAAGCCTATGAACGGCGCAGCGCCGAGTCCGAGCAGCAACTCAAGGAGCTCGAAATCTGGCAAATCATGCGCGGCTTGATCGGCTCGCACGATGGTTCAAAGTTTCGAAAATTCGCCCAAGGTGTCTCGCTCGATATTCTCACCCACCATGCCAACAAGCACTTGCAACAGCTCTCCGAACGCTACCGCTTGCAACGCCAAGAACATGTCGACCTCACGCTGGAAATCATTGATCAATTCCAAGCCAACTGCACACGCCCGATGTCGTCGTTGTCGGGTGGTGAATCATTTCTTGTGAGCCTCGCCTTAGCACTCGGGCTCTCCGATTTGGCTGGGCGCAATGTACGCATTGATAGCCTATTCATCGACGAAGGCTTTGGATCGCTCGATGCCGATGCACTCGATGCCGCGATTTCCACACTGGAGTCCCTGCATCAACAAAACAAAACCATTGGCGTGATTTCCCACATCGATTTGCTCAAGGAGCGCATCCATACCAAGATCAATGTGCGCCGACTCAGCGCAGGCAGCAGCACTCTCGATGTGGCCTAACAAATCACTGCTTCGCCTTCTTGCGGCACCAACACACAATGTGCCACGCCAAGACGATCCGCCTCCGCTA